>CBDUCG010000067.1:0-10875 GCA_965365595.1 uncultured bacterium
AATATTAACAGTATCGTCTGTAACAATCATTTCCTGTTACAAAGCTCCGGTTACCGGACGCAATCAATTTATAATTCTAACTCAGTCTCAAGAGAACGAGATGGGCCTCACCGCCTATAAGGAAGTTCTAAAAAACGAGACAATCTCGACTAATCAATCCTATAACGAAGCCGTCACTAGAGTTGGTCAGAGAATAGCCGCTGTTTCGCATACACAAGGCTATGATTGGGAGTTTGCTGTTATAAAAGACGACGAGCAGATTAATGCTTTCGCTCTGCCCGGTGGGAAGGTAGCAGTATATACAGGGATACTGCCAGTAGCGGAGACTGACGCGGGGCTAGCGACCGTTATGGCCCACGAGGTCGCTCATGTTGCGGCGCGGCACGGAGGGGAAAGAGTTTCTACTGGAGTATTGGCTCAATTGGGAGCCGTCGGTATAGGCGCTGCAATGGGCGGGAGCGACCCATATGTTTATGAAGCAGTAATGCAGGCATACGGGCTCGGCGCCAATGTAGGTGTGCTGTTACCTTTTGGTAGATCCCAGGAGTCCGAAGCTGACAGAATCGGACTTATCTACATGGCAAAAGCTGGTTATGATCCAAGAGAAGCCATAGGATTCTGGGAGAGAATGGAAGCAGCATCAGCAGGGAAATCTAAACCTCCTGAATTTTTATCCACACACCCCGGGTATCAAACAAGGATAAATAATTTACAGAGATGGTTGCCCGAGGCTATGACCTATTACAATAGTTCGGCCAAAGCTCAGAACAAGGCCATAACACAATAGACTGTTGAAGCTTTCCATAATATAAAACCATAATCAGCTGAAATGAATAATACTGACCGCATTAAAAGCATTTACAGATTGCTCTATGAAGAATACGGGCCTCAGGGTTGGTGGCCCGGGGATTCTCAGCTTGAATGTATCGTCGGGGCAATTCTGACTCAGAACACTGCCTGGTCTAATGTGGAAAAAGCAATCAACAACTTAAAAAGACTAAACTTGATTTCGGTTGATAAACTGAAACTACTTACCACCCAGGAGCTTGCCAGGCTTATCAGGCCGTCAGGTTATTACAACCAAAAAGCTCATAAAATAAAAAGTTTTTTAGAATTCCTAAGCAGCTCCTACGAGGACAGCCTGGAAAAAATGTTTGATGAGGAAGTTAACTTGCTTAGAAACAGACTTCTTGAAATTAAGGGTATTGGTCCTGAAACTGCCGACTGCATACTATTGTACGGTGGTGATAAACCTGTCTTCGTTGTCGACACTTATACATACAGAATACTTTCAAGGCATGGGCTTGTTCCGGAGCATACTAATTACGATGAAATGCAGGAAATTTTTATGGATGCCTTGGAAAATATTCCAGAGATTTTTAACGAATATCATGCCTTGCTGGTAAAAGCTGGTAAAGAACATTGCAAGAGAAGTAACCCCATATGCGCGGGATGCCCTCTTAAGAGCGACCCGCACACGGTTTAGTTGTTTTATTAGTTATATTTTTTAAAACTGGATGCTGCTTAAACCACACGCAATATTATAGGAATAATCTAAAGTTGTTAATTTAATCCTGATTTGGCTACATCTACTACAGCCTTGAAACTTTCAGGTTCCCTTATCGCCATTTCGGAAAGGGCCTTTCTATCGAGCTCTACACCCGCTTTTTTCAAAGAACCCATAAACTTGCTGTAAGAAAGACCATAGGGCCTTACAGCAGCGTTTATTCTGGCAATCCAGAGTCTTCTAAAATCTCTTTTTCTTTGACGTCTGTCCCTATACGCAAAAGCCAAAGCGCGGATTACAGTTTCCTTAGCTCTTCGGATATTGTTTTTTCTTCTACCCCAGTAACCTTTGGCCTGTTTTAAGAGCCTTTTTCTTCTTTTTCTTGAAGGAACTCCTCTTTTTACTCTCATTTCTATCTCCTAAGATTTAATTGACACTAAATTAATAAGGCACATAAGTCTTTATTCTCTTTGCCACTGAACCGCTTAAAAATTCAGTCTCGTTGAGCCTTCTCTTACGCTTTCTGGATTTCTTTGCATTCAAATGGCTGCCGCCTCCATGGGCCCTTTTAATCTTGCCACTGCCCGTAAGCTTAAATCTTTTGGCCGCGCTCCTATTTGACTTCATTTTGTTCTTCGGCATTTTCTGTCCTACCTTGAGTTTTTTTCTCTTGAGTATTTTTCTTTGGCATAATCACCATTGTTAAATTCTTACCTTCCATTTTAGGAGGTGTATCCACACCGCCCAAATCTGCTACCCTTTCAAGAATTTTTTCAGCCAGCTTCCTCCCCAGCTCAGGGTGCACAATTTCTCTGCCTCTAAAAAATATTCTAATCTTAGTTTTATTGTCGTCTTCTAAAAATTCCCTGATGTGGTTAATTTTAACATCAAGATCATGGTCCCCAATATTAGGCCGGAACTTTATTTCTTTTACAGTCTGCGATTTTTGTTTTTTAGCTGCCGCCTGTTTTTTTAATTCATATTTATACTTCCCGTAATCCATCAACCTGCAAACGGGTGGATTGGCATTTGGCGCAACTTCCACAAGATCAACACCTCTCTGCTCCGACAAATCCAGAGCCTCTTGTATACTAACCACTCCCAACTGGCCCCCGTCCGAATCCACAAGCCTCACTTCTCTGGCCCTGATCCGCTGGTTTATCCTAACTTCCGGTTCTTTAGGTTTACTGTATCTTCTTCCTTTCACTCTAGCTATCTCTACTCAACCTCCCGCCACTTCTGGGGGTCAAGCTCTGATTCTATAAAATTTATAAATTCATCAACTGTCATAGTGGGTAAATTTTTACCTCCCAGTTTTCTGGGCGCGACTGTGCCCGATTCCATTTCATTATTACCGATAACCAGCAGATAGGGAATTTTCTCAAGCTGGGCTTCCCTGACCTTAAAACCTAATTTTTCGTTTCTAAAATCTTTTTCTACTCTCATACCGTTTTCCTTCAGGGTTTTAAAAACCTTTTCTCCATATTCAACCTGCTCATCTCCAATAGTTGCTATCCGCATCTGAACAGGACTTAGCCACAGTGGAAACGCTCCCCCGTAATGCTCGACCAACACCCCAAAAAATCTTTCCATCGAGCCGAATATAGCCCTGTGGATCATTATAGTCTGATGACGTACATTGTCCTCGCCTACAAAGGTCATGTCAAACCTTTCAGGAAGGTTAAAATCTACCTGAACTGTTGAGCACTGCCAAGCTCTGCCTAATACATCTTTAATTTTAAGGTCAATTTTAGGTCCGTAGAATGCTCCGCCGCCTTCATCAACTTCGTACTGTAGTCCTTTTGAATCAAGGGCGTTTCTTAGCGCATCGGTCGATCTGTCCCATACGTCGACATCTCCCACAAATTTATCGGGTCTTGTCGAAAGATAAATCTCGTAGTCATCAAATCCGAATGTGCTTAGAAAGAGGATCATCAGATCAAGAACTCCAATCACTTCCTCTTCAATCTGGTCGGGCCTGCAGAAAATATGGGCATCGTCCTGGGAAAACCCTCTTACTCTTAAGAGTCCGTGCAGCACACCCGAGCGTTCATACCTGTATACTGTCCCTATTTCTGCCCATCTAAGCGGAAGGTCCCTATAACTTCTGAGGTTCGTTTTGTAAATCATAATGTGAAAAGGACAGTTCATGGGCTTCAGCTGATATTCTGTGTTTTCAAAGTCCATTCGGGGAAACATATTCTCATTATAAAAATCCAAATGGCCGCTTGTTTTCCATAGATCTATATGTGCTATATGCGGCGTGTATAGAAGTTCGTAGCCGTATTCCTCATGTTTCTCACGCCAATAATCCTCAATTACTCTTCTTATCCTCGACCCTTTGGGATGCCATAAAACAAGCCCGGCCCCCACTTCTTCCTGAATGCTGAACAGGTCGAGCTCTTTTCCAAGCTTCCTATGATCGCGCTTTTTAGCTTCTTCCAATCTGTCCAGATATTTCTTGAGTTCTTTCCTATCCCAGAACGCTGTGCCATATATACGTTGAAGCATCGCGTTTTTCTCGTCCCCTCTCCAGTAGGCACCTGCTGAGTTCAGGAGCTTAAATGCCTTTACAAACCCGGTTGATGGAGCATGGGGCCCACGGCATAGGTCATACCAGCCTTCCTGGTCATAAATCGTTATAGGCTCATCTGATGGAAGATCGTTTACTATTTCAACTTTGTAGTTCTCACCGTCTTTATCAAAAATACTGATTGCGTCATCCCTTGAAACCTTTTTTCTTACGAGAGGTTTCTTCTGATCAACAATCTCTTTCATTTTCTTTTCGATTTTCTCTAAATCTTCAGGTGTAAAGCCCCTGGAATACTCAAAATCGTAATAGAAACCATTATCTATTACAGGCCCGATTGTGACTTTAGCCTCCGGGAACAAACTCTGAACCGCTTCCGCCATTATGTGGGCCGCCGTATGGCGAATAAAATAAAGCCCTTCCTCAGAATTCATTTTAATCGGCTCAAGCACTGCGTCAGAATCTATTTCAAAATAGAAATCGGCCAGGCTTCCATTGACCCTGGCACCGACAGCGGAGTTTTGAGCTCCGATAGAATCTATTATTTCCCCTACAGTCGTGCCTTTAGGGAATGATTTATTCTCTCCGTCAGGGAGTTGTATGTTTATATCACTCATATTTTTATTTCAAGTGGTGAGCACGGCAGGATTTGAACCAGCGACCTCTTGCATGTCAAGCAAGCGCTCTACCCCTGAGCTACGCGCTCATCAAGTTACAAAACGCATAAGTTTCTTATATTATTCGCTACCTGTCAAGAATATTATACATGACTGTTAAAATTCAGCATTTCGCGGAAAAATTATAAAGATTACGAAGATTTTATTGATAAGGATATAAATTCTTGGTAACATACTCACGTTCTTGGATGGGCCGTCGTCTAATGGTAGGACCCTGGCCTTTGACGCCAGTTGTAGAGGTTCGAATCCTCTCGGCCCAGCCAATAATTGATATACTTTTTTTACAAATAGTAACGGCTTAGAATTATAAATCCTCTGATTTAATATCCATGACAAACATTTTATAATATGAGTATGCCGTCCATTAAAAAAAACTTCTTGAATGAACCACAGGAACAGGCAGTCAGACACGAAGGCGGGCCGCTGCTCGTGCTCGCGGGCGCCGGTTCAGGGAAAACACGGATAATCACAGAGAGAATCTCACATCTTGTTTCCGAGCGAAAGGTCAGGCCCTATAACATTCTTGCCGTAACTTTTACAAATAAAGCAGCAAACGAAATGAAGCAGAGAGTGGCTAAAATTGCCAGTAGTGAAGCCAAGAACATCTGGATCGGGACATTTCATTCCACTTGTCTCAGAATTCTAAAAAGGGACATTAATAAGCTTGAGGGATATAGCCGTGATTTTAGTATCTATGACGACTCAGACCAGCTGAAGCTGATCAAAGACTGCATGGGAAGGCTAAACATCGGGGAAAGGCTTATAAGCCCCAAATCAGCACGGTCTCAGATTGACGGGGCCAAAAACAAGGGAATCGGTCCCCACGACCCGGAATTAAATGAATACGATAAGAATGTTCAGAGGATATACTCCTTATACGAGGAAGAGCTTAGAAAATCAAACGCGCTTGATTTCGGAGACCTCCTTCACTTGACTGTAAAGCTTTTTGAGAAAAATCTCGACGTTTTAGATAGTTATCAAAATCAGTTCCATCATATACTTGTGGATGAGTATCAGGATACAAACCATGTGCAATATAAGATAGTAGAAATGCTTTCGAGAAAACACCGCAATATTTTTGTCGTCGGCGATGACAATCAGTCTATTTACGGCTGGCGCGGAGCTGACATAAAAAATATTCTCAACTTTGAGAAAGATTTCTCAGATGCTAAAATCGTAAAGCTTGAGCAGAACTATAGATCAACAAAAAATATACTTGAAGCTGCAAATAAGCTAATAACTCATAATAAGAACCGGCACGAAAAAAACCTTCACACCGTAAATGACGCCGGTGAGCTTATAAGCTACTACGAAGCAAGCGATGACAAAGACGAAGCCAGGCATATTTCTTCTCAAATAGCCGGACTTAAAAAATCCACAGAGTACGATTACAAAGATATCGCCATATTTTTTAGAACCAACTCGCAATCCAGATTAATCGAAGAGGAGCTTCTTCGACTGTGCATCCCCTACAAGATGGTTGGCGGTACTGAGTTTTACAAGCGAAAGGAAATAAAGGATATCCTCGCGTTTCTTAAAATAATAGTTAACCCGTCTGACGATATAAGCCTTAAGAGAATTATTAATGTACCGCCGAGAGGAATCGGCAGCGTCACAATTAACAATATAGAGGTTATTGCGCAGGACAAAGGCATTTCATTTTATGAAGCTATCCAGCTTGCACTTAAGGAAAAAGTGCTTTCCAGCAGTGTGATAACAAAACTCTCGAGATTAAACACTCTCCTAACGGAGCTTATAGAGTTTCCGGATAAAAACGATATAGTAGCCCTGATTAATCATGTGCTCCACAAGACCAAATATTTGGACATGCTTGAGAAAGAAGAAGAGAGAAGAGAGAACATAGGGGAGATTTTAAACCTCGCTGTCGAATTTCAGAAAGAAAGAGAAGAGCCTCAGTTGAATGATTTTTTAGATAGTATTTCTCTGGCAAGCGATCTGGATAAATTCAGGGAAAGCAGTGATCAGGTAACTCTAATGACTCTTCATTCCGCCAAAGGACTCGAATTTCCCGTGGTTTTTATTGCAGGCATGGAAGAGAATTTGCTTCCCCATTTTAATTCAACAATGAACGGTCAGGTTGAAGAGGAAAGAAGACTGTTTTATGTGGGTATCACTAGAGCCAAGGAAAAACTCCACCTGGCAAGCGCCGAAAGAAGAATGGTATTCGGCAAGCAGCAGGGGTCAATTCCCTCAAGATTTATTTCAGAGCTGCCGCAGGAACTTATAAACCTGGAAACCCGGAAGATTAACTATTCCGGCCGCACCAGCAGCGCAAAGAAATATTCAGGCAAAAACTTCTCCAGGCCCAAGAAGAAATACGAGAACACCGGCCGCTACAGAGTCGGGCAAAAGGTTTCCCACTCGTCGTTCGGCGAGGGAATTATAAAAAAAGTAGAGGGCTCGGGCGACGAAGCGAAGGTGACTGTCTTTTTCAGAAGCGTAGGCGATAAAAAGATAATTGCCACATATCTTGATAACTAAATAATTAGGATGAACAGCTTATGACCAGGTTTTTCCCCCAGTCAGGCGAGACTCCCGCGTAATTCTGAAATTCTTTCTTCTCCTCAAACGGCTTTCGCAAAATCTTATGGAGTCGCTCAATCTCCGAATAGTCTCCCTCATCAACCGCTTTTATGATCGCATTTTCAGCCAGATAATTCCTCAGAATAAATTTGGGATTTACCATGTCCATTTCCTTTCTGCGAGTCTTGTCGTTGCTGCCTTCCGCACTAAGCCTGAGCTTGTAAGAGGACAGCCAGTTTGAGATAGAATCTTTGTCATCGAACATAGAAACTATCTCAATATCGTCCGCTGAGTTGAGTGAGCCTAGTCTTCTAAGGAAAACCGTGTAATCAGCTGATTCAGAAATTAGTATCTCAAGAAGTCTCTTTATTAACCCCACATCTTCAGGCAGCTGCTCTTCCATTCCGAGCTTCTTACTCATTATCTGAATATATTTGGCAGAATAGATGTTTCTAAATTCATCGAGTGATTTCTGCGCTTTTTCTCCTTCCAAAATTGAGCTCATGGCAACAGCGAGCTTGTTTAAATTCCAGTGAGCGATTGCAGGCTGGTTCTGATACGAATAACGCCCGAAATGATCTGAATGATTAGGTGTATATTCCGGGTTGTAATCTTCTATAAAACCAAATGGGCCGTAATCAATTGTAAGCCCTGTGATAGACATATTGTCCGTATTCATAACCCCGTGAGTAAACCCTGATGCCTGCCACATTGCCGTCAGCTCTGCAGTACGCTTGACCACTTCAGAGAACAGTAAATTGTATCTTCCTTCTGAATCAAGGAACTCCGGGAAATGATGTTCAATTACATAATCCGCAAGAAGTTTCACGTATTCCGGCCTGTCCGTATAATGAAAAGCCTCAAATGACCCGAACCTCACATGCGTTTGAGCCATTCTGACCAACATGGCTCCTCTTTCAGTTGTTTCGCGCTCGACATTCTCATCACTTCCAATTATGCAGAGCGCTCTTGTTGTGGGAATGCCGAGCCCGTGCATGGCCTCGCTGCATAGATATTCTCTGATGCAGGAACGGAGCACAGCCCTGCCGTCAAAAACGCGTGAGTACCTGGTTCTACCCGACCCTTTTAGGTGCAAGTCCCAGCTCTCCCCTCTGGAGTTTCTCACCTGCCCCAGAAGTATCGCCCTCCCGTCGCCTATGTCAGGGTTGTAGACCCCGAACTGGTGTCCGGTGTATGCCATTGCGAGCGGGTCAGAACCCGAAATTAACTTATTGCCTGAAAAAAATTCCAGGAACTCCTCCCTTCGTAATTCCCCGGGATCAAGATTGAGTAAGTCTCCTGCATCTGAATTTAATGCCACTAAATGCGGATTGATAAACGGTGTAGGTTTCACCAGATGATAAAAATCTTCTGGAAGAGTCCTGTATGTGTTATCAAATTTAAGCTCTGTAATTTTTCTCATCAGTTTAAGATGTGATTATAACATTGCCGATTACATAGCAAATTATTACAATTAATTGTATATTAGTTTGAATAAGTTTGTTGTTTATAAATCTATATGAAATATCGAAAGAACAAAATCAAACAAGAGCACAGCATAATAAAAGGGCTCAAAAAATTTCTGGAACTCAATGTTTCCTCCCTGGATGCAGTTGAGGGTATAATTCCCGGACGCATAAAAGTCGGTAAAACGCCGGGAGAGAACCTTATAGTAAGTTATCAGTACAGCACCGTTAGCGGAGCTAAGTTAATTGGACGAAGCGGAACCTCAGTGCAGGAGGTTTTCGTAATCACAAATGATCCGGACAAGGTTAAGAATGTGATAGAAGAACATTACCCTTCGTAAGATTTTAGATAAATCTTACCGTACGCTCGCCGAGCAATTGCTCAACCTCGGCAATAAATTTATCCTCCACATCAACCCTGTAATACCCGACCTCAACCACAGACTCCCCGTCATCGGTGTTGATATGAACATGAACCTCGCAGCTTCCCGGATATTTATCAAATATGTCTCTCAGCTGTTCAAAATGATCTCGAGTAGATGATGATTTATCAAAATTGATGTGAACCGTGGAGCCATTTCTCATGGTTTTCAGTGATATAATATCAAGCGCCCTCAGTTTTACCTGGTCTTCGTTTGGCTCTGCCATACCCTTGAGAATAATGGGCTCTGCCTTTTCTTCTAAAATGTGCCGTGTCTTTCTTAATAGTTTGTCAAAAATAACAACTTCGACAGACCCTTTCATATCTTCAAGAACAAGATTGGCATATATTCCCGACCCGCTTTTGGTCGTTTTTATAACCAGAGACCTAACAACGCCGGCTATTGTGACTTCCCTTTTTTCTTTTATCTCTGTAAGCGCTTCAGTATCGTGGGTTGTAATTTTATTGTTCATCTCTGATGTGTACTTAGCCATGGGGTGGCTTGTAACATAAAAACCAAGCACTTCCATTTCATTGGCAAGAACATCTTTTTCATGCCACTGTTCCACATCGGACAAGGTCGGCATCGTGACTGAATCGTTTAACGCAAACAGAGAATGCTGTCCTTCGGCAGAGCTCTTCTGCTTTAATGAGGTAAAACTAAGAAGTATCTCAACAGATTCAATCAAACAGGCGCGGTGTATTCCCAAAGAATCAAACGCCCCGCTTTTTATGAGGCTTTCAAATGTTCTCCTGTTTAATTTTTTCGATTCCACACGCTCGCAGAAATCAAAGATCGACTCAAACTTGCCCCCTTCCTCTCTTGCGTCAATGATGGCCTGCACCGTGCTGCCGCCGACATTTTTAATTCCCGACAGGCCAAACCTTATTTTTCCGTTTGACGCCGTAAAACCAGACATGCTTTCATTAACGTCTGGCGCAAGCACAGGGATGTCCATCTGTTTACACTCTGTAATGCTGGAAATAACTTTATCTGTATTGCTTGAATCAACTGAAAGAAGCGCCGCCATAAACTCGGCCGGAAAATGAGCTTTTAAATAAGCGGTCTGATATGTGATAAGCGCATAGGCTGTGCTGTGACTTTTGTTAAAAGAGTACTCGGCAAATTTTTCCATTGTATCAAATAGCTCTTTTGCCTTTTTATCATTAATGCCCTTTTTCTTGGCGCCTTTTAAGAACCTGTCCCTTTGAGCCTTCATTTCCTCCGGTTTCTTCTTACCCATAGCGCGCCTTAGAAGGTCCGCCTCTCCGAGGCTGTACTCGGCAACAACGCTTGCCGTTTGCATTATCTGCTCCTGATATACAAATAAACCGTAAGTATCTTTTAAAATTTCCTGTAAGTCAGGGAGCGGGTATTTTATTTTTGCCTTGCCATGTTTACGCTTGATAAAATCATCTACCATGCCGCTATCAAGCGGTCCCGGGCGGTAGAGAGCAAGAAGCGCAATCAGGTCCTCAAACTGGGTAGGACGGAGTTTATTGAGAACCTCTTTCATCCCGGACGACTCAATCTGAAAAATCCCGCGGGTACGCCCTGTTGTCAAAAGCTCGTATACTTTCTCATCATCAAGCTGGATCCTGTCTATCCGTATCCACTTATCCTCGGGATAATTATCTCTTATTAATTTTAGTGCTTTATCTATTACAGTTAGAGTTTTTAAACCCAGAAAATCAAATTTTACAAAACCCAGCTCCTCAATCGAGTTCAT
>CBDUCG010000068.1:0-10681 GCA_965365595.1 uncultured bacterium
GATATCATCGCAAGTTACCCTTCCGAGAACCCTCTCCCCTACTCTTTCTATGATCTCACCGCCTTCAACCAAATCACTAACCGTGATCCCTTCCACTGTGCAGCAATCATACTCTTTTATCATTACATCCTGAGCTACGTCGATTAATCTTCTTGTAAGATAACCCGCGTTCGCAGTCTTAAGCGCGGTATCGGCAAGACCCTTCCTCGCACCGTGAGTTGAAATAAAATACTGTAAAACCGTAAGACCTTCACGGAAATTTGAAGTAATAGGGGTTTCAATAATTTCTCCCGATGGTTTAGCCATCAAGCCCCTCATCCCAGCAAGCTGACGAACCTGGGTCTGACTGCCTCTGGCACCAGAGTCGATCATCATATATATCGGGTTTGAGCTTGCGCCTCTTTTAGATTCGCCTTCAGAGTTAATACTCTCTTCAAAGGTAATGTCTTTCATCATTTGCTGAGCGACTTCATCACTGGTTCTCGCCCAGATGTCGATTACTTTATTGTATCTCTCTCCGTCTGTAATCAGCCCTTGAGAGTATTGGTTTTGTACTTTCTGTACTTCATCTTGAGCAACTTGCAGCATTTCCTTTTTAGCTTCAGGAATTTTCATATCATCAATGGCAATTGAAATACCGGACCGTGTTGAGTACTTAAACCCTAAAGTCCTCATACGGTCGGCAAGGATTACAGTGCTTTTACCGCCCGAAACCCTGAAGCAGCTATCCACCAGATCCTCTGATGCCCTCTTGGTCATTACACGGTTAACCAGTTCAAACGGGATACCTTCGGGCATAATTTCGTATAGGAAAACCCTACCGACTGTGGTTTCATACATTTTGTCATTTATTCTAATTTTAATTTTTGCATGGATTCCGACATCTTTTGCGTCGTAGGCCATCTGAACTTCATGGATTGAAGAGAAGACCTTTCCGTCACCTTTGTCAAAAGCCACATCTCTTGTCATATAGTAAATACCCAGCACTATGTCTTGAGTCGGAAGGATAATAGGTTTTCCGTGTGCGGGTGAAAGGATATTGTTTGTCGACATAACAAGAGCACGGCACTCAGTTTGCGCTTCAATTGATAGAGGCACATGCACAGCCATCTGGTCGCCGTCAAAGTCAGCGTTGTAAGCCGGGCAGACAAGAGGATGAATCTGTATCGCTTTATCTTCAATAAGTATAGGTTCAAAAGCCTGAATACTGAGCCTGTGGAGCGTAGGAGCACGGTTTAACAATACGGGGTGCTCTTTAATTACTTCATCCAGAGCGTCCCACACAATTGGCGCTTCCTGCTCAACTAGTTTCTTGGCTATCTTTATCGTTGCAGCAGCTCCCCATTTCTCAAGTTTCTGATAAATAAAGGGTCTGAATAGCTCAAGCCCCATTTGTTTAGGTATTCCGCACTGATGCAGTTTGAGTTCCGGACCTACTGTAATAACTGATCGTCCGGAGTAATCTACCCTCTTACCAAGCAGGTTCTGTCTGAATCTTCCCTGTTTACCTTTGATAATATCGCTAAGACTTTTAAGCGGACGGTGGTTATGGCCAAGTACCGGTCTTCCACGACGCCCGTTCTCTAACAGAGCATCAACAGATTCCTGAAGCATGCGTTTTTCATTTCTGACGATAATATCAGGAGCGCCAAGTTCAAGCAGTTTTTTGAGTCGATTATTTCTGTTTATTACACGTCTGTACAAGTCGTTTAGATCAGATGTGGCAAATCTTCCGCCGTCAAGAGGCACAAGCGGTCTCAAGTCGGGTGGGAGGACAGGTATTTTGGTAAGAATCATCCATTCTGGACGGTTCTTGGATTTTCTAAACGCTTCGCTAATTCTAAGTCTTTTCGCTATACGCGCCCTTTTAATAGGAGACGACGTATTTTTCATTTCCAGCCGGAGCTCTTCAGAAAGCTCCAAAAGATCTATCTTTTTCAGCATTTCCCTTACGGTCTCGGCTCCCATACCTACTCTGAAGCTGTGACCATATTCTTCTACAGCTTTTCTGTATTTTTCTTCACTTAAAACTTCGGCAAATTTTAAAGGTGTGCCGCCGGGATCTACAACAACATAGGACTCGTAATATAAAGCCTTCTCCAGGTCTTTAAGTGTCATATCGAGTAGCATGCCGATCCTTGACGGTATACTCCTTAAGAACCAGATGTGAGCAACCGGTGAGGATAGCTCAATATGGGCCATTCTCTCCCTTCTTACTTTGGAAGAGATGACTTCAACCCCACACTTCTCACAAGTGATTCCTCTATGTTTTAGTCTTTTATATTTTCCGCAAGTACATTCATAGTCTTTTACAGGACCAAAAATCTTAGCGCAAAACAATCCGCTTCTTTCAGGTTTAAAAGTCCTGTAGTTAATAGTCTCCGGTTTTTTCACTTCCCCATTAGACCACTCTTTGATCTTCTCAGGAGAAGCTATTGAAATTTTAACCGCAGAATACTCTGAAGGATTTTTAGGCTTTTCAAATAGGGTATCTACGTCCACGTTTTACCTCCCTTTGTTATTTGAAATAATTAATCCCTTTCTATTTCTCTATTTCATTCTCTTCAAGCAAATCTACATCGAGCGAGAGAGCCTGAAGTTCTTTTTGCAGTACTTTAAATGATTCGGGAAGACCCGGCTCAAAGTTCATATCACCCTTAACAATGGAATCAAATATTCTGGTTCTACCAATCACGTCGTCTGATTTCACTGTTAGAAACTCCTGCAAGGTATACGAAGCACCGTACGCTTCCAGTGCCCATACTTCCATCTCTCCGAGCCTCTGTCCTCCAAAATGCGCTTTACCTCCAAGAGGCTGCTGAGTCACTAGTGAGTATGGGCCAATGGCTCTAGCATGAATTTTTTCTTCAACAAGATGGTGAAGTTTTAACATGTACATCACGCCTACAGTCACTTTTTGATCAAAAGGCTCTCCGGTGTGACCGTCGAAGAGGATAGTCTTGCCGTCTTCGGGAAGACCTGTTTCATTCAGCAGTCCCTTAATCTGTGCTTCAGAAGCACCGTCAAAGACCGGTGACTTGACAGGAACACCATTACTGAGACGTTTTGAAATCTCTATAACTTCATCATCGTCCATGTTGTCTACTAATTTTTTAGTTTCATTAGAATCATAAATGTCTTTAAGTTTAGACCTCAACGCTTTGGGGCTGAATTCCCTTTCCATTATTTCATCCAGCTTTTGACCAAGCTCTTTCCCCGCCCATCCTAGATGGGTTTCAAGAACCTGACCAACGTTCATCCTTGAAGGTACACCGAGAGGATTAAGCACCATCTCAACTGGTGAGCCGTTAGGAAGGTATGGCATATCCTCTTCTGCGAGAATTTTGGATATTACACCTTTATTCCCGTGCCTACCAGCCATTTTATCCCCTACCTGCAGTTTTCTCTTAACCGCAATGTTTACCTTCACAACTTTTAGTACTCCCGGTGGAAGTTCATCAGGTTTGGTAAGTTTTGAAATTCTCTGGTCGTAAAGTAGATTTGTCACATCAATTTGTTCAAGTGTTCTTTCTATAATCTTTCTTATTTCGGCTTCAGCATTATTTCCCTTTTCAACGCTTATATCGGCCAGTTTTTCAAACGGTATTCCTGGAAGAATCTCTTCTTCAATCTTATCTCCTTTCTTTAATACCGTTTTTCTGGAAACCGTAAGCTTGGCAGCTGAATTTTTTCCGACTATAAGAGGTTTGATTCTCTCAAGAGCATCATCTTTTAATATCTTTACTTCGTCGTCCCTATCCTGCTCGAGTCGCGTAACTTCAAAGTCTTCGATACTCTTTGCCCTATCGTCTTTATCAACAACTCGGGAAATCAGCATTTTTACATCAATAACAGTCCCATATATGCCAGGCGATGCCCTTAAAGATGTATCTTTCACATCACCCGCCTTGTCCCCGAATATGGCTCTTAAAAGACGCTCTTCAGGAGATAGCTGGGTCTCACCTTTAGGTGAAATTTTTCCAACAATAATGTCTCCGGGCTTAACCTCTGCTCCTACTCTTATTATTCCACTTTCATCGAGGTTTCTCAGAGCATCTTCGCTTACATTAGGAATGTCTCGTGTAATTTCTTCTCTTCCGAGCTTTGTTTCCCTGGCGATACACTCAACTTCTTCAATATGAATCGAGGTGAACCTGTCTTCTTTAACAAGTTTTTCGCTCATCAAAATGGCATCCTCAAAGTTGTATCCGCCCCATGGCATAAAGGCCACCAGCACATTCTGACCAAGCGCAAGCTCTCCGTGATCAGTAGAAGGCCCGTCCGCTATTACCTGACCTGCTCTAATGGTTTGTCCTTTCTTTACTATAGGCAGCTGATTCCAGCAGGTACTCTGGTTTGATTTTTGAAATTTAAGAAGATTGTACATATCAACGCCTGCTTCATCAGATCCGCTTTCTGTAAAAGCGCTGATCACAATCCTTGCGGAATCGACATATTCAACAACGCCGTCCCTTTTTGCTATAACAGCTACACCTGAATCTTTTGCAACCCTGTCCTCTAGACCGGTGCCCACAATAGGGGCGCTTGTTCTGAGCAGAGGCACTGCCTGGCGTTGCATGTTGGAGCCCATTAAGGCACGGTTCGCGTCATCATGCTCAAGGAATGGAATCAGCGAGGCCGATACTGAAACCAACTGAGCAGGTGATACATCCATAAGCTCAATCCTGTCGCGTTCAACCATCAAGAATTCTCCGCTTTGTCTTGCGGAAATAAATTCTGATGTGAAGTTTCCCTTTTCATCAAGCGCCGCGTTTGCCTGGGCTATTATGTATTTTTCTTCTTCTAGAGCATTCATATCTATTATTTCATCAGTAACTCTCGCATTTTTAACCACTCTGTAAGGGGTCTGAATGAATCCGAAGTCATTAATTTTTCCAAAGGTGCTCAAGCTTGAGATTAGACCGATATTAGGTCCCTCAGGTGTCTCAATCGGGCAGATTCTTCCGTAATGAGACGAGTGTACGTCCCTGACTTCAAAACCTGCTCTTTCACGGGTCAGACCACCAGGTCCCAGTGCACTGAGTCTTCTTTTGTGTGTAATTTCAGATAACGGGTTAGTTTGGTCCATAAACTGTGAGAGCTGGCCTGTGGCAAAAAACTCCTTGACCACTGCAATAACAGTTTTTGGAATTAATAATTCACTTGGCATCAGGTTTTCAACAGCCTGATAACCCATTTTTTCCTTTACAGAACGGGCGAGTCTTTCAAGTCCATGATAGAATCTGTCTTCAATTAATTCTCCGACAGTTCTTACTCTTCTGTTTCCGAGATGGTCGATATCGTCTGTAGCGCCTCTTCCGCCCCTCAGTCCCAGTAGATAGCCTACGGTGCCCAGAATATCTTCTTTAGTCAATGTGTTTACTTCGTCAGATATTCCATGATTTAGTTTATAGTTTATTTTAAGACGTCCAACCTGTGACAATCTGTATGTGTCTGGATTAAAAAACATATTTTCAAAGAAGGTCTCCGCGACGCTTAAAGTCGGAGGGTCGGTCGGACGAAACTTTTTATAGATCTCGGTAATTGCTTCTTCTCTGGTGTTAACTTTATCAGCCAGCACTGTGTTTCTGAGCGAGGCAACAACCGAAATGTTGTCTATATAAAAAACCTTTAGTTCCTTTATATCAGCCTGTTGAATTTCATCAAGCTTCTCTTCGGTTATTAATTCATTAAAAGCAACTATCACTTCACCGGTTTTTTTATCAACTATGTCGTCAGCTGCAAATCTGTCAATTAACTCTGTCGGATTAAACGGAATAGTCTTAACATTTGCAGTTTTTAACTTTTCAATGTGGTTCCGTACTAATCTTTTTCCTTTCTTGATTAATACATCACCTGTTTTAGGATCCAGTATATCTTCAGTAGCTCTCTGGTAAGGAAGAACATCGTAGTTCACATCTTTGGTCATTCCGTCTGAAGTTATATGTACCGATTCAACAGGGTAAAAGTGGTGAAGGATTTGCTTGTTATCGTAACCCAAAGCTTTTAAGAGTACTGTAACAAGAAACTTCTTCTTCCTGTCTATTCTTACATGGAGCAAGTCTTTTGAGTCAAACTCATAGTCTATCCACCGGCCGTCATGTGGAACAATACGGGCAGAAAAAGACGACCTTCCTGCGCTGTTGTCCTTGTTTTTCGCCTGGTCGAAAAATACCCCGGGAGAACGGTGCAGCTGATTAACGATTACTCTCTCTGTCCCGTTTACTATGAAAGAGCCGTTCGGCGTCATTAATGGTATTTCTCCAAAATACACCTCCTGCTCTTTTACATCCCTTATAGTACGTTCATCACCAGTTTCTGTATCCCAAATTACAAGACGGAATGTGACATACAAAGGAGCTACATAGGTATATCCTTTCAATCTACATTCAACAGCTTCATATTTAGGTCTTTCAAGACGATAGCTTATATATTCAAGAGACGCCTTTTCGTTGTAATCCTCTATCGGAAATACAGTTTTAAAAGCATTATGTAACCCGATATCTACCCGATTCTCTGGTTCCGTATCTTTTTGCAAAAATTCCTTATAGGACTCTGTTTGCACTTCAAGCAAGTCAGGAATTTTCAGAACAGATGGTATTTTCGAAAAACTCTTTCTAAATTTATACGCTTCTACACCATCAAGGCTCAATTTGGCTTACCCCCATTTTTGTTTATAAACTCACGTGACCATTTTCAAAACCATATTCTCGAAAAATGCACGGTTCTCTCTTACTCAATCAATCAGGATCGCAAGTACTTTCACCTTGCAGGCAATAACTGTAACGCTATCAATTAACAATGGCCGGCAAACTATAATGAAAGTACCCCACTTCTACATACGGATTAAAGGATTCAATTGTATTGATTCCGTCAGTTACCGCAGATAAAGCGACAGGCAATTAATTGATTTCGACTTCCGCGCCAGTTTCTTCGAGCTTTTTCTTAATAGTTTCGGCTTCTTCTTTGTCAACGCCTTCTTTAACTTCTTTGGGGGCACTTTCTACAAGCTCTTTTGCTTCCTTAAGACCCAGTGAGGTAACCTCTCTTACAGCCTTAATAACCTGTATTTTATTATCGCCTATGGCTTTCAAGACTACATTGAACTCGTCTTTTTCAGCCGCTGGAGCACCACCGTCCGCTGCGGGAGCAGCTCCTGCTGCGGCAACTGCAACTGGAGCTGCAGCCTTTACATCAAATTTTTCTTCTATGTCCTTGATCAGATCTGAGATTTCAAGCATGCTTGCTTTCTCAAGGTATGATAGAACATCTTCTCTGGTTGTTTCAGGCATTATACCTGTACCTCCTTAAATGTATTAGAAAATATGTTTTTATTCTTACAGAACTTATAACTCACTAACTTTACTTTTTATTTTTTTCCTCACTATCCTCACTGCTCTCTGCCTCAGTTTCCGATTCTTCAGGTCGAGCCTCTTCACCGCTGCTCTCAGCACTCTCCGCTTTAGTTTCTGTTTTGCTTTCAGCTTTTTTTTCTGCTGAATCTTCCTTTTTTACCTCTTGTACTTCAGCGACCTCTGCCTGAGCTTCTTTAGTTTCTGTTTTTTCTTCCTTAGCCTCTGCCGGAGTTTCTTCAGCTGCTTCAGCCTTGCTCTCAGCCTGTGCCGGAGTTTCCTCTTTAACCTCTTGTTTGCTCTCTTGCTTTTGTTCAGCTTTGCTTTCTTCTTTTGCCTCTACTGGAGCATCTTCGCTACTCTCCACATTGCCCTGCTCTTTAGCATCTTTTACAGCTTCGAGCGCATATAGCAACTTGGTTTGCATCTGAGTTAAAGAGCCTAAGAGATTTGACATCGGGCTTGTTAAGGCTCCGAGCAGCTGCGCCATCATTTCCTGACGCGAAGGCAGTTTGGAAATTGCGGTAATTTCGTCAAGACTAACCACATTCCCTTCAATAATGCCGCCTTTAATTACCAGCGAAGGAAGATCTTTTGCGGAATCCACAAACACTTTTGCAGCAGCTGTTGCGTCGCTCTGACAAACTGCAATCGCGGTAGGACCGGCAAGCTGATCGCTTAATTGTTCAATTTCGGTGTCCTTTGCAGCTATTTTAAGGAGTGTGTTCTTAACCACTGTAAGCCGTGTATCCGCACCTTTAAGATTAGTCCTGAGACCTTCAAGCTCTTTAACGCTAAGCCCCTTGTACTCTACGAGAACTACTGAAGGGTTAGCTTTAAAAACCTCGTTAAACTCTTTTACTATATCGCTTTTTGCTGCTTTACTTAACATAACTCACTCCTTAGATACATATGTGTTCAAATATTAGCTATTGTTATTTTTTCAATCCTCTCACTACGCTGCAACCTGAAATCCTTTGAGTACTTCTCGTACATTTACGTTATCAACTTTAATTCCAGGCCCCATTGTGTTTGAGAGTGTAATTTTCCTTACGAATGTCCCCTTGGATGACGTAGGTTTCATTTTGGAGAGTGATTCCATG
Source organism: uncultured bacterium (assembly GCA_965365595.1). Taxonomy (GTDB): domain Bacteria; phylum Desulfobacterota_D; class UBA1144; order Nemesobacterales; family UBA2774; genus CR02bin9. Next base: position 8,456 of record CBDUCG010000068.1, read on the forward strand.
AAAACAAGGAAATTCTCTCTTAATTTATCGAAGCCAAAAGAAGCTTTTCCAATCGGAGCATGGACAACTCCCCCTTTGTCGTTTTTCACTTCAATTCTTCCCGCTTTTGCTTCTTTGACAGCCTGTTCTATATCAAAAGTTACAGTTCCTACTTTGGGAGTAGGCATAAGACCTCTGGGTCCCAGTACTTTTCCTAATTTTGCAACAACGCTCATCACATCGGGGGTTGCTATGGAGACATCAAAGTCAAGCCAGTTGTCATTTGAAATTTTATCAATCATGTCCTCTAGTCCAACAAAATCAGCCCCTGCAGTTTGTGCTTCCTTTTCTTTCTCTCCCTTGGCAAACACCAAAACTCTGATGTCTTTTCCAATCCCGTGAGGTAGAACAAGTCCTGTTCTTATCTGCTGATTTGCCTGTCTCGGATCAATGCCAAGCTTTACTGAAACTTCGACAGTTTCATCAAATTTCGCAGTTTTAGTTTCTTCTATTAGTTTAATGGCCTCATCCACCGTATAATTCATTTTTGAATCAACGGCTTCTCTGACCGCATTATATTTTTTCCCTTTTGTTGGCATTACCTTTCTCCTTAAAATCTAATAAAAGCTTTGATATTCAGACCCATTGACTTTTAAACTACATCAATGCCCATGCTTCTTGCCGTTCCCGCAACAATATTTGATGCCGCTGCAAGATCATCTGTATTAAGATCAGGCATTTTAGTTTTAGCTATTTCCTCGACCTGTGCTTTAGTGACTTTTCCGACCTTAACTTTAAGAGCTTCTCCGGAACCTTTGCCGACTTTCGCGGCTTTCTTAAGCAAATATGATACTGGAGGCGATTTTACCTCAAAGGAAAAAGACCTGTCCGCATATACAGTTACAGTTACAGGCAATAACCCCTCCAACTTGGCGGTCTCAGCGTTAAACGCCTTACAGAACTCCATAATGTTTACTCCGCGCTGACCAAGAGCAGGTCCAACAGGCGGCGAAGGATTTGCTTTACCCGCATCAACTAAAAGTTTTATATATCCGTCAATTTTCTTCATATTAAATTTTCTCCACTTGATTGAAATCTAATTCTATTGGAGTGGTTCTGCCAAAAATAGTTACAAGAACCTGTACTTTTGCTTTATCCGGCTTAACCTCTTCAATTACTCCTGAGAAATTAGCAAACGGGCCTTCTATAACTTTTACCGTCTCTCCCTTATCAAAAGAAATTTTTGGCTTCGGCTTTAAAGTACCCTCTTCTATTTGTCTCTTTATCCTTTGAACTTCATCTTCATGCACATCAGGTACGGAATCCGGGTCTATTACACCATCTTTTACTTTTCCGCCCACAAATCCTATTACTTTTGGAATATTTCTAATAAAATGCCAGCTTCTGTCATTAAGCTCCATTCTGACTAGTATGTATCCGGGGAAAAATTTTCTTACCGATGTCTTTTTTTTCCCGCCCTTAACTGGCTCCACTATGGTTTCTGTCGGCACCAGCACTTCCTTTACCTGGTCCTCAAAACCTTCTATGCCTACTCTGTCTTCAATATAGGACTTTACTCGATCTTCAAAGCCCGTATTTGTATGAACAACATACCAACGATTATCCATTAATATTCCGTTTCTCCGTTACAGGTTTTAGCTCAAAAGCATTCTTATTAACCATGCAAATATAGAATCTACACCGGCCAAAAAAGCTGCGAATATTCCCGATATCACAATCACCGCCAGAGTAGATTTTATCGCCTCTGGCCTGGAAGGCCAGGTAATACGCTTTGCCTCGTTTTCGATGTCTTTTGCAAATTGAGCTGTTTCTGTACCTAGTTGTCTTATCTTATCCATTTTATTCCGTTTATACTTAACTTTTTAAACTTGACTTTCTATCAAATAAAGCCTCTAAAAATCAACTTTCACTACAGGGCAGGAGGGAATCGAACCCCCAACCCCTGGTTTTGGAGACCAGTGCTCTGCCTAATTGAGCTACTGCCCTAATCTTGTCAAACAGCAAATCTATTTCGTCTCTTTATGTAATGTATGGCCTTTACACCATCTGCAATATTTTTTTAACTCTATTTTTTCTTTATGAGTTTGCTTATTTTTTGATGTTGAATAATTTCTTCTTTTGCAGTCAGCACACTCAAGAGCCACAACTAATGTATTATCACCCATAATAAATTTTACTCCGTAATTTTAGTAACAACTCCAGCGCCCACAGTTCTTCCGCCTTCTC
>CBDUCG010000069.1:0-10612 GCA_965365595.1 uncultured bacterium
ACCCGCTGCAGAACCCAATGAAACACCTGATGCCGAAGAAGTTCAGCCTGAAGAAAAAATAGAAGCCAAAGCCGAAGAGGCTCCTGAGGATGATTCGGATTCTGAGCAAAAAGAAGAGACTGAGAAGAAGAAGGACGAGTAATTATTAAGAAAAATAGCACTTACAAATTTTTAACTATATCTGTAGATTGAACTTGCTTATCAACGGGCGGCCCAAGGGCCGCCTTTGTTTTATAAGGAATATTTGAGGACAGAATAATTGAAACCCATCGGGTTAATATTAGACGCAAACAGCATTTCAGATCTCACAGTACTGGCCAAAAAAGCCGAGGATGCGAATTTCGATTCCGTCTGGGCAACAGAGCTTTATAGAACATCATTTCAACAGCTTTCCGCTGTTGCTAATTCGACAAATAACATTAAACTGGGAACAGCAGTAGCATTAGCCTTTGTCCGAAGTCCTATGATTACATCCCTTACTGCTCTTGATCTGGATGAAATATCGAACGGCAGGTTAATACTGGGCCTCGGAACCGGCGCAAAACGCACCAATGAAATGTGGCATGGAGTCAGCCATGGAAAACCTGTTACGAGGATAAAAGAGTGCATGGAGATAATCCGGTTGATTAGCTCAAGCATTCATCAGGATGATGTATTGTCCTACAAAGGAGAGTATTACGATATTACCACTAAAGGCTATCACAGAGCTTTTAAGCCCGTTAGAGAGAGAATCCCAATATATTTGGCTGGTGTAGGGAGTAAGATGATTCAGGCCTCAGCAGAGGCCGCAGACGGCTATCTTGGGCATGTAGTATGCTCTCTTCGTTACATAAAAGAGGTAGTTGATGTGAGCATCAAAACTGGACTAAAAAACTCTGGTAGATCCAGAAAAGATTTAAAATCATGCTCAATCATTACTTGCGCTATATCAGAAAACAAAAAACAGGCTTTAGAGGCTGCAAGAGCGACAATAGCGTTCTATGCAACAGTAAAGACCTATGAGCCGCCGTTTAAGCTGCACGGCTTTCAGGATCAAACTGCAAAAGTAAGGGAAGCGTTCTACAAAAGAGATATAAAAACCATGATAAAGAGTGTTAGCAATGATATGGTTAATACTTTTGCGGTAGTTGGTAATCAGGATGAATGCAGAAAAAAGGTGAATGAATATAGAGCGCATATTGACCTACCAATATTAAGCGCACCTCATTATTTCCTGGATTTTGAAGAAGTGAAAGTGTATCAAGATGCAATAATAGATACTTTTGGTCAATAGATCTGCTGTTACGAACCATTCCCTAAATTATTGTCTATGCTATCCTTAATTTAAGAACAATGTCTAAACGTATTCTAATTTCCGGAGCTTCAGGTTTTGTAGGTACTCATTTGGCCGAAACGCTGTCAGATAGAGGTGATAAATTAATTTTCCTTAGCAGGTCTGCAAAAAACACTAAGGAAAATGTTATCCACTGGAATCCTGCCGAAGGAGAAATTGATTTAGCTGAATCTGAAAATATAGATGCTGTTGTTCATCTTGCCGGGGAGAATATTGCCGGCAGATGGACTGAAGATAAAAAAGCTCGCATAAAAAATAGCAGAGTACAGGGAACAAAACTCTTGTCTGAAACTCTTGCCGGGTTGAAAAAGAAGCCTCGGGTATTGATATCAGCTTCAGCAATAGGTATTTATGGTGACCGGGGGAATGAAGTACTTACTGAAACAACTACACCAGGAGACGGATTCCTTGCAGATGTCGGAGTAAAGTGGGAGGGAGCTACTAAAGCTGCGCGTGAGTCGGGTATCAGAGTCTGCAATATAAGGATTGGATTAGTTCTGGGCAGAGATGGAGGAGCGCTTGAGAAGATGCTTCTGCCGTTTAAGTTCGGGCTAGGCGGGAATATAGGTGACGGCAGCCAGTACTGGAGCTGGATTGCAATTGATGACTTGGTACGGATTATAGTTTACCTTTTGGGCAATGAAAACATCGAAGGTCCTGTGAATGCTGTTTCGACAAAACCTGTGACGAATAGTGAATTTACTTCAGTGCTTGGCAAAGTACTTAACCGTCCGACAATTATTGCTCTGCCCGCTTTTGTGGCACGTGGGCTATTGGGGGAGATGGCACAGGAAACTATGCTTGCAAGCACAAGGGTGATACCCAAAAAATTATTGGATAGTGGTTTTGAATTTAAATATACTGACTTAAATGATGCTTTATCTGGTATATTAAAAAAGGACACATGACTACTTCAAATGATTCTCTCAATAAGCAGTACAGACTATCTGAATTAAAAGAATCCGATCTTGACCCCAATCCAATAGCGCAATTTAGTATTTGGTATGAAGAAGCTCTAAAGTCAGAGTTCATACACCCCAATGCATTTACCCTTGCAACATCAACCCCGGACGGTAAACCTTCAGCAAGGCAACTCCTGCTAAAAGATTTTGATAATAATGGTTTTGTTTTCTATAGTAACTCAGAAAGCAAAAAAGGGCACGATCTTTCTGATAACCCGTTTGCCGCTCTATGTTTCTGGTGGGACAAGCTGGAAAGACAAGTCAGGGTTGAGGGACTAATAAAAATGGTCTCAGATATTGAAGCCGATCAATATTTTTCTACAAGGCCTCTGGGAAGCCAAATTGGAGCATGGGCATCTGATCAAAGCTCTGTAATTCCTGACCGTAAATTTCTAGAAGACAGAGTTCAGAAGTTTGAGGAAAAATATAAATACAAAGATGTTCCAAGACCACCACATTGGAATGGCTATAGGTTGGTTCCTGAGTCAATTGAGTTTTGGCAGGGTAGGGATAACAGATTGCACGACAGGTTGAGATACCGACTTCAAAAAGAAGGCAAATGGTTGATTGAACGCTTGGCTCCATAACCAATATAAACTATTTACTTTTTTCGCCAGTGTAAATAATTACCGTCCCGATCATTAGTTCAACAGAATGGAGAGAAATAAAACGGGCTTCTTTCATTAACTCTAAAAACTTTTCTCTCTGAGGAAAATTGGAAGTGGAATCAGAAAGATATTTATACTCTTTTTTACTGCCGAAAAAAGACCCGATGAATGGTAAAAACTTTCTGAAATAAAACAAATATATTGGCGCAAAAATTACATTTTTTGGAATCGTGAATTCAAGAATTGCTGCTTTTCCTCCTGGCTTCAGTACTCTGTTCATTTCTTTGAGTGACTTTAGCGGATTGACTGTATTACGGATTCCAAAAGCTATAGTAATGGCATCAAAAGAGTTGCCTAAAAAAGGCAGATCTTCAGCGAAACCCTGAACAAGAAAAATTCTATCACTAAGTTTTAGTGACTCGCATTTTATCTTGCCTAAACCGAGCATTTGAGCGCTTGGATCTATGCCTATTACAGTTGCTTTTAATTTTTTTACCGTTTCAATTGCTACTTCCCCGGTTCCTGTAGCTATGTCCAGCACAAGATTGGATCCTCTAATCTGGTCAGCAAGTTTTTTTCTCCAAATTTTGTCCATTCCAAAACTGAAGAATGTGTTCAGAGAATCATAGTGTTTCGCGATTTTATTAAAAAGAGATGTTGTTTCCGGCATTTTGTATTATTGTAGCTGACTTTAGAAGAATTATATTTACTGGAAAGCTATACCCTGAGTTTTTTGAGCTCGTCCGAAAGAGCCTCCATAATTCTTATCATATGACTCGATTTGTTGAGCACATAGAAATGGATTCCCGGTACTCCATGCGATAGAAGGTCTTTAGATTGCTGAATACATTGTTTTATTCCTATATCACGAGCTTTGCCGTCATCTTCAATAGTAGAATCAAGCTTTTCTTTGAGTTCGTTGGGAATAGTTGTGCCGCACATTGATGTGATTCTTTGAATTTGTTTGGCAGACAGAATGGGCATTATTCCTGGGATCACAGGGACAGTAATACCTATTTCCCTAACTCTTGAAACAAAATCAAAATAGTAATCGTTGTTGAAAAACAGTTGTGTGATAATTACATCCGCTCCGGCATCGACTTTTCTCTTTAGATTCCTGAGATCTGCATCAAATTCTGTGGCTTCAATGTGTTTTTCAGGATATCCCGCGACGGCAATACCAAAGTAGTTTTTATTTCCAGTTTTTATTTCAAATTTTCTAATATGTTCCACTAACTCATTTCCGTGGGAGTAGCCACCTTGATGGGTTATAAAATTTTTCTCGCCTTCCGGCGGGTCCCCCCTTAGAGCAACAATGTTTCTCACACCGGCATCGTAAATACTTTGCAGGATAGAATCCAGCTCGCTCTTAGTGGCCCCTACACAGGTAAGATGGCAGGCGGATTCAACGCCAAACTGATCTTTTATTAGAGAGGCAATATTCAACGTTTTATCTCTTGTTGTGCCCATTGCTCCGTATGTGACAGTAATAAAGTCAGGATGAAGATCGGCCAAAATGGACAGCTCAAACTTTAAGTTATCATACGCCCTATCAGTTTTAGGGGGGAAAATCTCAAACGATATAATTGGTCTTTTGTTTTCGAATTTTGAGTAGTCTGAAAATAGCATGAATCACCTTAATTTAGTTCTTAAACCAGTAAATTCTTTCACTTCAATAGAGCTTTGTCAAATTCTTGTAACATTCATAATCAATAACTACAGCGAAATTTGACATAGATTGTATTTTTTATATATTTCGATTAACGGCGATGCTTAAACGGAGACTTGAAAAAATGTTGACCACATTCGCACGAAGCTGTTTTATGTTAATCTGGTTTTTAATTATTATAATGCTCACAATTTCATGTCAGCAGGCAAAGGAAATCCCTGGACAAGTTTCTGAAGATATTCCCAACCCGGTTAGTGATTTTACTCAGAAGGACAGATACAAACTTGGTCTCAGATGGTATCAGCAGGGGCAATATCAAATTGCCAGAAAGATGTGGAAGCCGTTGGCCCAGGATGGGGACTGTGACGCGCAGTATGCTCTTGGTCTGCTATATTTTAATGGGCTCAGCGTTAGAAAAAATCATGAAACAGCGGTGATGTGGTGGAAGAGAGCGGCGGATCGGGCCCAGCCTCAGGCGCTTAACAGCCTTGGTGTGGTGTATGCGTATCAAAGGGTTCCATACACGACTTTGGACTGTAGAAAAGGCTGTGGGGAAGCGAGAAACTTTGTTAAAGCTTATAAGTGGTTTGGGCTTGCTGAAGAGTATGGGCCCCAGCGAGAGGTAAAGTTTGCCCAGGATTCGATAATACGTATCAGTCTTCAAATGAGCGATGATGAGATAATGAAAGCCAAAAGTCAGATAGAAGGGTGGGCACCAAAACCATCAAAGTGTAAGTCGCGTGAGCTTTTTATCGTAAATTAGCACAAATAACTCACATTCACAGCCCAGATATTTCACCTGAATAAATTTTCTCTTGACAGATAAAATATATCCCGTGCCATGATAATGAAAGTGAATATCAATATTAATACAATATTATTCGTTATTTTTATGTTGGTGTTATATCTTAATTCTGAAGGAGGTCTTAAATTATAGGATTTTTATGCAAGGACGACAAACCAATGATCCTATCATCTTCAAATGTGGGAAACATTTCACAGTGCGAAGGCTGTGAATCCTATCATATATCTATAGGTAATATTACGCTCCGGATGGAAAGAAAACATCTTATTTGCATCACTCAGATGATCATTGACGCGCTTGAGGTAAAATTAGCTAAAGAGGATGACGTTAGTGATTATTGCCTAAGAAACCAGGCTTAAACGATAAATTTCCAAATAAACAAAAGAGGGCGGCATCCTTTTAAAAGCCCTATAAACCTTAGCCAGCCGCCCTCTGTTTTATAATCCCTACGTATAATGAATATGAATGTTAATTTGTTGACAATAAATGAATTGCTGGTAAATTGATTTTGAAAACGAATATCAATACTACTTAAGGAGGTTGAATAGAGATGGGTGCACCATATAAATCTATTGATGTTAGTTTAATTCGTCGCATAATCGCAGGTGTTTTGATTCTCTTTTTTACTGTTCCTACGTCGGGGGTTTTGTCTGAGGAGCTTAACCAGAATCAAAAAGAATTCTCTGACTCAATTGAAACTTATAACAAAATCAGAGCAGAACAAATAAAAAAGCAAGCCCAATATAAAGAAAAGGCTCAATCGAAACAAATAGAGGTCGCGCAAAGGCTTAGTGACGATCAAACAGAAACTCAGGACGAGCGGATAGAGCAATTGGAAAAGAAGCTTCAAAGCGTCACAGAGGAGCTTCAGGAGCTTAAAAGCTCCGGAATGACAGATGACAGACTTCAGTCTATAGAAGATAAGATCAGCGTTTTGGCTGAAGAGATTGACAATATCAAATCCGCCTCAGTTGTAGCGGACCCTACATACGAGCAGGTTTACGGCTCGGCGCCAGCCGCATCAAAGGTATATCTCAAAGACAAAGGTCTTTCTATCGGCGGTTACGGCGAGCTGCTTGTAGGTCAGGTAAGAGAAGACGGGGATGATGTTGTCGACGCACTGAGAGTAGTTCTTTATTTCGGTTATAAATTTACCGACCGGATAATTTTCAATTCAGAGATTGAGCTTGAGCACGCAACCACGGAATCTAATAAAGACGGGCAGGACGGATCGGTATCAGTAGAGTTTGCGCTACTTGATTTTCTCCTGTGGCCGGAGCTAAATTTGAGAGGAGGATTGTTGCTTGCTCCTTTTGGTATAGTTAATGAAATACATGAACCTACGACATTTTTCGGTGTTTTCAGGCCAGCGGTTGAAACGCAAATAATCCCGACCACTTGGAGAGAAAACGGGCTTGGAATTTTTGGAGACATAGATCTCGGCTCGGCCGGGGCTATCAATTACAGGTCCTACGCCATGAACAGCTTTGATGCCAGAGGCTTCCGGCCAGCCAACAACCGTTCCCTTCGTATCAGAGGCTCGCGCGCCAGGTTCAACGATATAGCGTGGGTAAGCAGAGTAGAGTATGAACCGCTTCCCTATATAGCATTCGGAGGTTCGCTTTTCCTAGGCAACACAGGTCAGAATGTGACTATAGATAATGAAGAATCTTCTTTTAACGGCGATAAATTCAACGGTTTCTTCCAGATGTATGAGGCTGACGTACAGGTTCAATACACTGGCTTTGAAGGTAGAGCGCTTGTCGTATATACAACGCTTGATGATGGCGCCCGGATAAATGCGCTTAACGATTTAACGGGTGATAATTCAGTCGGGACCGAGCAGTGGGGATACTACGTGGTAGGGGCCTACAATGTGCTGTCACTTGCTGATTTCTCTAGCCAGTACGCACAGTATCTTGCTCCTTTTGTTAGGTGGGAGCAGTATGATACGCAGGCGAAGGTGCCGACAGGTTTCTCCAGGAACCCTGCTAATGATAGAAATGATCTGACAATCGGTATTAATTACAAGCCTATACCAAATGTAGTAATAAAAGCTGAATATCAATACCTTGATAACCAGGCCAACAATTCCGATAATCAGTTTAATTTCGGACTTGGATATGTGTTCTAAGCCTGGTTAAATATAATTCAATAACTGAGGGCGTAGAAATTTATTTTCTTCGCTTTTTTTATATCAGGGGTTTTTTTCTTTATGATAAAGAGAGTTGTTATAGTGTTGTTTGCTATCTTTCTAATAAGCTTTGATTCTATTTCTGAAGCCAAAGTTTTTATGAAGCGTGATGAGGCGCTCAGCGCGGCTTTTCCCGAAGCTTCGGAAATTAAAAAAAATGAAATATTCCTCTCATCAGAGGAGTCTCGGGAAATTGAATCTGTCTCAAATTCCAAGAATGACTCCAAACTCTACATAATATATGAAGCCAGAAGTGGCAATGAAACCGTAGGTTATGCTATAATAGACACCCATACGCTAAGGACCAAGACTGAAACTGTAATGTTTGTAATTAACCCCGACGGCAGCTTAAGGCAGGCGGAGATACTAGCATTTTTTGAGCCGCCGGATTATCAGGCCGGGAACAACTGGATTGAGCTTTTTGAAGGTAAATCCGCTGGGGATGGTATGAAAATGGGAAAGGACATTCCCAACATCACTGGGGCTACTATAACGGCGAACTCATTGTCTCAGGCAATTCGGCGGATACTTGCGGTTTTCAGACTGGCCTCGGACAATGGGAAGCTGAACTAGAACGGGAAGAGAAAATTGCGCTTTTTTATTTCACCAGACATTAAAAAGAATACGCTCCTTAAAATGATAATAGCCTTTACTGTCCTATTTTTTGTTTTCCTATGGATTACAAATCTTTTGCTGTATCTCCAAATAGGTTTTAGCTATGATTCGGTAGTCCAGTATTATCTGGGCTCCGAGCAGGATTTCAGACCCCCGCGAAGTTACCTTGGTATGCTGGAAGAGGCGCATTTCCACTTCTTCGCGATGGCTATAATACTAGTTACCTTAAACCACCTGATACTATTCACAAAAATCAGCAATTTCTGGAAAATGGTTCTTATTTTATCATCATTTTTATCCGCATTCGGTGATATTGCCGGGGGGTGGTTAATACGCTACGTTAGCCCTGAATTTGCATACCTGAAGATCGCTTCTCTTATAGTCCTCCAGGTTTCTCTCGCAGCGCTGATGATAATAGTGATATGGTTTCTCTATGGATACAGCGATAAGAAAACCACTTACGGGTAATAAGTAAAAAACTTTAGCTCAATTTTAGCTTCTTCCTTAATTTACTGACGTCATAGTAAGGCTCCCCGCGTTTGCGGGCCTGAAGATATAAAGCTTCAAGCTCGTCTACTACCAAACTGAGCTTAATCCTTCCGTCCTTGGATTTCATAGCCTGCTTGGGTGATATGCCGCCCAGGATTTCAAGAGGCGTTTTTACCCAATTGTCATAGTGTCTATCCAGCTCAGAATCAAGCTCCTTTTTGTTTTTAACTCCTAGAGGAAGCTTCTTTACTTTCTTTGGCTCGCTTGTGGATTTATCTATAAACGAACTGAGTTCTTTTGTCGTATCTTTAATGTGGGTAATAAAACCCTTACATTGAGTTTCTATTTGAGACTTGGCCATAGCGAGCATATCAATCGAATAACACTCTATTCTTAGTTTCTCTTTCTCTATTTCCAAGTCTCCGGTTATAGAGTTGGACTCTGTTTTTTCCCAGGAAAAAATTCTTAACTCTTCGTTTTTATCGCTGACCTCGTTTAAGGATTTAATTTTCACGATTTTGTTTATGCATTCCTCATAATACTCAACCAAATATTCGGCTATCGCGATTACAAACTCATGCCCCTCTGGAGTTACAAAATGTGGATTATTAACTGTCTCTTCCACGAATGCTCCAATTTGATAACCCCAGTCTTTTAAATAATTCAATTTTGATTTTTGGCTGCCATAAAGCCTTTTATATTCCGCAAACTCTTTATCGAAAAATTCGGTTATCAGATTCTTAAACGGGGGAGGGTAGAGGGAAACTATTCCTGAAAAATAGTAGTGATTGCCGATTTTGACCGGCCTTGCGGCTATTATATCTGAGCGCTTTATCTGTTTTGATGAAGACTTGTCCAGAACTTCAAGCGACTCCTCTGTAAACAAATCTTTTAACAGGCACTTTTCGCCGGCGACTACATCTTTAACTTCAAAAAAACTATGGATACTCTTTATCCAGTCTTTTATCAGTATCTTCTCAGACGCGCTCAGATTTGACCCCTCCTGGTCACAAAACCTTTCGGCTACCCTTTGCTCCGTATCTATAAGCTTGTAGTCATAAAGAAACCAGTCGAAGAATTTCTCGAAAGTAAGCTCGTCAATCTCATCTTCATCGATGTCTTCGCTTGTGAAGTCAGGATCGTTTTTCCATATATAAAACGCTTCTCCAAGCTGCGACTGAATTTCCGGCCGCTCGGAATAATCCACCAACTTTTTCCTGAGCTCTTTGTCTGTTTGGTCAATCTTGTAATCGTTAATGTCTACTACTGTTTTGGTCATATTAATGTATTCCTTTATCTAATTGTAACTTAATACCACATGAATAAACATCAATGGTGTAATTATTCAATAGTTCCGAAACGCTTTTCTAGATATTCGCATCTGAAATCAAATATCTCTTTCAGTTGCTTTTTTACTATAAGGCTGTTTGCCGTTCTGCTCAACGGATCAAGGGGGAGAGCATAATTAACCAAATCGGTTGCCTCAACGCCGCCTTCTATTTGCTCAAACCTGTGCTGATGGTGCCAGAACTTATAAGGGCCGAACCTCTGTTCGTCTATAAAGAATCGGGGTTCGTCTACATGTGTGATTTCCGTCACCCATGTCATGGGGATATTTAATATCGGGGCTACAGTATAAGTAATTATCATGCCGGCGTACATTTTGTCAGGTAATTTTGAAGTAATATTCAAATTAAGGGAAGGAGGCGTAATCAGGGTCAAATTATTAGGGTTAGAGAAGAAATCCCATGATTCCTCCATTGTCATTTTTAATTTAATACTTCTCTTGAACGAGTAAATTTTCATATCAAATATCCTTTCACATTTAGTTTACCGGAAAAAGCGAAAAGTGGGCTTGATAACATTGTATTTTTACAAGCTCTGTCTAACTTTATAGCGGCAATGTAACTTTCGTATATGCTTTTTCCGATGTATAA
>CBDUCG010000070.1:0-10230 GCA_965365595.1 uncultured bacterium
GTTCCCTGATCAATAAAGAGATAGTTTCCGTAAACTCCTGCAAAGAAGTTGTTACCTTCTGTCTCTCCGGTGCCGATTATGTGAGAAGCGTTTTTTCTGTTAATTTTACAGGGGTTTCCCTGGGATATCTCGGGTGAATAAAGGAATATGTTCATCCCTTCCAGTTCGGGCGAAGGTTCAACATGAATTTCATGCTCCTGATATAAATATGCTTTGCCGGAATTACATTCTTTAATTACCGGATTTTCCGTTCCCTGAATCAGCCCTGCTTTTTTTGCGTCAGTAGTCCCTGAATTGCTAGAGGGACAACCGGTAAGAATAATTATCGAAATTATTAATACTAATATTCCGAGCATCTGAGAATAATACAGGAATATATACTTAATTTTCAAGAAAATATTTTAAAGTTCCTATTTTGTGAATAAATCTCGGATATTATTTATCTAAAAGATCGATTAGCACTGATTATAAATAATATTTTTTATAATATCTGGAAAAGTAACAGTAAATTGATATATTAGATGATAATCAAGCTGGTAGGTGAATAGTTGTTTAATATTATTAGATTTTCACAATATGTTTTGTTAGTTTTGTGGATATTGCCTTCAGGTTTATTATTGGCTGAAGGAGAGCTGTCTATAAAGCCCGGTAAATATGAAATTACAAAAACTACCAAGACCAGTTTTGATACAGTTCCTGCGGAAAGAACAACTGAAGAATGTATAACAAATCCTGATCTGGACCCTGAATCAATCCTGCCTGATAAGGAAAATTGTGAGATTCGCAATTTAAAAACGGAAGTTAACAAAACCAGTTTTGAATTCACATGCACTAAGCCAGGTAAAACATCCAAACTTAAAGGACATGCGGAGTACAGTGTACATGGTGATATGGTTTCAAGTGAGGTAAAGCTTGAAGGCACATATAAAGGGCAGCAACTCATAGTGGAATCAAGCGGCTCCGGGAAGAGAATTGGGGACTGCTCTCCAGGTTCCGAGTTTAACAAATAATCAATTGTGAAATGTACTATATGACACAGCAAATAAGCTGCTCTATTGTTAGCATATAATAGCAAACCATAATACGGTTATATACTATTATCATGTTTTATAAGCAGGTTAGCCATAAAAATCAGTTGCATCATGCATGTGTGGGTTGACACAGTGATAGCAGGTGTTGTACAATCGTGGAAGGTTGCTGGAATTGTACCAGGTTTGTGAAGACTTAAGGGGTTGAACATTGAAACCACATTAAAGGAGGATTTCAACATGGCTTGGAGAAGTATTTTTAAAGGCATGGTTTTTGTTGTAATATTAGCTTTTTCAATAAGTTACGCATTAGACGCAGGCCTTGCAGATAGTACGTCTGATCAGAACTGCAGAGGCGGTGCAATCTCTTGTACTAAACAGTGCGGACCAACAATAATCGATTCATACAGCGCTAATGGAGTGAACTACGTAGTTATTTCGGAAAGCGCCGAAATCAATCTGTTGGCCGGTAAGTCAACTCAGTACGATTCTTCCTGCCAGCTAGGTTTTAAAGCAATCAGCGGAGGTTATAAGCTGATTGAGGATGGTACTACAATAGATTTGGATGAGATCAAAATCAATGGAACCTGGGCAGCTACAGACGCGAGTACCGGACTGAGCGGATGGAATGTCTGGATTTACAGAGACAAAGGCGGACAGCCGGATAACTGTCTGAATCTGGAAGTTCATTCGATCTGTATGCAGGCTCAATAAAAACAATAATATCTTTTTGCTTTATTCTAATTTTAAGTTGAGGCAGGTTATCTCCTTGTACCTGCCTCGGCTTATTTTATCCCCCGGTGTTTCAAGAAAATTCATATTGTATTCTCATAAGCTTTACTTATAATTAGTGGCTGTAAGTCAATATATTAATAGGAGACTTAATTGATGATTAAATTCCGGCTTCCATCAATTATTTTAGTTTTTGGTTTTGTTTCAGCGTCTTATGCTGCAGAAGATTTTATTAAAGTTACTCCGGGAAATTATTTCTTTACAACTACAACACGTTCCAACAAGCACCCAAATCCCAAAATTGAAACTGAAGACGATTGTATTAAAGAGAATTCAGTCAATATTAAAGAGTTTTTGCCGGATCCCGAGTCATGTTTCGCAAATAATGTATATAAAAGCGGTAATAGTCTATCCTTTGATATTAAGTGTAGCGGAGGACGGATAATGCCGCCTATGAAAGGCAAAGCCATGATTAGCGCCACCTCCTCTACGGTAGAGTCTCATTACAAGATTCTCGGTAGCTATCAGGGGCAGGAGTTCTCCCTGAATAGTGAATCCAAGGGACAACGTACCGGGGATTGTAAATAAGCCACTTTCTGCTTTCGTTCTCTGATATCGACATAATTTTGCTTTAATTAGTTAAGAGATGCCATATTTGCTGTAATAATAATTGCCGAGTTATGGAACCAAATCAATGTCTGATCTGCTTATACTAAAGTGTATTAAAAACGAAGATATCAGTTCGCTGGATTCAATCCAACTAAATACTCAAATCACACATGTGGGAATATTCCCTCAATTCATAGATTATTACGCCGAGCTCAGGGATGAAATACTGCTGTTTATTCCGGATAACATTGATGATGTCCTAGAAATCGGTTTTGGGCGTGGAATTACAGGAAAGTTCATTCAGGAAAAACGCAATTGCAGGGTGACCGGAGTTGAGATGAAGCCCGAAGTCATTTCTGATGCAAGAAGAAATCTGTAGGACGTGATCAATCGGGATATCCAGGAAATTGAAGTGACCGGTAGCTACGATGTTGTTTTGACCACGGAGTTGTTTGAACATCTGAATTATCCTGAGAAATTTCTTGTCAAAATGGACAAAGTTCTCAAGGCCGGCGGCAGGATTGTATTATCAACTCCCAATGTAGGCCATTATTCAATTGTTGATGATCTGTTGCATGGCAGATAGAACTATGTCCCTATTGGACTGCTTTGTTATACCCATTTTTGTTTCTTTACATACAAAACCCTTGAAGACTACTCAAAAGCACGGAATTTATTTCATTCCAAATAATTCGGCAACCTACTGAAGTTCCTGCTAAATTCACAAAGATAGTTGGCGTAGATATAGAAAGTTTATCAACCAGAGAAATTTATGTCATATTTGAAAAAACCTGATACTCTTTCATGTTGGTTTTGCGCCATTTCAAAGGTAATAACCTCTAGAGGCTTTGATATTTTAAACGGCTCTACTCAGCGAAGTTTACTATGCTCAGATCCAAAGGCAGATCGTCTTTTCGAATTCCCGGATTATTAACCGGAACAATTTCAAGCGGGGTTCCTTCTGCCTCTGCTTTATCAAAAGCTTCTGTAGAAGCCGCTCGCGATACAAGCTCATATTCGTAAATCATATAAGGAACTCCATCTGAGCCGAATGTTGAAGGACCGGACATCATATGGAAATGAAGGTGGGGGGCGATTGTATTCCCGGTATTTCCGACAAGTCCTATCACCTGACCCCGGGTGACAAAATCGCCCACTTCAACAGCCAAACTGCCTTTTATCATATGGGCATAAAAGGCATAATTTCCGTTATCCAAGTCTATAACCACATAATTGCCGTCTGCTTCATCAAACGGTATTCCCACAGGGAACTCGCCGGGAACCTGATCATCATATTTATCAACTGCGGCAACAACTCTGCCTTCACCTACTGCAAGTATCTCCTCACCATAGCAGAAATAACTGTTCACATCCTGAGGATCACCGACAAAAATACGATCTTCATCGTTAAGCTTTTCCCAATCGATTGCATATCTCTGAGAGATAACCAGTTTGCCGTTAACCGGCATGACAGCCCTGACATGTCTTTCCGCAGTGCAACATCCGTCTGCTACCACCCATTTATCTCCTCTCAGAGGAGGTCCCATAACAACTGTATTTTCTTCTGAAATATAGCCCTCAGCCAGAATCTGATCGAGTTCCTGTGTATCATGAGGAAGACTTAGAAATGACAAAAATCCTTCAGGTATTCCGCCTGGAATCGTAATTTTTAGTCTGTGCGCCAGCTTTTCAGGAATATCATCGATGCTGTCAACAGAAAAAGTAATAAAGAATACGGAGGTTTCTCCTCCATTTAAAACCTGGCTTGGAATCCTTCCAGGGATAATCTGATTATTTGGCATGACATTATCACCTGAGAAAGTTTTAAAGACTTGTCCATGATTTTTTGCATTAAGTATTGAAAGAGAATTAATTATCCAGTTGAAAGATGTGGCATTTGTTAACTGAAGCTCATAAGTTAAATGATGCTTGTCATCCGAGCCTGAGAAAGGTCTTGGCTTGGTAACAAAAGAAGCTATAATCGGGGTAAATTCATTTTCAATAACATTAACATTACCCCCGCCGCTTCCGTTTGAATTGTGGCATCCTCCAATTTGAAAAAAAGGCCCAGTTATTAAAAGACTAAAAATAATTAGCCCGACTATTTTGTTTTTCATGTATACCCTCCATTCTCCATTACTGCTGTTTATAACTATCGTTCAATATATCAAATTTGCAACTATGGCACAATACTCAAATTGTTTGGAATTGGTGTAAATCTAATTTCCTTAGACATCTTACTTTCCGCTCTGTATTCTTATAGTCTCTATGAATAAAGAAGTGCTGGGCGGTTATAAAAACATACATCTAATAATAAATCCGGTCTCGGGGCAGGGTGAAGTGCCGGTTGGGCAGATACGCTCCAAGTTTGACGGTCTAGGAGACAGAATTACTGTAAAAGAAACACTTCCCGACCTTAGCGCAAAAACTTTAGCCCAAGGGGCGGTATCAGATGGCGCCGATCTGGTTATAGCTTTTGGAGGCGACGGCACGATGCTTGAAGTCGCGGAGGGTCTTATCCATACAGGAGTTCCCATAGCAGTAATCCCGGGGGGAACGGCTAATGTGTTTGCCAATGAGCTTGAGATACCAAACGACAAGATGGCCGCGATCGATGCTCTGCTTACTCAGAAAGCTGAAGTAAGGGAAATAGATGTCGGGTGCCTTGGCGACAGGCACTTTCTTTTAAGGGTTGGTATAGGTCTAGAGGCAGCGATGACAGTGATGACCCACAGGGAGGAAAAAGACAGATACGGCTTCTGGGCATATTTGCGGACCGCGCTCAGACTCGCGCACAGAATGAAGCAGGCGCACTATCATCTGATTATAGATGGGAAAAGAAAAAAAATTCACGGAGTGACCTGTGTTGTATGCAATTCCGGAAATATGGGACTGCCGAAGGTCAAACTGCTGCCTGATATTAATATTTCTGATGGCAAGCTTGATGTGGTTGTTGTAAAAGAGGCAAGTCTTTGGTCTGCCGGATCACTTACCTATCATGCTATTAAGGGAGTATTTTCAGAGATCAAGCCTCACGGAGAAAGGCCTTGTTATTCAATTTTTCACAAGCAGGCATGTGATGTGGTAGTGCTGTCTGCGTCCCACCAGGTTGCGGCAAGAGACGGAGAGGACATTGGCACCGAATTTCCGCTTAAGATTACAATCAAACACAACGCGCTTAGGGTGCTTGTGCCGGAAGTTAAGGGATTTTTTGATTAAAAATGACAAATCTCAGAGAAATCAAACGTTTAATTGATCATTTCCGAAAACAGGGTATTCGGAAGGGGACCATAGCGGCTTTTGACAAGATTTACAGATGGATAACCGGCACACCGATAAAACGCTACAGCGTTATTGATGAGAATATATGGTTAGGTGGTCAGCCCAGGAGAACAGGACTGCACAAACTTGCAAGACATGGGGTTACCGGAGTTATAAATATGCGGAGTGAGTACCACTATACTCTACATAAAGATCTGAGTGAGGTGCATTTGCTGCTGCTGCCGACCGATGACAATGAGGCTCCGACAATTGAGCATCTCCGTGAGGGTGTAGATTTTATAAAAAAGATAGTGAAAGAGGGCGGAAAAGTTTATATACACTGTTGGGAGGGTCTCGGAAGAAGCGCCACAATGGCGGCTGCGTATTACGTTAGTAGAGGCAGATCTATTGAGGAAGCCTGGGATCATATAAAACGAAGGCGGTCGTTTGTCCGTCCGACCAGGGTGCAAATTGAACGCCTTGAAGAGTTTTCAGACCATGTAAATAATAATTATTCCTGAATCAGCTCACCTGAACCGCCGGCTTCTTCAGGGAGATCCTTGAATTTAGGAAGTCCGTCATTCATATGCAGCACCGTTTCCTGGTAGTGTACGTGCATAGTGGGTTCAAATGTGAGTCCGGTCAGCACAGCGGGATATACATCAATGAGATTCATCGGTTTATGATCTGTGTAAATGTGCCCTCCGCACTTTTTGCACGATTTTCGGTCACTATTTACAGTTTTATTGTAAGTCAGTATATTGTCCTCGCCTTTTGTAATTTTTATAGCATCGGGTGCCCACAGCGAAAATGCGTTTACCGGTCCTGCTGACCAGTGACGGCAGGATTCACAATGGCAATAGCCCATAACTAATGGGTCGCCGGTCACGTCAAATTCAACTGCACCACAAAAACAACTGCCTTTGTATGTTTTGTCTCCACTCATTTATAGCCTCCGATTAATTTGTTTAACAGTCACAAAGCATATATACATATAATAGCACTATATATAAGGGAAGAATACTGATTATTTTAGTGTTGTTCATTGTCTGATTTTGCAGTAAATTTCAGACAGTATGAGTTCTACAGTTAAAAAGAACGGCGGAAAATTAAAAGAGCTTGCTTTGCTGTTTTTCAGGCTAGGCGTGACCGCATTTGGGGGTCCTCCGGCTCATATTGCAATGATGCACGACGAAGTAGTTACACGCAAAAAATGGCTAGATGAGCAGCAGTTTTTGGACCTAATGGGCGCAACGAATTTAATCCCCGGACCTAACTCGACGCAGATGGCTCTTCACATGGGATACAGCGGGGCGGGGTGGCGGGGGATGCTCGTTTCAGGCTCCTGTTTTATTCTGCCTGCGGCATTTCTTGTCTTACTCCTGACCTGGCTCTACGTTGAGTACGGAACAACTACATATGCGGAGACACTTTTTTACGGCATCAAGCCCGTAATCATTGCAATAATTCTTCAGGCGCTTTATATACTCGGAAGAAAAGCGGTCAAGGGCGTTCTTACATTAGTAGTTGCTATAGCTGTATTGGCGGGGTATTTCTCCGGGTTAAATGAGATTCTTTTAATATTTCTGGGAGGCATAGCGGTTATGCTCCTTAGAAATTATAAGAGCCTAGCTGGCTCAAAAATGTTCAGCTTTGTAGCCCTGTTACTCGGAATTAATCTTGTAACTCTACAAGCAAAAGAGGTTGGACTATCAACATTGTTTCTGACCTTCTTTAAAATAGGTTCGGTTCTTTACGGAAGCGGTTATGTCCTGCTCGCATTTCTTGAGGCAGATTTTGTTACCTCGCTGGGATGGATAACTACGCAGCAACTGATTGATGTTGTCGCCATCGGGCAGGTTACCCCGGGGCCTCTGTTTACCACGGCTACATCGGTGGGTTATCTGATCGCTGGATTTAAGGGTGCTGCGCTTGCAACAATTGCCATTTTTCTGCCGTCTTTCATCTTTGTCCCGCTTGTAAATACTGTTGTGCCCAAGATCAGAAATTCCGTGCTTGCAGGTGCTGCGCTTGACGGTGTGAACGCTGCCTCCCTTGGACTCATGGCAGCCGTTACGATTCAGCTTACGCGAGTATCGCTTATTGATCCGCTCACAATCGTTGTCGCCGCGTTTGCAGTGGCCGGAATATTCTGGCTCCGAATTAACTCTACATGGCTCATTGCCGGAGGCGGTGCAGTGGGGCTTATGTATGGTCTAATCTAGTGTTGCATAGAAGTTGCAGCTTTCCTGTTTGAACAAAAAAATGAATACTGGCTATAATATTTAGGTATCAAAATATTTGGAGGGGTTAATGAGACTAAAGAGCATAGTAGCTTTACTTCTCCTCGTAACAGTTTCATTCGGAATTGTTGGAGGATGTAATAATAACAGTGGTAATAACAACGGCGGCGACATGGAAGAGCCCGGAGCAGAGGATCCATCTTTTAACCTTGCTACTGCAATAGAGTTGGCAGAGCTATCGCTTGTAGCGTATGAGCAGAGGATTCAGTGCATCAATGACGGTAAGGGGGCAATTACCGTTCCTTCGGAATACACTCTTGAGGAAGTTTTCTTTGAGGAAGTGTCGAGTTTTCTGGACACAGGATGCAATGATGATTCAGATAACACCCCTGCGGCTTTCATTGCTACTATGGGAGACAACATATACCTCTCCTTCAGAGGCACCGCAAATATAACTGATGCTATATCAGATGTTGCCGCTCTTCAGGAGACTTATATGTTCCTGCCTGGCTTTGGCAAAGTCTCTATCGGCTTTCAGAATGCATATCAGGGCACCGATTCAAATCCCATAGAAAGCGCAATCCTCTCAAAACTGGATGAGCTGGCAATGACAGAAAACTTCAGCAATCTCTATATTACCGGGCACAGCCTTGGCGCAGCGCTTGCTTTTCTGGCCTTTCCGGATCTTTCGAAAAATGTCGGCATGCTAGACAGCGTTACAATGTATAACTTCGCCGGGCCGGCAGTAGGGGATAGCGATTTTGTTACAACCTACGAGGGAGTTGAATCCATGAACAGAATCAGCGTTAGAATTGTGAACACAAACGATCTGGTTCCGAAGCTTCCACCGCTTGGTCTTGACTGTGAGAATTTTTCATACTTTCATACAAATGACAAGCATGAAATAACTTTTGGAACAGAACTTCCTCCACTTCCCGATTTCGCAATGGATGATTGTGATTTGAGTACAATCGGAGCGGATCTTCTTACTTATGGTATCAACAATGAGGATGCTATTTTAGAAGACCACAGCATGTGTACTTATTACAAAACACTATGCAATATGAGCTCCAATCCCAGCTCCTGCGCCGGGGGTGCAATTGGTTGTGATAACGGGGACGCCAATCCCTAGATAAAGCAAATAAATTATGGAAATAAAAAAGCGAGCCAAGCGGCTCTCTTCTTTTTGTTTAGTTAAGTGTTTTTCTGTTTAAGCTCTGACTATTCTTCTAACTGCTACAAAAAGAACCGGAGCAAAAAGAAGAATAAACGGTAGAGCGGATTGTGGACCGTCTCCGGCTGCCGCTATAGAACAGCTGCTACTGCCATGTTTCTTTTCTTTAAAAGAGATATGCACGGGACCATCTAAGCTGCCACCGCCTGAAGGAACAAAGACTCCGATAAAATGGCCGTCAAGTCTTGAATACTGAAGGATCTCGTCGGTCTCATAACTACATACAAACATATTGCTTGCACCGTCGAATCCAAAATCAAGGCATTGTGGATTATCCAGACCTCCGGATCCAGCTGACACAAAAGCTCCCTGGAAATCCCCTGTGCTAGGGTTGTAGCTTAGAATCTCATTAGTATCCCCGCTCGTTACTAACAAATTGTCGGGTATGAAAAATAAAGCGGAAGCTCCACTTAGTCCGCCTGAGCCCGAAGTCACGAGAACTCTTACAAAATCGCCGGTATTCCTGTCATATTCTATGACTTCATCCGTTCCCTCGCTGACAACATACAAGTTGCCGTTAGGGCCATATTTCATATCTCTAGGAGCATTTAGACCACCGGAACCCGCTGTAACAAATACTTCAATGAAGTCCCCGGTGTCTAAGTCATACCTGAGTACTTCGTCAGATAACAGACTCGCTACGAGCAGAGTATTGTTAGGTCCGAACAGCAGAGCAGAAGGACATAACAATCCCCCCTGAACCTGAAGGAACTCTAATATCTAGCAATCCGCCGAAGCCGCCTTGATAATAAAGAACTGAGCTATTATCACAGCTGCTCACATAGACATTTTCATCACGGTCAAAAAGCGTACCTAATGGAACATCTAACGGGTCTCCCTCTGCAAAAATTCTAAAAAATTCACCGTCATCGGGTTCAAATTCCAGTATTCTGTTGTTATTTTCACTACTGATAAACGCACCCGATGCGCTTGCCATAGTGGTCCAGCCAAATATTGTTACTATGGCTGCCAATGCAAATACAAAGATCTTTTTTGAAAAAATAGACGTATTATAAACCATCTTGACACCTCCATAAAAGTTTTTATTAACTAATAAAAACCCGCACCCTTTACAATAAATGTTATTAACAAGAATACTACTTCTATAATAAAAGTTACATTA
>CBDUCG010000071.1:0-10126 GCA_965365595.1 uncultured bacterium
TGTTTTTTCTCTCCCCTTAAAAACATACGGACCTGTTCCACAACATTTCTATACTCCTCCTCTCCAGACTTCCCGGCGCACGGCCCAAGACACAGACCCATGTAGTAGTTAAGGCACGGCCTTGCGGCATGGCGCCTGAATTTTTCGTCCGTACAGTCTCTCAAAGGGAAAATTTTGTGAATAAGGCGTTTTGATTTTTTAAGCGCGTCGGCTGATGCGAATGGACCGTAATACAAGGCTCCGTCTTTAAGCACTTTCCTTGTTAGAGACAGTCTGGGAAATTTTTCCTTTGGGTCGAACCTTAGAGAAAGATAGTTTTTATCGTCTCTAAGTCGGATATTGTATTTCGGCTTTTTTTGCTTGATTAGGGAATTTTCAAGTACAAGCGCCTCACGCTCACTACGGGTGACAAAGTAGTCAACATCAACCACCTCACGCATGAGAAATAATATTTGCGGTCTTTGCTCGCCCTCCCCTTCGTTTAAATATGATGCGAGTCTGCTCCTTAAATCTTTTGCCTTACCTATATATATAGAGCGCCCCTTTTCATTTTTAAGGAGATAGACGCCCGTAGATTTGGGGACTGTTTTCAGCTTTTCTCTAGAGAAGCTCATATATTAAAAATAAGGAATATTAAGCGCCGGGCAACTACAGGCAGCAAGTATCAGGATTGATTTTCAACTATATTCTTTAGATTGGAAAGCCCTTTCTCAAATGTCTGACCAACCATGGAGTCCATTATCAAAACAAAGTAGCCCCCCAAAACCGGGGTTGCCATATCTCCGGACATAATCCATGTAACCTTCGTTTCTCCATCCTTCAAAGGGGCGTAAATCATCGCTCCCTGGCATACATATGTGCCGTCGTAAAAAACCATATCATATTCTATTCCTTCCGCTGAAGAATCTTTTGTGAAAGTGAGGGCGCCATCCCCATTATTTCCTACCCAGGACTGGCTTGCTCCGACTCCTTTTGCCTTCTCTCCATGTGTTATAATCAGAGATGGATCCCCTTCGCTCCAAGGCTCCCAGGAATTCCAATTGTTTAGATCCCCGACATACTTATGTATCTGTGAAGGTCCTGCGTCTATTACGATTGACCTTTCAACCGTGTAACTCGTAGGAAGAAAAAGCCCTACTACTACAACAATTACTATTAATATAACTATTGTAGAAATAAGAGTTTTTAATATTTTCATTTTATCCCCCTACTTCTCCTTACGTTGGTTCCAAATATCCCTTAAGTGATCTAGATATGGTTTTGTTACGGAATCCCCTGCATCTTTTATTAATGCTTTAAAATCTGAAAAACTACTGTTGTTAATGCCCTCTTTCATGGTTCCCAAAATTAATGCCGCTTCTAAAGTTTCGGGCTTTACATTGCTTATGGTTTTATAGAAATTCTCTTCTTTTTCGCCCCACTCGTTACCAGTATAGTTTTCATAAAGAGCTATTACCGTACTTTTATTTTTTTGTGATATATCTACCGCGGTAGTTACCGCACTACTTTCCGGAGTATCCGACTCAATTATCTTCTTCGTTGTCGAATCTATAACTAAGCCCGCTTTTTTCCTTTTATCTTTAATTTCATCCTGGGAATACACCTGAATTTTTCTTCCATATACACCCAGAGACGGCTCTACAACTTTAATGCTCATTTTTTCTTCTAAAGAATGAATTGCTTTTCTTACTGTTTTATCAGAAAGTCCTGTTTTTTCCTTGAGCTCCTTCAAACCAAACCTGAGTTTAGAAGTTTTTTTTCTGTCTGTTTCCTCTTTCATAAATAAATAGACTTTTGATTCCGAATTTGAATGAGAATCATCCAGAATTTTGATACCTGATTTTATGTTTTCGGTTTTTGAAGGGGAGGTCTTTTTCTGTTTTTCATCTACCGCGGTAGTTATCGCACTATTTACCGCGGTATTTACCTCGGTATCTAACGCACTACTTTTTGCGGTATTTACCCCGGTACTTACCGCGGTAGTTTCTTTCTGGGTCTCTTTTGCTGGAGAAATACTCCTGTCTTTCTTGAAGTCATCAAAGTACTTTGTAGCTACTTTGTGCGCATTTACAGGGCTTGAGCGCTTTTGCATGGATTCAAGCATGCTGGACAAACGCCCTTTATTTTTAGGCTTTTTCTTCTTAGGAGTCCCTGCTGATGTAGCGTCTTCCTTCGTTTTTTTCATTTTCGTAGACCTTTAAAACATCCTTGGCAAGCCTTCTGTAGTCTGTTGCTCCGGCGCATACGGGGTCATATTCCAGTATGTGCTTACCGTAACCGCTTGCCTCTTTAAGCTTTACGTTGTTATGGATAGGGGAGAAGGTGTTAGGGTTAAACTTCTCATTTATAGCGTTTAGAACGGTTTTACTAACAGTGGTCAGCTTATCGTGCATGGTCGGCAGCCCGTAGGGAACTATAGGGAAATCTGGCCTAGAGGAGTAGATTTCAAAAAGAGTCTCATCAATCATGCTTACCGCGTCCAGAGCCATGGGCTGGGTTTGAACCACAATGATTACATCGTCTGCCGCAAAGAAAGCGTTTATGGATAGAGTCGCAAGGGAAGGGGGGCAGTCTATTAAAACAAAATCAAAGTCTTTTTTAAGTTTTTTTATGGATTTTCTAAGCCTGTGGTCTTTTTCTATAAGGCCGGACATGCTTAGATCCGCTCTGCTCATGGCCAGGTTTGCGGGAATGAGATATAGCCCCTTAGTGCCATGCTCAACAACCATTTTATTTATATCTATTTTATTTGATGTGTCGGTCAGTAAATCATTTATTGTCAGCTCAAAATCGTTTGGGTTAAAGCCGAGGTGGGAAGTAGCATTACCCTGAGGGTCCAGGTCTATAACTAAAACTTCAGATCCCTTTTCCGCAAGGCAAGCCGCCAAATTAACGGTTGTTGTTGTTTTTCCTACGCCGCCCTTATGGTTTGCTATAGCTATAACTTTCAACTCTTAACTCTCTCCCTATAACATTTATATCAATTAAATAGGCCTATATCAAGGTAAAAGTCTCTAAATATGGAAATTAAAACCAACCAAATCTGAGCGGCGTTTTTACTAACATTCCCTTAACATTGATTTAACCGCTTAAAAATCATATAATATGCAGGCAATGGCATAAAAAAAGCCGCCGAAGCTTTAGCGTTTTGCTTAAAACAACGGCGGCAACCGGAAGGTGGAACATTCCTAATGATACCCTTTCTGGCTTTTAAATGTCAAGCTTTTTGATGTTCGTGTAGAACAAACCGGAGTTTTATTAGGGGAACATGGTGTCTGGACCAAAACAAGACAAAACAAAGATAGTCCAAATATGGGGCGAAATCCTTGATGAAGGGTTTACAAGTGTCCCGAATATTCTACTAAGATACCGATCTAAGATAGGGCTTAAACCAAAACACATAATGCTTATTATCGACATTATGTCTTACAAGTGGGACGCCGGGTATCCGTTTCCAAGCTACTCCACTTTGTCTCAAAGATCAGGCGTTGAGGAAAGAAGTGTTAAGCGTATTACTCAGGATCTTGAGGAGTTGGGTTTACTTGTGAAAACTCCCAGGTTTGACAGTGATACGGGAGCGCAGGTGACAACGGTTTTTGATTTCAGACCCCTGGTTAAAAAGTTGATAGAGGAAATGAACCGGGATAGGGGATTATCGGAAAATCCAATAAATACAGGCGATATAGCGGGCCAAAACCTTTTAAATATAAAAAAAAAAGTAATAGCTAGGAAAACGGTAAAAGGGGATGACAAAAATGTCATGGGGGAGGGTGACAAAAATGTCACCCGGGGGGTGACAGAATTAGCACCGGGGAGGGTGACAAAAATGTCACCCAAAGAATACACAAATAATAATAAGATAATTAGTAAAGGAACCCCCGAGCAAAGCAGTACCTATAATAAGAGAAAAAACGGTTCTGAAGAAAGTAATAAAAAAAACAAAAACGGGGTTAGTAAAGATTTTAGAGAAGGAATATTTAGAAACAGAATATTTGAAATATACGATAACCTCCATGACCTGAAATCAGCAGAAGAACTAGTTGAGGAAGGAGCACAGAGAGCGTGCAAGGATTTGATGGTAAACAGGGCAAAAGATCTGGACGATCTTGGAATCAAAATAGATATAAAAAGTGCGGTCAATCTGATAAAAAATAAATTTCCCTATAACAAACTTCCAAAAAACAAAACCAAAGCGAGAAGCTTCTACACGGCAACGATCTGTAACCTGGTCGCAGAATCCGTTTTAGATATGGTTTAACAAAAGCACTAAAGTAGTGCAACGGTTGACTTTTATCCGTTTCAATTTAATATAACTCTCCACAAAAATACAACATAGGGGGAGATATATATGGCTAGTAATATCCCAGGTACCCAAGAAGCACGGGAAGTTCTGAAGAAACATAAAATTGTCATAGCTGGTGTCGGCGAGACAGATCAGGGCAAGATTCCCGACCGTAGTTCATTTCATTTTTTATCACAGGCTTCAAAATTAGCGATTGAAGACGCAGGACTTAAAAAAACAGATGTCGACGGATTGGTAACGGCATTCTCTTTGGTAGAGCATACTTTTATGCACTGCACTACTTTTGCCGATTACTTCGGTATGAAACCAAAATTCTTTTCATCCGTTGCAGTAGGTGGAGCCACCGCAGTGTGGATGGTTGCAGAAGCCGCAATGGCTATAGCATCAGGACAGGCTGAGGTTGTTCTCTGCGTTAGAGGCGATAACACGCTTTCGGGAATATCTTCCTCAGGTATGTTGGCTCTTATCAGAGAAATGTGCCACGGTGAGTTTGAGTTTCCTTATGGACTGACCACTCCGGGCGGCTATGCGCTTGCGGCTCAGAGATACCTGCATGATTTCGGCGCCACAAGGGAGCAGCTCGCGGCAGTAGCTGTAACAATGAGAAAACACGCAGCTCTAAAAGAGAACGCGATGAACAAAGAACCTCTAACTGTAGAGGACGTTGTTAATTCAAGAATTATCGCCGAGCCTCTTACAAAATATGACTGCTCAATTATCTCAGACGGTGGAGCGGCTTTTATTGTAACAACCGAAGAAAAAGCAAAAGAGCTCGGAATTCAAAACGACCTTGCTTATCTACTTGGTATGGGTCAGGGTTACTCACATCAGTATATGACGACCCTTGAGAACCTGGATCAGATCTATAACGCAATTAATACATCGGGCCAAAAAGCCCTTCAGACAGCAGGATTAACCGTAAATGATGTTAATCTCGCTTATCTGTATGACTGTTTTACTATTACTGTTCTCCTGGAACTTGAAGGCCTTGGTTTTGTCCCTAAAGGGGAGGGCGGATCGTTTGCTCTTGAGGGACGCATGGAGCTCGGCAAGGACTTGCCGGTTAACACTCACGGCGGATTATTGTCTCAGGCCCATTTGGGAGCAATGCACCATGTTGTAGAGGCCACGTTGCAGCTAAGGGGAGACGCCGGACCTAGGCAGTCAGAGAAAGCTGATGTTGCTCTTGTACATGGTAACGGTGGCATCGTATCCGCTCACAGCACAATACTACTGGGGAAAGAACCCCTTTCTTAAAAAGGAGATCATAAAAATGTCTGAAGAAAAAACATACAACAAACCACTTCCGGATTTTCGCCCGGAAACCAAACCATACTGGGAAGGAGCTAAAAACCACGCAATGGTCCTCCCAAGATCAAAAGAAACAGGAAAGTTCTTCTTTTATCCGCGCGCTATGTCCCCCGGAGACGATATGTCTGAGGACATAGAGTGGGTCGAGGCAAGCGGAAAGGGTAAAGTATGGACATACTCTATTCATCATATGGGCCCCTCAAAAGCCTACAAAGGGGATCCACCCTATGTGGTTGCTCTTATAGAGCTTGAAGAAGGCGTTAAAATGATGAGCAATGTTATCGATGTAGATGTTAACGATGTTCACGTGGGTATGGAAGTAGAAGTCGTTTATGACGACGTTACTGACGAAGTAACATTACCAAAGTTTAAACCTGTATAGAATCAAGAAGCTTATGCTTCAATCTTAAAAATAAAAGCACGGTCTGGATTTATATCCGGGCCGTGTTTATATACCAAGTCGGAAGGAGATATTTAAATGGCAGAGGATACAAGAGTTTTTTATGAAGATTTGGAAGTAGACGCCGAGCATAAAAGCACGGGCCGTACTATTACAGAAACCGATGTAGTCAGCTTTGCAGGCTTATCGGGTGATTTCAACAATATGCACATAGATGAGGAATTTGCTCAGAAAACCGTATTTAAAGGCAGAGTGGCTCACGGGCTTTGCGTTTTGTCTGTAGCTTCCGGGCTATGGTTTACAATGCCGCGCCTGGCAACTATTGCTTTTATGGGGCTTGAGGACTGGAGGTTTTCGGGAGCTGTTAAGTTCGGCGATACCATTCACATTACCCGTAAACTTGTTGAAAAAAGAGAGCACAAAAGACCAAACATGGGCTTTCTAATCTTTGAGGTTCTGGTGCACAATCAGAACGGTGACGTTGTCCAGAAAGGCAAATGGGTGATTTTGGTACAGAGAAGAGAGGGCGAGTAATTTCAGCTTGAACCTCTTTTTCCCAAAGCATACCGAAAAATAGTATAGAATCGGCTTTTTAAAGCCTTAATTTTCATAATATACCCCGATCATTGAATAATTTATTTTTATGATCGGGGTTTTTTTTATATTTTGCAGGGATTTTCTAAAAAAGTGTCTTGACATTGATATGCCAAATGTGATAAATCTCTATTTTATAGAGAAAACTTTGTGGAAGGTGGAAAGTCCACAAAAAACTCCACAAGTAAAATCCAATAACTTTAAGGAGGTATGGAGAGAAATGGTACCAGTTGAAGCTATGTTAGGTTACGTATTGCTTCTAGTTGGTTTTGTCTTTTTCTGTAACGGTATGACTGTTCTAGGAAAGACGGGAGCTAAAGAAGTTGGTGTTTTGAATTTTGCGGTTGGTGTGCTTATTTTAATTGCGGCATGGCAGCTTCATGGTTTAGGGTTGTCGGCAGCTACTGCCCTTGTTTCCGTGTTTGCCTTGATCTATTTCATGGTAGCCGGAATTTTTATTCACGGGTATGACGCTAAAGGCCTTGGATGGTATTGCTTGTTCGCTGCCATCGTTTTTGTATGGTACGGCTACTTCTTCTATGAATTAGGATTGCTATATTTTGCTCTATTCTGCTGGTCATGGGCATTGTTAGTGTTCTTGGCTTTCCTAGTATTCTCATTAGGAAAGGCAGTTGCTCCAGCAGTTGCATGGCTGTTTATCATAGAAGCATTTTTAACACTTCTTATCCCAGGAATGTTGCTTCTCACAGATAAATGGAATCCTTTAGGCGGAGTGCCAGGATAAGTGAGTAGTTAATTTAGATTGTAAAATACAAAATTTTTGATAAAACTTGAGGGGGAGACTTCAATGAGGGTCTCCCCCTTTTTTATTTCTTTAGATTTTAGATATAATATTTGGTGCAAATACCAAAGTAAGCCGGAGGAGCTATTATGAGAGACGTATATATCTTAGGAGTGGGGACAACCCCTTGTGGAAGATTCCCGGACAAGGCGGCGCACGTGTTGGGAAGAGAGGCAGCTTGGGCTGCTATTAAAGACGCAGGAATTCATCCCAGAAAAATTGAGATCGCGTTTTGCGGGCACGTATACCAGGGAATGGGAGTAGGGCAGAGAACTCTTAAGGAAATAGGACTCGTCGGACAGCCAACAATTAATGTTGAAGGCGCATGCGGAAGCGGAACCCTTGCGTTCTGGGAAGCATGGAGAACTATTGCATACGGACAGTATGATATAGCCCTCGCGCTTGGAATTGAAAACTTAAGCCGCGTATTATCGGGCGGGCCATTGCCGCTTGAAGAAGACGACATCGAAGTCGCGCTTGGAATGGGAATGCCGGGTTTGTACGCAATGAGAGCCAAAAGATACATGATGGAGTACGGAGTAACTATGGAGCAGCTTGCGAAAGTAGTTGTTAAAAGCCGCCATCACGCCTCACTTAATCCTATAGCTCAATATAATAAAGAAATGACAATTGAAGAAGTGCTTGATTCGCCGATGATTGCGGACCCGCTAACCCGTAACATGTGTTGCCCTGTTGGGGACGCCTCTGCGGCCGCTGTACTTTGTTCTGCGGATCTTGTTGATAAACTTGCAACCAAAACACCTATTAAAGTACTAGGCTGTGTAGCTCAGTCAGGAAAATACTCAAGCCCCACCGGGCTAACATGCGATCCTTCGGAAAATGTTATGAGAACATCCAAGATGGCTTATGAAATGGCTGGAGTCGGTCCTGAGGATATGGATGTCGCCGAGATTCACGACGCATTCTCAATAGCCGAGATGATGGTTTATGAAGCGCTTGGTTTCTGCGAGAAAGGGGAGGGCGCAAAACTTATAGAGGACGGAAGCACTTGGATTAACTCAGGCGGCGTTGCCGTTAACCCAGGAGGCGGTCTTCTTTCAAGAGGACACCCGGTTGGAGCCACAGGGCTTCTTCAAACAGCCGAGATCGTCTGGCAGTTAAGAGGAGAAGCAGGAAAACGCCAGCAGGAAGATGCCAAGCTCGGCGTGATTGAAACAATGGGCGGAGCTCAGCCTTCCATGGACGGCATAACCTGTGTTGTAAGCGTATTGGGCAAGTAGCCGCTTAAAAGAGAGGGCAAACAGCATTCATTTCTTTATCTGGATCCCAGATATGGATGATTTTAATAAAAAAGCTCAGGCGTTTACCGACCTTGTGTTATCATCCTCAAGCGCAGTAGTTCTTACCGGAGCCGGTGTCAGCACCGAGTCCGGCATACCCGACTACCGTTCTCCGGGAACAGGTCTCTGGGAAAAAATAGATCAGTCTATAGTCTCAATAGGCGGTTTTACCAGAGAGCCCCACCGTTACTACGATTATTCACTTGAGCTTTACCCCGCTAGAAGGGACGCAAAGCCAAACCCTGCCCATTATATGCTGGCGGATTTGGAAAAAAAGGGTCTTTTAAAAGGAATAATAACCCAAAATGTGGACGGCCTTCACCAGGACGCGGGCTCTGAACTGGTCCATGAACTCCACGGCTCACTAAGGCAAGCCGTGTGTCTGGATTGCAGCTCGCTCCAGTCAATGGATGAAGCCATGGAAAGAGTTATTGCGGGAGAGAATCCTCCCTTGTGTCTTGAGTGTGGGGGCGTTCTTAAGCCTAATGCGGTATTTTTTGGAGAACCCCTTCCCAAAATACCCTGGGAGCGCTCGGTCGAACTGTCCCAAAATGCCGATCTTTTTATAGCAATCGGCTCATCGCTTCAAGTTTCACCCGCAAATTCACTTCCGGACATCGCCATCAGGGCCGGCGCAAAGCTTATAGTGATAAATTTTATGCCAACCCCATTTGATTTGGATGCTCAAATATTAATCAATCATAAAATTGGTGAGTTTTCATCATCAGTTATGAAACTTTTGGCCTCCCAAAATGCATAAATTGCCTACTTTTTAAGCATTTTCTCGAAATTAAGCTTCTAACTTAATTTTTTTTTGCAAATACAAAAAAAAGTATTGACAAGTGCCCCTTACCTTTGATATAACTAATGGAGATGGGGTATTGGACGTAACTGGGATCTAGACAGTATTTAAATAAATTATTTAAATAAGTGACGATGCCGTTGCGCTTCTCCTCTAGGGTTGGCAACAATCCGGTTAAAATCTATATTAGGAGGTTTGTATATATGCCAAGTCATCTTAATGTCCCAACGAAGTATTGGGAACTCACATCGGAGGTTCCACCTCCTCCAATAGAGAGAGACATCAACACATGGATTATTGCTAATCCATCAGATCCACTATGGGATATTGATGTTCTTCCTCTAACCTATACCGACAGCCGTTGGTCTGCTTTTGTTGTAAGAGCAGATGAGGCTACAAGGCGTCGTCTTTTACCAAACCCACCGCTAGAGCCGTGGGATGGAGAAGATGCAGACCTATGCGAATACTGGTATGTAGAGCATAAAAACACAATGTTAGGACCATATCTAGAATGGGGACTAACAATCTCTGCTACCTACAAAGACCCTAAAGGTAATGTTTGGAAAGCTGGTTACTATCCATACATGTACCTAACCGGAGATGCCCCAGTTGA
>CBDUCG010000072.1:0-10075 GCA_965365595.1 uncultured bacterium
TTTCGATAATTTTCGGGTTTATATTTGATTAGTTCTTAAAATAACTTAAATACAAGAGGGATTTGCGCATTTGAGAAATATTATTTTTTGGATTCTCAGTGTGTAGATCCTTTTTTCATTACAATTTGTCTTAACAGTATCAAATGGTAATATTTCATGCTCTTCACAGGTAAATCCAGACACAGTAAGGACTAAACTAATATGATTAAAGCAGTTATTTTCGATATGGACGGGGTAATGATTGACAGTGAGCCGCTTTGGGAAAAAACAGAGCGCATACTTCTTGCCAGAAGAGATATAAAATACACACCGACATACCGTGACCAGATAGTCGGACTCAACCAGAATGATTCAGGCAAATTACTGGTTGATACATTTAATCTGAAAGAAGACATTCAGGATATCATTAATGAGCGTGTTGAAATCTTAACGGGTATATATGAAGAAGAACTGGAACTAGTAAGTGGACTGTTACCTCTTATTAATCAGCTCAAGGATCACCACTACCATCTTGCCGTTGCATCAAGCTCTCCTATGAGGGTAATTGATTTTGTATTGGACATGTTTTCCCTACATCAGCATTTCCCTGTGGTTGTATCCGGAGAGTGCACGGACGACGGAAAACCTCATCCCGCCATCTATCTTCACACAGCAGACAGGCTCAATATCGAACCTCATGAATGTGTGGCAATAGAAGACTCTATAAACGGTGTAAAATCCGCTAAAGCAGCCGGAATGTATTGTATAGCCGTACCGGATAAAAGACTAAGTCAGGAAGAGTTTAAAAACGCCGACCTGATTGTATCCAGCCTCAACAGAATCAGCCCTGAGTTGATAAGATTCTTTGGCCAAGCCTAGTCGGAAAAAGCCAAGTATCCTACTATTATCAGCCCGAGCGGGGGAATTACCCATAAAATCCCCAACCAGCTCGGCTTACCCATCTTTTCGGCAATCCTCATCCATACAATTATTGAGATTACGATATTAATCAATGGTATTAGGAAAAGAATTATCCACCATCCGGGTTTATCCGCTATCTTGCATAATAGGTAAAGGTTTAAAATTGGAACCCATGCAAACCAGGAATTTTCAGTGTTGGTGCGGTTCGCAATGACCATGATGCTGTAAGCTACATATACATAAACGGCTACCGCAATAATAAAACTAAATAGATCATCCATGTTTTATTGCCCTCCTGCTTCTAATAAGATTAATGTTTTTCATTATCTCACTATAGCTAGCTCAGTGTCAAGGAGATTTATACTCTTCCTTTTTCAGGCGGAGCCATAAATTCAGGACCTATAGGGTCTTGAATAGTCTCGTCCAGAATTTTATCGATCTCTTCAAATGCGCCCTCATCGAGTGACCAGCCAAAGATATCCTCAAGCGGTTTTAGCTGCAAAGGCCTGCGGGCTCCCCAAAGAGCAATATCAGATTTAGCCATATCCAGAACCCACCTGAGAGCCAAATGGATTACACGCTTATTGTAATTTGCCTGAGCAAAATCGTCTAGTTTATGAACCGCCTCAAGGTACTGCTCAAACCTAGGTTTTTTGAATTTTGGGTCGACCTTTCTTATGTCGTCCCCCTCAAATGTCGTATCCTGCGTCATTCTTCCGCTAAGGAGCCCCCTGCAAATCGCGCCATAGAGAAGCATCGTGATGTCATGTTCGTGACAATAAGGGATTACTTCCTCTTCGATTCCGCGCTCAAAAATGTTGTAAGGAGGCTGTGAAGTATGAATCGGGGCAATCTGACGGAATATATCCTTCTGCTCAACAGTATAGTTGCTCACACCGATGGCCCTTATCTTTCCTGAATCATATAACTTCTTCATTGCTTCAGCCGCTTCTTTAAAAGGGGTTTCATAATCCGGCCAGTGAATTTGATAAATGTCTATATAATCAGTCTGCAATCGCTTGAGCGAATCATCAATTTCCTTTAATATGCGTTCTTTTGTGGAATTTCTGTAGACCTTTCCAGAGGTCCAGTCGAGCCCGGCTTTTGTGGCAATAATTATCTTATCCCGGTTGCCATATTCAGACACGGCTTTCCCGACAATTTCCTCTGATCTTCCAAATCCGTATATAGCCGCTGTATCTATTAATGTTATTCCATTATCAAGAGCCGCGTGAATTGTATCTATGGATTCTCTTTCCTCACTCCCTCCCCATAACCATCCCCCAATGGCCCATGCTCCCAAGCCAATCCTTGAGGATTCAATATCGGTTCCCTTAATTTCTACAAATTCCATGACTGTCTCCTTTAAAATACACTTAACTTAAGAATTTGCGTCTATTATGTCTTTTAATAGTTTTCTGACTTCACGGTAAGACGGCAAATTAAACCGCGCTTTGGTAGGACCGAAACCGACTTTGATAGAATAAGCCCATTCCGGAAGAACTTCGAATATATCTTCATCAGTCCAGTCGTCCCCAATGGATAGTATAAAATCCCATTTATCCCTGGAAAGTAATGACATTGTGGCTCTGCCTTTATTTACAGCAGTATCCTTAACCTCTATCACTTTATTGCCCTCAAGTACCCCCACATTGAGATTGGAGGTAATATGAAGGAGCACGTCTTTAAGCTCCCCTACCCTCACAATTGCCAAAGCCGGGTCTACCTTCCTGAAATGCCAGACAAGGGAGTAATCCTTCTCTTCGATAAATGAGCCCGGCGTTCTGTCAACGAATACTTCCAGAATCGGGCGAATGTCATCTTTCCATTCGTCGGAAAGAATCTCTATTGTTTTCCACGA
The DNA here is from genome assembly GCA_965365595.1 of uncultured bacterium. Classification (GTDB taxonomy): domain Bacteria; phylum Desulfobacterota_D; class UBA1144; order Nemesobacterales; family UBA2774; genus CR02bin9. Next base: position 2,762 of record CBDUCG010000072.1, read on the forward strand.
TTTTTTTTCTTTTATCCAAACGCCGTGCTCCGCTATTAATCCGTTTGAATATTGAGACACCCATTTGTCCAGTGTTTTCCTGTCCCTTCCGCTAATAACAACCAGGTGGTTCTCAGACCTTCGGGATAATAATCCAAGGATGTCTTTTAGTTCACGGTCCGGCTTTACTTTCTCGGGCCTTTCGTTAAACGGCATTAATGTGCCGTCGTAATCCAGCAGAAAAAGTGCTTTCTTAGAACGCTTGTAGCTCTGCAAAAGCTTATTTCTTCTTGATTGTGAGAGCCCCTTTGAAATAAGCTGCTTCTGTATATCTTTTATATGGTTTAACCTGTCCATAAAATCATGGGCCCACCTCTTCACATCATAACGCTCAAGCCTCGCCCTCATACTATTCATTCTTCTTCTTTGCTCATCCATAGGCATGGTTAGCGCACTTTTAAGAGCATTGGATGTTCCTTCCAAATCGTTAGGATTAATAATCAAAGCCTCTCCAAGCTCTTTTGCCGTACCTGCCATTTCGCCCAGAATTAAAACACCGTCTTCGTTCTTCCTGGTGGCAACATATTCCTTAGCCACCAGATTCATACCGTCACGAAGCGGTGTTAGAAAAAGCACATCGGCAATTGAATAGAGCGCAGTAAGATCGCTAAAATTAAATGAGCGGTACATATACCAGATTGGCGTCCATCCTATTGTAGCGTGTTTCCCGTTAATCCTTCCCGCCAGATTATCAACCTGATCTTTTAGAATCTTGTAGTGTTCCACATCAATACGAGACGGAACCGCGACAACTATAAAAACAACCTTTTCTATGTAGCCGGGATTGTGGTCAAGAAAATAATCAATAGCCTCAAGACGCTCCGGGATCCCTTTTGTGTAGTCCAGCCGGTCAATTGACAATACAACTTTATAATCTTTTTTAATTCCCCCCCTGAGCTTTGAAATGCTCTTTTGAACCTCTTCTTTCTCAGGGGCTTTTGAGAATTTTGGGTAATCTATCCCCATAGGAAATGTGTCCACTTTTACCGCATGATTACCAAGAGTTATCTGTCCCAGCGTATGCTCGTAACCAAGAACTCTCCTCACGCTCTCCAGAAAATGGCGGGCATAATCAAATGTGTGAAATCCAATCAAATCAGCCCCCAATAATCCTGTTAAAATCTCACTGCACCATGGAATCAGACGAAATATCTCAGATGACGGAAAAGGTATGTGGAGGAAAAAACCAATTTTCACTTTTGGAAGTTTTTTTCTAACAAGCTCCGGCAATAGCATCAAATGATAATCATGAATCCAGATAACATCATCTTCGTCCGCGACTTCCAGAACTTCCCTGCAAAATGCCTCATTAACTTTTATATAACTGTCCCAGTATTTTTTTTCGTAATTTGGATATTGAACAAAGTAATGGAAAAGAGGCCAGATAATTTCATTGCAAAAGCCCTGATAATAGTTCTCAAAATCATTTCTCTTAAGAAAAACAGGAAGATAATTGTGCCCGGAAAGGGTTTTTCTTAAATCAATCGAATCAGATTTGGCGCTGTACCCCGATAGAGTTATTCCCGGCCAGCCTATCCATATCTGCTCTTTTGACATTTCAAGGGAGCTCATCCCGGTGACCAGTCCTCCGACGCTTGGCTGAAAACTAAACTTGGATTTTTTCTTTGTTACTGTGAGTGGTAATCGGTTGGAAACAATTATCAGCTTTCCCATAATGACTATAAACTATACCCATTTTGACATTAATTAAAAATTCCATACAAACCAGGGGGCATTTTACAATGCACCTGTAGCGGCAGAGTTAATAAGAACAGTTTTAAAACTCCAAAATATTCAAAATATATGATAGTATAGTTAAAAAATAGAGTTCCAAAACAATCACTTTAGATGCTAGAGTGCTTTTCAACGTAAACCTTAAAGTAAAAACTTGTATTTGATACGGGAGATAATAAATGGGATTTTTTAAAACCGTAATTTTTGTTCTAATACTTTTGATATCCGGATTGATAGTATTTATTTATTCGGGAAAGTACAATATTGCGGCAACGGAGCCACACTCGCTCTTAGTGAAATGGGTGCTTAATACTACTAAAGAATACTCCATAAAAAAACACGCCGAACACATAGCGAGGCCAAAATTAAACGATGACGATCTGGTGAAAAAAGGCTTTGATCATTACGAAGATATGTGCTCGGGGTGTCACGGGTCTCCCGGGGTTGAGCCCGCAAAAGATTTTAATCCAAGACCTCCTAACCTTACAAAAGAATCAGAGGTATTCAGCTCCACGGAGCTCTTTTGGGTAACTAAAAACGGTATAAAAATGACCGGTATGCCGGCATTCGGGCTTTCCCACAGTGATGAGGAAATCTGGTCAATCGTTGCTTTTCTAAAGCAGCTGCCTGATCTTACGGAACAGGATTATAATTCTCTCAAGAACAACGGGTCCGTCGAATTTGACATCCCGCCTGAAGATGAAGAATTCTACAAGTACTAATCGAACTCTCTCACATAATTAGATATACTATAACTCCAATAAGATTCAACATTCAGGGGAAACATGAAAATATTCAGTGCGTCGGGAAAAATAGTAGTACTCATAATAATTATCGGTCTGGTCGGGCTAATGGGATACGCGATATTCGGTAACCGAACCAATGTTAAGACTTCACCTCTGATTGGCAAACAGGCCCCGGATTTTTTATTAAAGACCTTTGACGGACAGGAACTTGCTCTGGACGATTTAAAAGGCAAAACAATCCTTTTAAACTTCTGGGCCTCATGGTGCATGCCGTGCCGTCAGGAAGCGGGCGCGCTCGAACGCTCTTGGAAGAGATATAAAAACGAGGATGTTGTTTTTATCGGAGTCAATGTCTGGGATGAAAGCTCTAACGCTCAGAATTATCTCTCGCAACTTGGAGGCGGCTATCCCAACGCCTTGGACCCGGATGAGGAAATTCAGGTTAATTACGGCGTAGGCGGAGTGCCTGAGACATTCTTTATAGATTCTTCAGGCGTAGTCAGAGACAAGTTCACAGGCCCTCTGACCGAGCAAATCATTGACTATTATGTCATGAAAGCCAAGCAGACGGAAACGAGTGAATCTTTATGAAAAATTCAATTATCTCAAGAGCCGCATTCATACATATAATATTATTGGCCTCTATGCTGGTCGGGATTCAATCTGCCTCTCTGGCGCAGGAAGAAAAAAGCATTGATGACAGGACAAAAGAAATCTCCTATCTCTTGATGTGCCCCGTGTGCCAGGGTCAAAGTGTTGGAGAATCCAACTCGAATCTGGCAAACGACATGAGGGATATTATCAGAAAACAGCTTGAACAGGGAAAATCAAAAGAAGAGGTACTCGCCTATTTTGTTAACAGTTACGGAGAGTCTATTCTTGCCACTCCGCCGCCTAAAGGTATCAACTGGCTGCTGTGGCTGTTGCCTGCCGTCGGAATAATAATAGGGGGGATAGGAATAACCTTGTTTCTCTTCAAAGCCCAGAAAGACGAGAGGAAGGAAAATAATACGACGGATAATGCTCAGGCTGACGGTGATAAAGAGTATTTAAAAAAGATTGAAGAAGAACTCAAAAAGAACGACTCTTAGTCTCAAAATAATCTTTATTAATCACTAAAGAACTCGCTTGCCGCTTTTAAGGCATCACCAAAATCCCTACCCTTCTCAAACCAGCTTATTTCATCATCTTTCCTGAGCCAGGTCATTTGACGCTTTGCAAATCTTTTAGTGTCGCGCTTGATTAACTCAACCGCTTTATCCAGATCAATAACTCCATCGAGGTACTGATTTATCTCTTTATAGCCTATAGATTGCATTGGCTTTAATTCAGGAGCGTAGCCCATTTCTCTAAGACCCTTTACTTCTTTTACAAGCCCTTCGTCCAACATTTTATCCACTCTCTTCTCAATGCGTTCTTTTAGTAGTTCTCTATCCAGAGAAATGCCTATCTTCTCATACTCATAATCTTGATTCTGAAAGCTGTGAACAGCCTGCAGCTCAGACATTTTCTGCCCGGTTAAATAGTTAACTTCAAGCGCCCTTTCAGTTCTCACGTAGTCATTGGGGTGTATTTTTGACGCAGCCTCAGGATCAAGCACCCTGAGTCTCTCGTAGACATAGGGAAGTCCTAACGTGAGGCGCAATGTTTTTATGTTCTCCCTTATCTCAGGGTTTGCGGGAAGACCTTCAATGAGCCCTGAAAGAAGAACCTTAACGTATAAATATGTACCGCCAAGAAGAATGATGTTTTTGCCGCTTTCATGAAGTTCTTGAATACGAGATGCCGCAGCGCTCCTGAACATTCCGGCATTAAAATCCTCATCAGGGCATACAATGTCTATTAAATGATGTTTAACTCTTTGCAGTTCTGAAGGAGCCGTCTTGGCCGTGCCGATATTTAGGTATTTATAAACCTGGAGGGAATCGGCATTGATAATTTCTCCTCCCAACTTCTCAGCAATATCAATGCCCAAATCACTCTTTCCCACCGCAGTAGGACCCAAAACTACAAACAGTTTTGGTTTGTCAGTATTCACTTTGGTTTTGTCGCTACAAACTCAATTATCTGTAGTCTTCTATATTTTGATCTAGAGCCTGTTTTCTGCTGAGCCTGATCTTTCCGTCATGCCCCTTCTCAATGCATTTAACAAGAAGCTCGTCATTCTCATTAAGTACATCTGTTACCTTTTCAACTCTTCTGGATTCAAGCTCTGAAATATGCACCAGACCGTCTTTTCCATTGGCAAGCTCAACAATAGCGCCAAAATCGAGGATTCTCTTTACTGTACCGAGGTATACTTTGCCAACTTCCATTTCTTCAACAATACCCTCGATAATTTTTATAGCCTTATCACATGCGTCACGGTCAGGGGAAGCAATATTTACGGTTCCGGAATCGTCTATATCAATCTGAACTCCCGTTACTTCAACAATCTTCTTAATTGTTTTACCGCCTGATCCTATTACATCTTTAATCTTGTTCTGATCGACCTGCATTGTCACAATCCTTGGAGCGTACTCGGAAATATCCTCTCTTGGAGCTGAAAGAATTTTATCCATCTCGCCCAGAATATGAAGTCTCCCTTCTTTTGCCTGATTCAGGGCATCAGTAAGGATTTCTCTTGTAACTCCGGTAACTTTAATATCCATCTGAAGAGCGGTTATACCGTTAGCCGTCCCTGCAACCTTAAAGTCCATGTCTCCCAGATGATCTTCATCTCCCAATATATCTGAGAGAATTACAAAATTGTCACCTTCTTTAATTAGTCCCATGGCAATACCGCTCACAGGCGCGCTAATGGGCACACCGGCGTCCAGCATGGATAATGTTCCGCCGCACACTGTTGCCATAGAAGATGAACCGTTGGATTCAAGTACTTCTGAGACAATCCTAAGCGTGTATGGAAAATTTTCTCTTTCTGGGAGTACTACTGCAAGAGCTCTTTCCGCAAGCGCTCCGTGCCCGATCTCTCTTCGACCTGGTCCCAGCCTGAAAGAGGTTTCGCCAACACTGTAAGGGGGAAAATTATAATGGAGCATGAATGTCTTTGTTATATCACCTTCCAGGGAATCAATCCTCTGCTCGTCATATTTAGTTCCGAGAGTTGTAGTAACAGCCGCTTGAGTCTCACCTCTGGTAAATACAGCTGAGCCATGCACGCGAGGCAGAAAACTGACCTCACCGCTTATCGGTCTTACATCAGTGTAAGTTCTTCCGTCCAGTCTTTTCTTGTCATTGACGATGAGTCCACGTACAGAATCTTTTAACAACTTCTCAAATGGTTTTGAAATATCCACTTCATCATCAGGATAAAGTGAACTTATGTGTTCTTCTGTTTCAGAGCGGACTTTTTTGATCGTATCGTTTCTTTCGGTCTTAGATGAAATCACAATTGCTTCTTTTATTTTATCTTCTGCAAACGAGATAACTTTACTATCAAAATCCTCATCCTCTTCAACGGGATCAAGAACACGTTTTTCTATATCTAATCCTGAAACCAACTCTTCCTGAACTTTAATAAATTCCTGAATACATTCATGAGCGAACATAAGAGCGTCAATGGTATCGGATTCTGAAACTTCATTTGATCCGCCTTCAACCATCACAATGGCTTCTTTGGTTCCGGCTACTACGATATTCATATCACTTTCTTCAAGCTGACTCTTAATCGGATTACAAATGAACTCACCCGCCACTCTACCTACCCTTACTGCGGCAAGCGGGCCAGCAAAAGGCACATCCGAAACCGTTAGTGCTGCCGATGCGGCAGTTACGGACAATACATCAGGATCGTAGTCAGCATCTGCTGAAAATACTGTAACAATTATTTGAGTCTGATATGTAAATTCTTTGGGAAACAGAGGTCTGATAGGCCTGTCTATAAGTCTTGAAGTTAAAACTTCTTTTTCGTTAGGTCTGCCTTCTCTCTTAAAAAATCCCCCAGGGATCTTCCCAGCTGCGGCTGATTTTTCCTGATAATTAACTGTTAAAGGTAAAAAGTCTTCTCCTTCAGTTTTTTCTTTCGCAGCAACAAGAGTGGCAAGCACTACTGTATCACCATAGCGGGCCAATACAGAACCGCTTGTTTGTTTCGCGAGTTTTCCAGTTTCAAGCCCAAAAGTTGTACCAAATATCTGGGCTTCAACCTTTTTTGGTTGATTAATCAATACACTTCCTCCTTAACCCTACTTTCTAAGTCCGAGTCTCTTTATGAGCCCAGGATATTTTTCCGGGCTGTTCTTTTTAATGTAGTTTAACAATCTTCTTCGTCTGGCAACAAGGAGCACAAGACCGCGTCTTGAATGAAAATCCTTGGGTGCATTACTCATATGAACAGTGAGATCCGCAATTCTTCGGGAAAGAATGCCTACCTGTACTTCCGGTGAACCAACATCCTTGTCGTGAGTAGCAAACTCACTAATAATCTGAGCTTTGTCATCTTTATCTAGCGCCATTGAACTGCCTCCTTAATATTTTTATATTTGGCAAAATTACCCAGATTCATTTAACCGCGGCGTAGTTAGTTAAATACTCTGAGTAATTTAAAAATGATTGTCCGGTCATCTAGAATAGCAAGTTCATCAGAACCGACTGTAGCCTCTGTTATGGAAATCAGACCGGAATCCTCATAAATCTTTAAATGATCTCCAGCTTTAAAATCCGGGAGGTCATTTAAATTCAAATGAGATTTCTTAATTTGCTTCCCTTGTCTCATCTGTCCAGCTAAATCAGAAGAAACTTTTATTTCGATCATATGCGAAAGAACATCATTGAGCGAAGCAAGCTTGATATT
>CBDUCG010000073.1:0-10053 GCA_965365595.1 uncultured bacterium
TGTCGGACTAAAAGGATTTCGGGAATTTAACGTCCAGGCTACTTCGAAGAACGTCATAGTATCTGAAAACGGAGATATAAGGGTCGATGTGATAAACGATATCTCACATCTGTCGCCGATGGAGTCAGTCCCTGATTTTGAGTCAAAGAGATAGATAACTAACTAAAAAATTGAAACGTCAGTAATAGTTGCGTTTAAGCAGTATAGTTCCTTGTAACATGAATAATAATCTGGTGTAATTCCTTACCGATATGAAAGAAGACATTATAAAAGTAGTTTCCAAATCTGTTGAGAATATTGGAAAAATATCAGATATCCCGGATCTGTCGGTTGCCATAGAAGTAGGCATACCAAAGAGAAAAGAATTCGGCGATTTCTCCGTAAACACCGCTATGCTCATTGCCAACAAGATCGGCAAGAAGCCCAGGGAAGTGGCTGAGCTTATTATCGAGAACCTTCCGGCAGAGAAAGATGAGCTGTTTAACAAAGTGGAGATTGCGGGCCCCGGATTTATCAATTTTTATGTAAAAGAGGAGTCCATGGTCAACAAACTCCTGGAAATTGAGATGGGCGGCGACAGTTTTGGCACAACTGATCTTGGAAACGGAGAGAGGGTTCTCGTTGAATTTGTAAGTGCAAACCCTACAGGTTTCCTTCATATGGGCCATTCACGAAACGCTGTCGTAGGCGATACTCTTGCCAGAATCCTGAGCGCAACGGGCCATGATGTAGTAAAAGAATTCTACATCAACGACGCAGGACGTCAGATGAATCTCCTTGGGGAATCCGTATATATAAGATATAAAGAACTCTTCGGCCACAGCGAGGAAATTTCTGAAGACGGGTATAAAGGCGATTACGTCAAAGATATAGCCGCTCAAATTAAGTCTGACAAAGGAGATTCGCTGCTTCAGGATTCTCCTGAGGAGGCATCTGAATTTTGCAAAGAATTTGCCAAGGATGTACTACTTGAAGAAATCAAAAAGGATTTAGCTGAAATAAATGTAATTTTTGATGAATGGTACAGCGAGAAAGAACATATACACGGATCCTATGTAGACCCGAAGGGAAGCAAGCTTGATCAAATTAAGGAACTCCTCCAGAGTAAAGGCGTACTTGAAGAAAGAGAAGGCGCTCTCTGGTTTAAGGCGACTGAGTTTGGAGACACTCAGGACTGGGTCTTAATAAAGAGCGACGGCAGCCCTACATATTTTCTCGCGGACATCGCATATCATTTTGATAAGTACGAGCGCGGCTTTCACAAGATCATCAATGTCTGGGGCGCCGATCATCATGGGCACGTTTCAAGGCTTAACGCGGCTCTCCGATCACTTGGTCTCGACGATACACGTTTCATAGTTCTTCTGATTCAGTTTGTAAGGCTTATGCGCCATGGACAAGAAGTAAAGATGTCCAAGCGGGAGGGCAGTTATGTGACCATGAAAGAGGTTGTCGAGGAGGTCGGGTCCGACGTTATGCGCTTTTTCCTTTTAATGAGAAGCTCAGAAAGCCATCTTGATTTTGATCTCGATTTGGCAAAAAAAGAATCAAGCGAAAACCCCGTATATTACATTCAATATGCTTACGCCAGAATCGGTAGCATATTCAGAAAAGCCGAGGACGAGGGGATTTCTCAGCTGAGCAATAATTTGTCATTGTTAAAAGCACCTGAGGAAATAGCCCTTGTTAAGAAACTCCTCTTGTTCCCCGAAGTTGTTCAGGACAGCGCCAGGTCGTTGGCTCCTCACAAAGTCGCTTACTATCTTCACGAGCTGGCGGCCCAGTTCCATGTGTATTATAATAAGTGCAGGGTGGTAGATGAAAATAAAGAATTAAGCAGTACGAGACTTTTTCTGATAAACTGTGTTAAGACTGTGCTTGGAAACGGACTTAACATGCTTGGAGTTTCCGCACCGGAGAGAATGTAAAATATGAGCAAAAATCGTGGACCTAAAAATAGTAAGATAATTCCACTTTTTATTACTTTTGCAATATTGTTTGTTGTGGTTTTTGCTTTTGGGGTAATCATAGGTAAAGGTCTTGGCGGTTCAGACTCCGTCACAAGAGAAAATACATATGATGCTGAGGCTCCTGAAATTGAATACGGCGTGCCTGAAATTGTTGAAGAGGAGAAAGATGTAACCGAGTCTGAGGAAGTGATTATTATAGATGAGGCCGATTCTGATATGGATAATGATAATAAATCCGTATCGGACAGCTCTGATGATTCTCTATCACAAGAAACTGAAAGCGCTGAAATAACTGCTTCGGTAAAAACCCAGAAGAAGGATACGACTTCCGGCAAATCTGAGCCGGATAAGAAAGAAGAGGTAGCAGAGAAAGAAACTGTCAAAGCAGTCGTAGAAAAAACTCCTCCCCCAAAGAAGAAATCTACTGAAAGCGCTGCAATGCCCAGAATTGATCCAAATGGCCGATACACGGTTCAGATAGGAGCGTTTCAAAATCAGACAGAGGCTAATAAACTCGCAAACTCGTTGAAATCCAGCGGGTATCCCGCGTTTATCAAACAGCTGCAGACACCTGACAAGAAAAACTGGTACAGAGTTCGTGTAGGGACTTTTTCTACCAGACCGGACGCTGTAGTTTACGGTGAGAAACTAAAACAAAGCGAAACTAAAGTTAAGTCGGTTTTTATTACGGTAAATAACTAGTTCGATTCCCGTTCCTTGCCTGGCAACCCTAAAGCAGATATTGTTATTTCCGAAAAAACCGCAAAATTGATAAAAGAGCGAAGCGAGTTTAATAATGACTCAACCTGACGAAATAACTCAAAGATCTAAAAATAACGAAGGCCCGCAGGCATCAAAACTCCTGGGCAGCGGGATTAAAACATGGTGGCTGCTTTTGATGCTGCCGATTGAGGATTATCTCCTAAAGATAAAGATTCATCCAAATATACTTACAATCTCCACACTTGTAGTCGGCGTAATTACCGGCCTTGCTTACCATTACGGTCTGATTTTTGTGGGCGGCATATTGGTTCTGGGGGGGTCCACGTTCGACATATTCGACGGACGGGTAGCCAGAGCGCAGGGGATAAGCAGCGAAAGCGGAGCATTTTTTGATTCCAGTCTTGACCGTGTGTCAGAGGCATTTATTTATGTAGGACTCCTTAGCCTGTTTCAGGGCACTATCTTTGCCTATATAGTATTTTTCATACTTGTTTCGACAACTATGGTTAGTTACACACGCGCCAGAGCGGAAGGTTTGGGTGTAAATTGTGAAGTTGGCATTATGCAGAGAACCGAAAGAGTTGTATATCTCGGGGTTCTTTCTGTGTTTAACTTCTTCGGCAACCTGATTGCCAATGCTTTAGGCTATGGTTCCGACAACTACCTGCTTAAACTTTCACTAATTTTAATACTCGCTTTCTCTTCCTATACTGCTATACAAAGAATGGTTCATGTGATGGGAGTGCTTAAGAAAAGAGAGAGCGGTGATGAGCCCGAAGCCGAATCAGATTCAGCGACGGAAGTTAACGAATCTTAAAGATTATTCAAAATGTTCACCGGTATTTGATACTTTATAAATTCTTAGGTATAAATTCATTGCCTGAGCGGTAAAATCCTACCCTTAAGGCTATATTAATAAGTCATCTAAGTTGCGCATTTACTTGAATTTCTGTTAACAAAAGACGCCGGGTTATGTACGAGCTGGATTTTAGAGCCCGATAAAAGAGCTAAAAGAGTTCTGTTATAACTGAAAAAATAATGACTTGGATAAAAAATAGTATAAGAAAAAAATATGCCTAAAAGAACAGACATAGAAACCATATTGCTCCTTGGATCCGGCCCTATTGTAATAGGGCAGGCGTGTGAATTCGATTATTCCGGCACACAGGCATGCAAGGCGCTCAAGGAAGAGGGCTACCACATAGTGCTTGTAAACAGCAATCCCGCCACAATAATGACGGACCCTTCATTTGCCGACCGCACTTACATAGAACCGCTTCACCCTGATATTGTTGAAATGATTATAGAAAAAGAGCGCCCTCAGGCGCTTCTGCCTACACTGGGCGGCCAGACGGCCCTTAATATTGCAGTGGATCTTGCAGAATCAGGGGTGCTGGAAAAGTATGATGTTGAACTAATCGGAGCGAGGCTGCCCGCAATACAGAAAGCCGAAAACAGGGAATTGTTCAAAAAGGCTATGATTGATATCGGGCTTAAGGTTCCAAAAAGCGGTATCGCGCATTCTATGGAAGAAGCTTGGAAGGTTGTGGAAGAGATCGGCTATCCGGCCATTATCAGACCTTCTTTCACACTAGGAGGCGCGGGCGGCAGCGTTGCCTATAACAAAGAGGAATATGAAGAGTTTGCCAAATCGGGGCTCGATCTAAGCCCGTCAACAGAAATACTTGTAGAACAGTCTGTGCTCGGATGGAAAGAATATGAGCTTGAGGTAATGCGCGACGCTGCGGATAACGTAGTAATTATATGCTCAATTGAAAACTTTGACCCTATGGGCGTTCATACCGGAGATTCTATAACTGTTGCCCCCTCACAGACTCTTACAGACAAAGAATATCAGAAAATGCGTGACGCATCGATTGACATAATCAGAGAAATAGGTGTCGATACCGGAGGATCTAACATTCAGTTCGGCCTTAACCCCGAAGACGGTGAAATGGTCGTAATTGAGATGAACCCCAGGGTATCAAGAAGCTCGGCGCTTGCTTCTAAAGCGACCGGGTTCCCGATTGCAAAAATCGCTGCCAAACTTGCGGTTGGTTACACACTCGATGAAATATCTAACGACATAACCAGATACACACCGGCTTCTTTTGAACCGACTATTGATTATGTGGTAACAAAAATCCCAAGGTTCACTTTTGAAAAGTTTCCACAGACGGAGCCTACTCTTACTACCCAGATGAAATCGGTAGGTGAGGTAATGGCAATAGGAAGGACCTTTAAAGAATCTCTTCAGAAAGCTCTTCGCTCGCTTGAGATAGACTCATGGGGACTTGAGCCCATGTCCGATGATATAGAGCTGATTAAGCAAAAACTCAGAAACCCTAATCCTGAAAGGATGTGGTATCTGGCCGATGCGTTCAGGGCGGGTTTGGACATAGAGGAAATATATCAACTTACATACATAGACAGATGGTTTCTGCAAAACTTAAAACAAATACTGGATCTTGAGAGCAAACTGAGAGAAACAAACGGCCAAACTGGGCTCGATCTTATCAAACAGGCCAAAGAGTATGGTTTCTCTGACATAAGAATAGGAGCGCTCGTAGGTAAAGCTGAGGATGAGATACGGGGTATAAGATTGCAGGGCAATTTAAAATCGGTTTACAAAATGGTGGATACCTGCGCGGCCGAGTTTGAAGCATACACCCCTTACCTATACTCAACCTACGAATCAGAAGACGAAGCGCTGCCCTCTGATAAAAAAAAGGTAATAATTTTAGGAGGAGGCCCAAATAGAATTGGCCAGGGGATAGAGTTTGATTACTGCTGTGTTCATGCCTCATATTCTTTAAACGAAGAAGGCTTTGAGTCAATCATGGTGAACTGCAATCCTGAAACGGTAAGCACCGATTACGATACTTCAGACAGATTATATTTTGAGCCTCTGACACTTGAAGATACCTTGTCCATAATAGAACGTGAGAACCCGTGGGGGGTAATTGTTCATCTTGGAGGGCAGACTCCGCTAAAGCTTGCCATACCTCTTGAAGAAAGGGGTGTAAAAATAATAGGCACATCCCCCGACAGTATTGATCTTGCCGAAGACAGGGAAAGGTTCAGGGAACTTGTTCAACGGCTTGGACTAAAACAGCCGGAAAGCGGAATTGCCAGAAGTGAGGAAGAAGCGCTTAAAATTGCAGGGGATATAGGCTATCCGATTGTTGTCCGTCCTTCATATGTGCTTGGCGGAAGGGCTATGGAAATTGTATATAAAGAAGAAGCGTTAAAGAGATATATAACTGAGGCTGTGAAGGTTTCCCAAAATCATCCCGTATTAATAGATAAATTTCTCAAAGATGCCAAAGAAGTTGATGTTGATGCCATATCGGATGGAACAACTGTTGTTGTAGGCGGAGTGCTTGAGCATATAGAAGAAGCGGGTGTTCACTCAGGAGACAGCGCCATGGTGCTTCCTCCCTATTCAATAGAATCACTGGTAGTAGAAGAAATTAAACGCCAGACCAAAGAGCTCGCGCTAGCTCTGAAAGTCAGGGGATTAGTAAATATTCAGTTCGCAGTGAAAGATTGGGAAGTCTACCTAATAGAAGTAAACCCCAGGGCAAGCCGTACAATCCCATTTGTCAGTAAAGCCATAGGGGTCCCGCTTGCCAAACTTGGCACCAAAGTCATGATCGGCAAAACTCTGGAAGAGCTCGGGTTCACTCAGGAAATAGTTCCTGAGCGTATATGAGTTAAAGAGTCTGTGTTCCCATTCGTGAAATTTCAGGGGGTAGATACGATACTCGGTCCCGAGATGAAATCGACAGGTGAAGTTATGGGGATAGATACAGAGATAAGAAGAGCTTTTGCAAAATCACAGATTTCGGCCGGCAATGATCTGCCGTTATCAGGCACAGCGTTCATAAGCGTTAAAGATGACGATAAACCCCAGGCCTACCTGATTGCCAAAAAACTATCCGAGCTTGGTTTTAATATTATGGCAACAAGCGGCACGGCGGCCTATTTCGAGAGCTCGGGACTTAACAGCATATTCGTTAAAAAAGTGAGCGAGGGACGTCCTCATGTAGTTGACCATATCACAAACGGCGAAGTTCAATTAGTAATAAACACAACATTTGGAGAAAAAGAGGTAGCTCAGTCATATTCCATAAGAAGGGCGTCAATTATTCACAGAGTCCCTTATTTTACAACTGTTGCAGCTTCTAGAGCGGCTGTAGGAGGCATTGAAGTTATGGTTAAGGAAGGCCTCGATGTTAAGGCTATCCAAGACTACTATTGATGTTGTATAATAATTACTTTATTTATATGATTTAAAGATAGCATTGAATTAACTGGAGGTATGCATCGTGTCGGTTGAGAGAGTTCCCATGACACCCAATGGACATAAGAAGCTGCAGGAAGAGCTTCACCGTTTAAAAACTATTGAGAGGCCGGATGTGATAAAGGCTATTGAGTATGCCCGATCACTTGGTGATCTTTCAGAAAACGCTGAATATGAAACTGCAAAGCAGAGGCAGTCTTTTGTCGAAGGTCGGATCCAGGAGCTTGATAGCAAGCTTAGCAGGGCCGAGGTAATAGATCCGGCAACTTTAAAGAACAAAGACAGGGTAACATTCGGACTTCATGTAAAGCTTGAAGACCTTGATACTGGAGACACTGTAACTTATCAGCTGGTTGGTCCCGATGAATCAGAACCAGAGAAAGGCATGATCTCGATAACCTCACCTATCGGGCGCGCTTTGATAGGAAAGCAGGTTGATGATGATGTAGTTGTTCAGGCCCCTGGTGGTGTCAGGGAATTTGTTGTTCTGGATATATCATAACAATTCAAAAGAATAGCTTTATCAAGCGCCATAAGTATGATATTTTATACTACCTATCCCTACGGAGGCTCAGAGATAAATGAAAAAGAGTTCAATATTATACGTTCTGGTTCCGCTTGCTTTTTTTGTTTTCACCATAGCGGGATGCGGAGAAATAAAGACCACTTCGTATTTCACGCCTACAAAAACAAAACTGAAAGAATTTCAGGCTGTCCAGTTTGAAAACTTTGAAACGGAAATAGATGATTTTCCAAAAGAAGCGCTTGCAAAGATACCTGCGGAGTCGGCGGCTCTATTAGACAGCAAGAATAAATTCAAAGAGGTAAGTAATACGGAAATCACTAATATTCCTGCATCCGACACAGTAATTATTCTCGGCGAGGTTGCGGAATTCAGGCCCAGTTCCGATGTAAGTTTTGAGGGTGGCGGAATCAAGTTCGGAGAGGTTTCAATTACAATCAAGTTAGCCCTGCTTGATAAAGCCACAGGTAACGAGATCGCTACTGGAGAGATTAATGGTTTCAGCTCTATGGGTTTTATGGCAAAAGACATATATGAGAGTATGGCAAAAGAAATAGTAAAATACATCTTGGAAATTTATTGATATCCAATTTAGGAGGAAGATATGATAAGGTTAACATCATCTTTATTTTTAATAATCTTAGTTTTTGCGGCAGTTCAGATTCAGAGTGTCGACACAAAAGCCCAAAGTGCTGCTGAGGATTATAAAAAAGGTAGGGAATCGTTTCTCACTTTTACCCCGGACGGTTTTACAAATGCAGTGACCTATTACAATAAAGCGATTCAGGCAGATCCTAACTATGCTCCGGCCTATGCCGGTCTTGGGGAGCTGTATTCTTTTCAGGGTTATTACAGATATGAAGTTAAAGAGGACTACGAGAAATATTTCATCGATTCTTTTGAGAATATGAAGAAAGCATTAAAAATCAATCCCAATCTGGAGCCCGTTCAGTTAGCTCTTGCCTATACATACCTTCACTTAAGCGATGAGAAATCAGCAATAAATACCGCTCAGGGGATCTTATCTAAAAACCCTAATAACGCAGAAGCGCTTTACATCTTGTGGGCCGCAAAAGGGAGAAATCCGAGCAACCCGGATATCAAAAAAGCTTTGGAGTTAAATCCAAAGCTGGTTCCCGCCTTGATTGGTCTTGGAACTGCTTACTATGAAAAGAGACAATCTTTCAGGCAGGCTGAGACTTACTACAGACAGGCGGCAGAAATCGCTCCATCTCCTGAAATTCACAACTATCTCGGCAACGCGTTGATCTATCAGGGATACTACACACAGGCAATCAACCAGTTTCAGAGCGCGCTCAAGCTAAATCCGAATTATTCCCCGGCATATCAGAACATGGGAATAGCCTATTTTTATATGAACAAGCTTTCGGATACCATTACGGCAGAGCAAAAGGCGATCTCCCTAAATCCCAATAGCCCAGACGCTTATTTCTTTATCGCGCAGAGTTATGACAGGGGAAAACAAACTCAACAGGCAGTCAGTTACTACAAGCAGTTTTTGAACCTGGTTTTGGGACAGGATGAGTATTCTATATATGCTAAAACAGCTCAGCAGCGTTTGGCAGCTCTTGGAGCAAGATAATAATCCTGGCAGCCAGCAAGATATAATTTGTCTGGAGTATCCATGCAAAAAGAAGAACCTCCTGATCTGATTGATCTCAAATTTTCCATGGAATCAAGCGGCACTCTGTGGAATGTTATATTTGAAGGTTTTGATCAGGAAGTAGTGCTTGTTTCAAAATTTACAGGTCATGATTCCAGGTCTGTCAGGGCTCTTTACAGGTTTGGCTTCCTGGTATGTGAAAGATACAAGGACTGTAAAGTACAGCCAAAAGAGTCAGGGATTGAAATAAGAAAATCGCTTCCGGAAAATGATTTTGAACTAGTTGGTCAATGGACTAAGCTCATGGAAAGTGTTAAAGACGAAATGACCAGTTTAGTGCCCTCTGTTTAACCTACTAAATTTAAGGCTATAGTACTGTTACGTCACCAGCTATGACCTGATTCATCTCTCCGTTGTCTGTTTGAACCATTAGGTAGCCATGACCGTCAATACCTGTTGCGGTTCCTTCATATTCTTCGCCCTCAAATTCAACTCTCACTCTTTTTCCCATATCACCCCATCTTTGTTTCCATTCCCGTAAAATTGCACTTTTGCCCTTATTTTTATAAAATTGATGCCATTTCTCAAGCTCTAAAAGAAGATCTGCGGCGAATTTTGCCCTATCCAGATCTTTTCCCACATTCTCCTTTATTGATGTGGCTATATGTGCGACATTGCCCATCAGCTTGTTCATTTCTTCCCGGCTCATATTAATATTCACACCGATTCCGACAACAATAAAATCTACTACTTCTCTTCTCGGCCTCATTTCCGTCAATACACCGGCTACTTTTTTCCCGTTGACCTCTATATCATTGGGCCATTTGATGGCGGCTTCTTCTATTCCGATCTTAAACACTAATTCCCTAAGGGCTATTGATGCGATTAAAGTAAACAATGAAGCTTC
>CBDUCG010000074.1:0-9947 GCA_965365595.1 uncultured bacterium
AAAGTGGGAAATTCCATGGGATTATATGGCCGACCACTCCAATAGGCTCTTTAATAGTTACGGATAGTTGAGCTTCAGATACATTGATGCTGTCTCCGTTTAACTGGTTGCTGATTCCGGCGTAGTATTCAAGCGTTTTTATAGAACCGCGAACTTCAACAAGCCTGCTTTCTCTTATCGGTTTTCCTGTTTCAAGTGTATTTGTAAGAGCGATCTTTTCACGGTTTTTATCAAGTGTCTGGGCTATCTTGTGAATATACTTAACACGCTCCGCTACTGGCAACTTAGACCAGGTCTTAAACGCTTTAGTAGCGGCTTGTACGGCTTTGTCCACATCTTCTTTTTGGGCCTCGGCTATCTCCGCTAAAGGCGCTTCTGTTGCTGGGTTCTCTCGGGTATATGTTTTTCTGCCCTTGGCAGGTACCTCTTTTCCGTTAATAAATAGTCCGTATTTTCTAAGTTTCTTTGCCACAGTTATGACCTCCTGATGTAACCTGAACTAAAAGACTATACAATTTTTTAAATATAATCTAGGGAACTTACCACAGATTGTGTTTGCCGTAAGGCAATTGGAAGGGCGGAATATTTTGTTGACAATGATAGTGGTTAAAGTAACCTAAAAATGCGTTATAGGATGTTTTAAGGAGGACTATTATTTCTTTACTAGAGAGTGTTTCAGATAAACTTTTAAACAAAGAAGAACCTATTTCTTTTGAGGAAGCGTTTGCATTAACTGAGCTTTCAAAAACGGAGGTTCCAGATCTCATATCGCTTGCGAGAAAAGTTACATTGAAATATAAAGGCGACGGTGTTTTCCTTCGTTCGATAATCAGCGCTCAAACCGGAAATTGCCCCGAGGACTGCTCTTTTTGCTCACAATCTGCCCATTTTGATACAGAAGTAACAGCTCATCCTCTAATGGCCAAGGAAAAAATTCTCCTTGCTGCAAAACAGTCAGAGAAAATGGGCGCAATGGACTTTTGCATCGTAATCAGCGCAAAAGGACCTACTCCAAGAATTTTTAAACAAGTTTTAGAAGCTGTAGATCTACTTCGTGAAGAAACAAATCTTAAAATCGGATGTTCTTTGGGCGACCTTAAAGAAGAGCAAGCCTATCAGCTTAAAGAACATGGTGTTTGGAGATACAACCATAATCTTGAGGCGTGTAAAAGTTTTTTCCCCAATGTTTGCACAACGCATACGTATGAAGACAGATACAGGACGGCTGAGCTTGTAAAAAAAGTTGGAATGAATCTATGCTGCGGCGGGATTTTGGGAATGGGCGAGTCGGTCAGACAGCGGCTCGAACTTGCATTTGAATTAAGAGAGCTTGGCCCAAGCTGGGTGCCGATAAACTTTATAAATCCAAGACCAGGAACACCGTTTGAGAAAATGGAAACCGTTACTCCTTTTGAGGCTGTAAAGACTATCTCTATATTCAGACTAATTTTACCGGACAAGATTCTTATGACTGCAGGCGGAAGAGAGGTTACTCTGCGCGACCTTCAGGCAATGGGGCTTGTCGCTGGAGCAAACGCGATGATTCTGGGCAACTATCTCACCACTCCGGGAAGAACGCC
Source organism: uncultured bacterium (assembly GCA_965365595.1). Lineage (GTDB taxonomy): Bacteria > Desulfobacterota_D > UBA1144 > Nemesobacterales > UBA2774 > CR02bin9. Next base: position 1,581 of record CBDUCG010000074.1, read on the forward strand.
TGAAGAAGACTTACGTATGCTTGACGATCTTGAGATGCCGGTCCGGACAGACGTGAACTGATCCTATTCGCCAAGGGCTTGATTTAGTATTACACTTATCCTTCTAAATATTTCAAAAAGCCATGTCAGACCGAACTAAAAAATTAGGTGCCTATGATAAGGAATTCGTATGGCACCCGTTTACCCAAATGAAGGAGTATGCGGAAAAAGACCCTGTTGTAATAGAGGGCGGGGAAGGCTCATACTTAATCGATTCCGAGGGTAACAAATACATCGACGGAGTGTCTTCTCTTTGGGTCAATATTCACGGTCATAAAGTTCCTGAAATAGATAATGCTATTAAAGATCAGGTCGATAAATTGAGCCACAGCACACTACTGGGTGTTACAAATCCTCCAGCAGCGGAGCTTGCCAAGAAACTTATAGAAATCTGCCCCGAGGGGCTTAAAAAAGTCTTTTATTCTGGAGACGGGGCAAGTGCTGTTGAGGTTGCACTTAAAATGGCTTTTCAGTACTGGAAGCAAATGGGCGAGACTGATAAAACAAAGTTTGTGTATTTAGAGAACGGCTATCATGGAGACACACTAGGCGCGGTATCGATTGGAGGAATTGATTTATTTCATTCCACATTCAAACCGCTTTTGTTTGAATCTTTCCGTGCTCCTTCTTATTACTGTTACAGGTGCCCGCTTAATAAAGAATACCCATCTTGTGAGCTTGCATGCGCATCGGAGCTGGACAAAATTCTGGCTGAGCATCACAGCGAAATAGCAGCTGTAATAATAGAGCCTTATGTTCAGGCTGCAGGCGGGATGATTATTTCGCCCGAGGGTTATTTAAGCAAAGTTAGGGAATCCTGCGATAAGTATGAAGTGCTTCTTATTCTCGACGAGGTTGCAACTGGGTTCGGACGTACGGGAAAAATGTTTGCCTGCCAGCATGAGGAAGTAACCCCTGATATGCTGGTTCTTGGGAAAGGACTCACCGGGGGTTATCTGCCTCTTTCAGCGACAATTACCACACAGGAAGTTTATGATGCGTTCCTTGGAGATTACGAAGAATTCAAAACTTTCTTTCACGGGCATAGCTATGCGGGCAACCCTGTTTCATGCGCGGCATCTATGGGTAACCTGAAAGCGTTTGAGAACTATGACACCCTTAACGAGCTGAAACAGAAAATTGAGTTTTTAGAGGATGAATTAAAGGAGTTCAGCGGACTTAAGCATGTAGGCAATGTGCGAAACAAAGGCGCTATGGTCGGGATTGAGCTTGTTCAGGATAAAGAGACAAAAGAGCCATATGCTCCTGAACTGAAAATGGGCTGGAGAGTTGCAGATGAAGCAATGGAGCAGGGAGTTCTGCTGCGACCTCTCGGAAACGTTGTGGTTCTAATGCCGCCTCTTGGTATACCTATGGAAGATTTGAAGAAACTAGTCCGTGTAACTTATAGCTCAATTGAAAAAGCCACAGAAGGTGCCTAACAGACACAATGCACGGACCTCTTGAATGGATCAAAGAAGAATTATCTCAAATTCATGATAAAAAGCTATTCCGCCTATTGACCGAGCTTGAAACGGGTCAATCCCCTGAGGTTACAATTGACGGAAAGAAATATGTGCTTTTAGGCTCAAACAGCTATTTAGGTCTAAGTGTCGATCCCAAAGTTGTAGAGGCAGCAAGGCTTGCACTGGAAAAATACGGCACTGGCTCAGGTGGCTCACGTCTTGTGAGCGGCAGTTCGGATCTCCACAGAGTGCTTGAGCACAGGATAGCTGAGTTCAAAAATACTGAAGCCGCAATACTATTTAGTTCAGGTTACCTTGCAAATATTGGAACTATTTCAGCTCTGGTTGGCAGCAATGATATTATATACAGCGATGAGCTTAACCATGCCTCCATCATTGATGGCGCAAGGCTGTCCCGCGCTTCTGTTAGAATTTACAAACATTTGGATTTAAATCATCTCAAAGAGCTACTTGAATCAGACAAAGACAAAAATTGTAAAAGACTTATAGTAACTGATTCCGTCTTTAGTATGGACGGGGACCTGGTACCGCTGCCGGAGTTAGTTGAAATTTCAGAGCGCTACAGCTGTATGCTGATGATTGACGAAGCGCATGCAACTGGGGTGCTTGGGAAAAGAGGAAGCGGCGCGACTGAGCATTACGGCGTCGAAGACCGAGTGCCGGTAGTGATGGGCACGCTATCAAAAGCCATCGGCTCTCTCGGCGGATACATTGCCGGAAGCCAAGTGTTAATTGACTTTATAAGAAACAGGGTCAGGAGCTATATATTTGATACATCACTGCCCCCTGCATCAGTTGCCGCATCCATTGCCGCAATTGATATCATTCAAAATGAGCCCGAAAGAAGAGAGCATCTCTGGAATCTGGTTAACCAATTTAAATCAGGTATCACAGAAACCGGCCTGACAATTCTCCCTTCACATTCAGCAATAATCCCCGTTTTGATAGGTGAAGCCGAGCCGGCTCTAAATTTTGCAAAAGCGCTCAGGGAGTACGGGGTATTCACTCCTGCCGTGAGACCCCCTTCTGTACCTCACGGAATGTGCAGGATAAGAGTAACAATAATGGCCAAACATAATGAAAGGCATATTAGGAGAGCACTCAGTGCTTTTAAAGCAGCATACGAAGTTATCAAGTAGCCTTGATTGATTGACTATTAAAGTCTATTGCTATAAATTAAGACTGAAATAATCCTAAAATTGAGAGTTGTTATGACTATGAAAAATAGAATGGCAAGAATTATTAACCCTAAAACCGGAAAGGCTGTTATGCTTGCATTTGATCACGGTTATTTTCTAGGGCCTACACACAAGCTCGAGGAACCGCGAAAAACCATAGAGCCTTTAATGCCTTATGCGGATACAATTATGCTCACGCGGGGCGTTCTCCGTACATCGGTCGATCCAGACTCCGGGGCAAACGTAGTGCTCAGAGTATCGGGTGGCTCAAGCATAATCGGAGCTGATCTTTCAGACGAGGGTATTACTACTTCCTTTAAAGAAGCTATTAAGTTAAACGTAGCCGGAGTTGGTATCTCAGTATTCGTCGGTAGCGACCATGAGAGCCAGACCCTTCTTAATCTTGCAGAGCTTGTAAACCAGGGAGAGGAGTATGGAATTCCTGTGCTTGGAATTACTGCCGTGGGTAAAGAGCTTGAAAAAAGAGATGCGCGTTTTCTTTCATTGTGCTGCCGCATATGTGCGGAGCTCGGAACACATATTGTAAAAACTTATTATTGCGAAGATTTTGAAAAAGTTACAACAAGCTGTCCAGCTCCGATTGTTATTGCCGGTGGGCCTAAGCTTGAGACTGAAATGGATGTATTTGAAATGACATATAATGCAATTCAGCAAGGTGCAATAGGCGTTGATATGGGCCGAAATATTTGGCAAAATGACCATCCGGTTGCTGTACTCAGGGCGATAAGATCAATTGTTCATGAAAACAATAATGCCAAACAGGCTCACGATGTGTTCCTCACTCTAAAAGAGGAAGAAACCAAAAAAGCTGCAAATGCATAGGGTCTGATTTAAATCCCGGAAGAAATAATATGAAAGTAGCAATGTACTACAGCAATGCGGACGTGCGTTTGGAAGAAATGCCTGTTCCCAAGATCGGTCCGGAAGAGATACTGATCCGCGTCTACGCAAGTGGTATTTGCGGAAGCGACCTTATGGAGTGGTACAGGCTGCCAAAAGCTCCATTAGTTTTAGGACATGAGGTAGCGGGTGAGGTTGTCGAAGTCGGAGATAATGTCTCCAAGTTTAGCATTGGCAACCGTGTAATTGCGACCCACCATGTGCCATGTAATACTTGCCATCATTGTTTAAGGGGTAACCACTCATCCTGTCAGACACTGAGGACAACGAGCTTTGATCCAGGGGGGTTCTCGGAATATATACGCATCCCAGAAATAAATGTCGACCGCGGAGTGCTAAAACTCCCGGATGAAGTTACTTATGAAGAAGCGTCATTTGTAGAGCCGCTTGGATGTGTAGTCAGAGGACAGAGGTTGGCCGGTTTTCAAATGACAGATAATGTTCTCGTAATGGGAAGCGGCATGACGGGGCTTCTTCACATCCAACTCGCCAAAGCTCAAGGGGCGGGTCAAATATTTGCGACTGATGTAAGTGATTACAAACTGGATATAGCTAAAAGATTTGGTGCAGATTCTCCAATTCACGCAGATGGTGATATAGCATCAAAAGTTAAGAAACTTAATAACGGCCGTCTGGCAAATATGGTTATAGTTTGTGTAGGAGCCAAATCCGCCATTCTCCAGGCTTTTGATCTTGTAGAACCTGGAGGAACAATACTATTCTTTGCCCCTTCGGGGCCTGAAACCAAAATAGAAATACCGTTTAATGATTACTGGTGGTCGGGTATAAAAACTTTAAGCTCGTACGCAGCGGCTCCCGGTGATCTTGAAATTGCGCTTGAATTAATCAGGTCTAAAAGGGTGAACGTAGCTGACATGGTTACACACCGCTTGCCTTTATCAGAAACCGGGACAGGTTTTAAGATGGTTCAGGACGGCGGGGACTCAATTAAAATAATAGTTGAACCACATAAATAAAAACTTATTCGGCCGCTGCTCCGACTAAACTTCTAATCAGCATATTTACAATTGCCAGAACGATTGCGCCAAAAAATGCGGGCCAGAACCCGGTAACCGTGAATCCTTCCAGTAATGACGAAGCAAACATCAGCATGAGGGCATTTATGACGAGTAAGAATATGCCGAAGGTTAGAATTGAGAGGGGAAATGTAATAATTTTCAGGAACAGTCCTATTGTTGCGTTTATAAGACCTATAACAATTGCCGCAATTAGCGCGGAACCAAAGCTCTGAACGTCAAATCCCGGAATTACGTGGCCTACAATCAAGATACTTATTGCGCTGATTATCCAACTCAGTACTAATGCAGCCATTTCTACCTCCTCGCCATTTATATCGATTATATTTTTTTTCTTCTCATAAGTCAATTCAGTATAAAGTCTTTGACACTCTTACATTAAAAACCTAAAATGTTGTGTAATGGAAAAACCTACTTTATATCTGATCGACGGAAGTTCTTATATTTTCCGAGCATATTATGCTATAAGACACCTTAGCAACTCTAAAGGCTTTCCGACGAATGCTGTGTATGGATTCACAGCAATGCTGTTTAAGTTTCTTAAAGATTATGAACCGACTCATCTGGGAATCGTCTTTGACTCAAAAGGCAAAACCTTTCGGGATGAAATCTACCCCGAGTATAAGGCAAACAGGGACGAGCCGCCCGAAGACCTTGTTCCACAGTTCGAGAAAATATTTGAAATGGTTAATGCCTTTAACATCCCACAGGTTCAGATGGAAGGGTTTGAAGCAGATGACCTGATGGGCACTATTTCGAAAAATGTTGAGAAGGGAAATTCAAATGTAGTATTGGTCACAGGCGATAAAGATTTTTGCCAGCTGGTATCTGAGAAAGTCACACTTTTAGATACCATGAAAAATAAAATCACGACAATTGAAGAAGTTAAAGAAAAGTACGGAGTTTCTCCCGATAGAGTTATTGATGTGTTCGCTTTAGCTGGAGATGCGGTTGATAACATTCCCGGTGTTAAAGGTATAGGAGAGAAAACCGCGGTAAGCCTTATTTCCAAATACGGCTCTCTTGATGAGCTATTTGAGAACCTGGAAGATGTAACCAAAAGACAAAAAACTTTATTGGAAGAAAAGAGAGAAAATGCGGCATTGAGTAAAGAGCTTGTTACAATTAAAACCGATGTGGATATTGATGCTGACCTTGATAAATTTGAATATAAAGGGTTTGACAGCAATAAGTTAAAGGAAATTTTTAATGAACTTGAGTTTAAAAACCTGCTTAAAGAACTTGGAGAGGATGACGGATCAGAAAATGAAATTTCAGATAATGATAAAGATAACAGCAGTGTATCGTACAAAAACTATCATCTCATACTAAATGAAAAAGAACTGGATAAAGTGATTGCCAGAATTAAAGAAACCAAAGAGCTGTCAATTGATTTGGAAACCACTTCTCAGTTTCCTATGCTGGCTAAAATAGTTGGGATAGCTCTTTGCCCTGCACCGCATGAATCGTATTATGTTCCTGTAGCGCATAGGGCGCTTACTGATTCATCATCAAAACAACTAAATATTAATATGGTTCTGAAAAAGTTAAAACCAATTTTAAAGGATGAAAATATTGCAAAGATTGGACAAAATCTGAAATACGAAATGGTGGTGCTTGAAAAGTACGGGCTGAATATTATTCCGGTTTCATTTGATACTATGATAGCAGCTCATATGATTGACTCATCAAGAAACAGCTATAGTCTAGATGAGCTTTCAAAAGTCTATCTTGAGCATCAGATGATTTCGTATAAAGATGTCACAGGTACCGGGAAATCAAAGATTGATTTTGATGAAGTCGAGCTTGAAGTAGCACGTGATTACGCTTGTGAGGATGCGGATGTTGCAATGCTCCTAAGTAAAATACTTGATCCTAAATTAAAAGAGATTGGATTAGAGAATGTTTTTAACGATATAGAGCTTAAATTTATCAGGGTACTGGCTCAGATAGAAAAAAACGGTGTATATATTGATGCTGGTAAACTTAAGGAGCTATCAAAAGAGTTTGAACAGTTACTTAAGGATATAGAGAAAGAAATTTTTTCAGAAGTCGGTTATGAGTTTAATTTGAATTCACCTTTACAACTGCGTGAAGTACTTTTCGATACACTTGATCTTCCGCAGAAAAAACTAACTAAAAAGGGTGAGCCTTCAACTGATGTTGAGGTATTAACGGACCTGAGCAAATTTCACATGGTGCCTGAAAAAGTGCTCGAACACAGGACTCTCTCAAAGCTTAAATCAACATATATCGACTCTCTTCCGAAGCTAATTAACCCTGATACGGGCAGGATACATACATCTTTTAACCCGGTCGGATCATCAACCGGAAGGCTGAGCTCAAGCGATCCCAACTTACAAAACATTCCAATCAAAACTGCTCAGGGAAGGCGCATTCGTGAGGCATTTGTGCCTGAAAAGGGATTCACATTGCTATCAGCAGATTATTCCCAGATCGAGCTTAGACTACTAGCGCATTTCTCAGGGGACGACAATTTAGTTGAGGCGTTCTTAAACAACAGTGACATACATAACAGGACAGCATCAGAGATATTCGGTGTAACCGAAGACATGGTAACAGCTGACATGAGGAGGCTGGCAAAGAATATCAATTTTGGAATTATATATGGAATCAGTGCATTTGGATTGGCGAAGCAATTAGGTACATCAGTTGCAATATCAAAGAGCTACATTGACGAATATTTCAAACGCTATGGAAAAGTTAAAGAGTACATCGAAAAATCTATCTTGGATGCGCAAACGAACGGTTATGCTGAAACAATTCTTGGGCGCAGAAGACCAATTCCTGAGCTACAGTCAAATAATAGAGCCTTAAGAGGATTTGGGGAACGTACTGCGATGAATACGCCCATACAAGGTTCAGCCGCGGATATAATAAATATTGCTATGATTAAAATTGATGAAAAGCTCATAGATTTTGAGACGCGTATGATACTGCAAGTACATGACGAACTTTTGTTTGAGGTAAAAGATGGAGAAATAGAAAGTCTTTCCCTTATGATTAAAAAAGAGATGGAAGGCGCATGGAAGTTAATTGTTCCAATCAAAGTAGATATTGGAACAGGCAATAACTGGGCAGAAGCCCACTAAATTGAAGAATCCCTCAGTATTTTTTAATTGTCACTTACTAGAGTACAAGTTGTTGTATTGACTGTAGATGTACCCGATTGTCTCACCGCGTCTTTTGCTCCGGTAATAGTGCAATCGTTCTGAGGATCCACAAATACAACTGAAGATCCTGAAGATCTGATACCGTTTTCCTTACTTGACGTTACAAATATATCGTTATCAAATGGATTGAGTGTCATTGAAAGAGTAACAGAAGAGTTGTCCTGTGATTTTATCCCATCTTTCTTGGCTATGATATTAATATCTTCATCGGCTCGAAGATCGACAAGTGCAAAACTTGATGTTGTAATACCTTCCGAGCAGTTTATTAGGGATATACTAAAAGCAGTAATTTCAACCTGGCTTTCTCCCTTTGCCCTGATGCAGTTGTTACCTTTCCCGTCTATCTGGAATATAGCCTCAGTAGAGTTAAAAATTACCTCATCGAAGCTGGATAATCTTAAACGCCTCTGGTTTACGGTCCATTCTGTAAATATTATCTCAGGAGTTATAGTATCTATAATTTCGTCCAGTGTTACGTCGCTGCCTTCGGTTACACTGATATTTCTTGATA
>CBDUCG010000075.1:0-9867 GCA_965365595.1 uncultured bacterium
GACTAAAGGTAGGATGAAGTCTGAGGAAAAATGCGACATACGAACGGACTATCAACGGGACCGTGACCGCGTAATACACTCAAAATCGTTTAGAAGAATGAAGCATAAAACCCAGGTGTTTCTGTCCCCTACGGATGACCACTACAGAACAAGGCTGACTCATGTGATTGAAGTGGCTCAGATCGCAAGAACCATATCCAAAGCGCTCATGCTGAACGAAGACCTAACTGAGGCAATAGCGCTCGGGCATGACCTCGGGCACACGCCATTTGGACACGCCGGTGAAGCAGTGCTTAATGATATATATCCCGGTGGATTTAAACACGTGATTCACAGCCTTCGGGTGGTTGATGTTCTGGAGAAAGGCGGAGAGGGTCTTAACCTTACCTATGAAGTCAGAGACGGTATTTCAAAGCACTCAAAAGGCATGGGAGCAATTGAAAATCCGGAGTACAGACCCGAAACAATGGAAGGTCAGGTTGTGAGGATCTCGGACCTGGTGGCCTATGCCAACCACGACCTGGATGACGCAATCAGATCGGGAATTATTACTATTGACGATGTCCCGAAGGACTTCATCAGGATATTGGGGAAGACCAATTCAGAGCGCATAAATAAAATGGTCACCGACATAATACTTGAGACAAAAAAACTTGATGAAAAAAGAGTTGTAGCCAGTCCCGAAGTGGAAGAAGCAATGCTTGATTTGAGAAGCTACCTATTTAATACCGTTTATATGAACGAGAAGATTAAAAACAATTTTGATAAGGCCAAGAAGGTAATAAAGGAACTTTACGAATACTTCTGTGAGAACCAGGAAGAATTCAAGATAATATATTCAAGAGATTCCAGAGAGGGAGAAACACATGAACGGGCGGTATGCGACTTCATAGCGTCCATGACGGATTCATACGCAATTACACTTTATGAAAGAATATTTTTGCCAAGAAGATGGCAGGGCGACATTAACGCATTTTAAGAACAGTAAATTCAGGTAACCTATATCGTTCTTTAAATTCCCAATATAAAAATTTCAGGTGGATTAATTGATTAAGCTGGGCTCGGTATCTTTTTTAAATGCAAAACCTATAACATATGCACTTGAGAATAATCTGATTAAACATGATTTCGAGATTATTCAAACACCCCCGTCAGATCTCTCGCGCATGCTCTACGAAAAAGAGATAGACCTGGGATTTATCCCTGTAGCTGAGCTTCTGAAGAGAGAGAATTACAGCGTGGTTCCGGGGATATCCATTTCTTCAATGGGAAAGGTTGACAGTGTAATCCTACTTGCAAAATCAGATATCAGTGGGCTTAAAACTGTTGCTGTCGACAGGAGGTCTCAAAGCTCTACAGCGCTACTCAGGATTGTGCTTGAGCTATTTAATAATGTGCATCCTGAATTTATACCGACTGATATAGATAATGAAAATATGCTGGAAGGTGTTGACGGGGCTATGCTTATTGGGGATTCGGGACTCAGGAAATGCTATGCGCCTGAAAAAGATTATAGGGTTTATGATCTGGGTGAAATCTGGACGGAAGAAACAGGACTCCCCTTTGTCTATGCCGTTTTCGCTGTGAACAAGGATGTTATACTAGGTGACAATCTTCAAGCCCTGACAGAATCGAAGAAATATGGTTTCAGCATGATAGATAAAATTGCGGATATAGAATCACAGAAAATTGGCATAGATTGCGATATATGTCGTATATATTTGAAAGATAGAATTAAATATGACCTCGGAGAGAAGGAAATCAAAGGAATTATTAAATATAGCGAACTACTTTCGGAACTAGACCGGGCGGAGAAAATTTCCGCTTTGGATATTTATTCAGAGTAGTAATAAGGAGAAATTAATGTCAGACAAAATTCAAATGAAACTTGGCCACAGCCCTGACGCAGATGACGCATTCATGTTTTATGCCATTGCTAACGACATAGTAAAATCAGATAAAATCGATTTTATTCAGGTAGTAGAAGATATACAGTCACTCAACAAAAGAGCGCTAAATAAAGAGCTTGAAGTAACGGCAATATCCGCTCACGGATATTTGAAAGTACAGGATGATTACAGAATCATGTCCTGCGGCGCAAGTATGGGTGAGGGTTACGGTCCTATAGTAGTTGCGAGGGAACCAATAGAAAGTCTTGAAGGGAAAAAAATCGGTGTTCCGGGGATGCTGACATCGGCATATTTACAGCTTTGTATTTATGCTGACGGTTTCATACCCGTTGAAATGCCGTTTGACGAGATAATGCCCGCTGTCCAGAATGGGGACATAGAGACAGGGCTCTTAATTCACGAAGGACAGCTGACATATAAGGACGCCGGACTCGAATTGATTTTTGATATTGGCGAGCTTTGGGCCGAGGAAACGTCACTGCCACTTCCTTTGGGTTTAAATGTAGTCAAGAGAGACATAGGCGAGGAGCTACAGAAAGAATGCCACAGGGTGCACAAGGAAAGCATTGAATATTCGCTCAGCCATAAAGACGAAGGACTCGATTATGCCATGGAATGGGGTCGCGGTATGAAAAAAGATGTCGGGGAGAAGTTTGTGCTTATGTATGTTAACGACTACACGGTGGAGCTTGGTGAAAAAGGTAAGGCAGCACTGGAATTATTTTTTAATAAAGCATATGATAAGGGAATAATTACCGAACGGCCTAAACTTGATGTACTTGAAGGATAAGTGATTAATAATGGCAAAAGAATACGGCTATCTGATAAACAACAAGTGGCTTAAGAGTGAAAAGAAAAGAGAAGTTTTAAGCCCTTATAACAATGAAGTTGTGGGTGTTATTAACATCCCGGATATTGATGAAGCGATAAACTCGGTCAATTATTCCGAAAAGGCAGCAGAGAAATTCAAGGATATGCCGAGCTATGAAAGAAGCGCCATACTGAAACGAATTGTTGACGGGATAGACAGGAGAAAAGAAGAGTTTGCCGAGATACTGGTTAAGGAGGGAGGAAAACCCCTTAAAACAGCTAGACTTGAAGTTGAAAGGGCAAAGACCTCTTTTTCAGTAGCGGCTGAAGAGGCGAACAGATTTTCCGGGGGAGAGCTGTTACCGCTTGATATTATCAAGGGAAGCGAGAATAGATTCGGCATATCGCGCCGTTTCCCACTAGGCGTTGTAATGGGAATATCACCTTTTAATTTCCCACTTAACCTGGTCGCTCATAAAGTAGCTCCTGCTATAGCATCAACCAATGCTCTGGTTCTTAAACCCGCATCACAAACCCCTCTTTCTGCACTTATGCTTGGAGAAGTAGTAATTGAAGCCGGGCTTCCGGAGAGTGTACTGAATATTCTTCCCCTTCCCGGAGGAGCAATAGAGCCTGTAGCCGAAGACCCCCGTATAAAAAAGATATCTTTTACCGGAAGCGACGTTGTTGGCTGGGAGTTAATGAGCAAGCACCCGAAAAAGAAAGTAACGCTTGAGCTTGGGGGTAATGCTGCGGTTGTTATCGACGAGGATCTGCCAGACTTTGATTTCGCTGCTAGCAGAAATGCCTGGGGGGCTTTCTATCAGGCCGGGCAAAGCTGCATATCGGTGCAGAGAATGTATGTGCACAAGAAGATATTTGATAAATTCCTTGAAAAGTTCTTAGAAGAAACCGGGAAATTAAAACTCGGCGACCCAATGCTTGAGGATACAGACCTGGGGCCTGTGATTGACGATCATTCTGCAGAAAGGATTATGAGCTGGATTGAAGAAGCAATTGACAATGGCGCCAAACTACTGACAGGAGGGCACAGGGAAGGGAAATTAATTGAACCGACTGTATTAACAAATGTAACCCATGAATCAAATGTATGCTGTAGCGAGGTGTTTGGGCCTGTTGTACACATTGAGCCATTCAGTGACTTTGATGAGGCACTTAAAGAAGTAAACCATACACGCTACGGTCTTCAGGCCGGAGTGTTCACAAAAGATATGAAAAAAGCATATAAAGCGTATGATGTCATCGAGACAGGTGGAGTGATAATAAACGACTGTCCAAGCTTCAGGGTTGAAAATATGCCATATGGCGGGATTAAAGATTCAGGGGTGGGAAGAGAAGGAATTAAATACGCTATTGAAGATATGACCGAATTAAAACTTATGGTTGTAAATCTTGACTACTAGCATCATCAAACTTCTTTAATTTTCTCAATCAAACTCAGCCTCTCAAGCTCACTATAAGTCTTTGTAGAGCTCTTATGCGATATGAGTTCAACCAAGTCCTCGGGTCGGTCAATATCAAGTCCTATTCTGGAGTTCTCAAAACTTTCATAAGGGATATTCTTCTTTTCCGCTTCATTTTTATGCTTATTAAAACTGTCGTATCCAAACATGGACGGAATAGCATCCGGCGGCTTTCTTAGGATTGCGTTAGTGCCGTACTCATCCCTTGCCGGTATGAAAACAATAGATGGAGCCGCCTTTTCTTTTTCGAGAATAAAATCAATATCTTCAGAAGTTATAAGAGGTGCATCTCCTGGAATCACGAGAACGGACTTAGCTCCCATTTCGATTGAAACTTTTGATGCATAATCCACAGATGCGCTTTCACCGTTCTGCTCCGTCTCTAAAATAACTTCAATTCCCAGCTCCTTAGCTATATCTATGGCCCTTTCGTCGAGAGTCACAATAAACTTACGGTCTGCAAGCCTTGAGCCGCTAAGCGCTGTGAGCACATCCTCTAGCATGGCATACGCAAGCTCCGTTCTCTGATGTTGAGGCAGGAGTGAGGAGAGTCTTTCTTTGGCTTTTGATAAATCTTTTACCGGGACGATTACAAATTTCATATTTATCTCAATCAAACCCCAAAATTATAAGAAGTAGAGAGTTTATAAAACACGATAGAATACCCAACTTTTATTAAAGTCTGTAATCCATATATATAACAATCTTAATCTCTGGTTATAATAAATTAGCAAATGTCCATTAAATCTGACAATCTTCTATACTCTGAGCTCGAAGCTTCACTTAAGGATAAACTTGGCGGAGAGCTTCATTTCGACAAAATAACCAGAACACTCTACAGCACCGACGCAAGCAACTACCAGATAGAGCCTGTCGGCATTGTTATCCCAAAAAATGAAGATGACATTGCTCAAACTCTAGAAATAGCGTGTAAATATGATGTAGCAATCCTTGCCAGAGGTAGCGGCTCAAGTCTGGCGGGTCAGGCTGTAGGGCACGCACTGGTAATTGATCTATCAAAATATTTAAATCAAATTTTGGAAATAAACGTGGAGGAAAAAACTGTCCGAGTTCAATCGGGAATGTTTCTGGATCAGCTTAACAAACAATTACTTAAACATGGACTGAAGTTCGGACCGGACCCGTCATCAGAAAAGATTGCAACAATTGGCGGAGTTGTCGGGAACAACGCAACTGGCGCTCATTCTATTTTGTATGGCATGGCCGGAGATAATGTTGAAGGCTCTAAACTCTTTTTAGGCGGAGGAGACAAATTTGACCTGACGCAAAATAGTAAGGGAAATCCGCTACTCGAAAAGCTGAAAGTTTTTAGAGAAAAATATATAGAAAAGATAAAATCCGATTTCCCGAAACATTGGAGAAGAGCCTCGGGTTATAGCCTTAACTATTTCCTGGACGACAACTTCAATCCAGCAAAACTCCTGGCAGGCTCGGAAGGGACTTTGGGGCTAGCTACAGAGTTTACATTGAATCTTGTAGATAGACCCCTTTATACAGCGCTAGCTATTGTGGAGTTTGAAACTACCGGAAAAGCCATGGAAGCCGTACCGTATATATTGGAAGCAGGGCCTTCGGCTATAGAGCTTGTTGATAAATATTTAATTGATCTAACGAGAGAAACCCCTTCCTACTCTAGGCTTCTGACATTTGTCGAGGGAAATCCGGAAGCGATATTGGTTGTAGAGTTTGACGGTGAGAATGAATCCGAAACTGAGAAAAAAACTAATAATCTGGTCGCCAGTCTTAAGTCAAAGAAAGTCTGTCAAAATATAAAACATGCGTTTACAGCCCAATCACAGGCAGATGTATGGGAAGTTAGAAAAGCAGGGCTTGGGCTTCTTATGAGCAAACGCAGTGATTATAAACCCATCCCTTGCATAGAGGATGTTTCGGTGCCTGTCCAAAAACTTCCGGATTATATACGTGACATTAATAACCTTTTAAAACGGCTGGACACGGACGCCGGTTTCTATGGACACGCAAGCGCCGGATGTCTTCACATAAGGCCTTTGGTCAATCTTAAATCTGAAAGCGGAATCAATATCATGAAGGAGCTTACAGAAGAATCCTTTAAGCTGGCTTTGAAATACGGTGGCGTGATGAGCGGAGAGCATGGAGACGGCCTTCAGAGAAGCTATCTTAATGAGCGCCTTTTTGGAAAGGAGCTTTACTCAGCAATGAAGGAACTTAAGACCATATTCGACCCCGAGAATATTTTTAATCCCGGCAAAGTGGTAGACGGACCGCTCTCGACAGAGAATCTGAGATATGGGGAGTCTTATCGGCCACTTTATATCAAGACGTTTCTGGACTGGTCGTCCGATAACGGATTTTCAGGTGCTGTAGAGATGTGTAACGGTCAGGGAGTATGCCGGAAAGTTGAAGACGGAATAATGTGTCCTTCCTATATGGCAACCAGAAATGAGCGGGACACCACAAGAGCGCGGGCTAACATTCTAAGAGCTCTGGTCTCTGGAGGCCTGCCGAAAGATTCGGTAACAAGTAAAGAAATGCATGATGTTTTTGACCTCTGTCTGTCTTGCAAAGCATGCAAAAGCGAGTGTCCCTCGGGTGTTGACGCCGCCAAAATGAAACTTGAGTTCCTGGGTCAATATCATATCAAACATGGATTTTCCTTGCGCGATAAAATGTTTGGATATATACATGAATTAAGTTGGTTAACGTCAATAGTTAAAGGAATTTCTAATTTCTTTGCGGGCAATTGTGTTACTAAATATCTCCTATCCAACATAGGCATCACTAGCCAAAGGTCGCTCCCGGTAATGTCGAGAGATAGCTTTGCAAACTGGTTTAATAGTAGGTTGCAACCTGCTGATATAAATAAAAACCAAAAAGTTATATATTTTCATGATACTTGGGTTTCTTACTACCATCCCGATATTGGCAAAGCTGCGGTAGAATTGCTTGGAGCGGCAGGTTTTGAAGTGATATTAATTGAAAATAAAGTGTGTTGCGGGCGCCCGATGCTAAGTAAAGGAATGATAGAGCAGGCACGTCAGAAGGGAATAAAGAATGTTTCCGCCCTTGCGCCATATGTTAATGAGGGCATACCGGTAGTAGGAACCGAACCAAGCTGCATACTAACTTTCCGTGATGAATATCTTGATCTCCTGCCGGATAACGGTCAGGCAAAAGCGCTGTCTGAAAGCTCTTATCTGTTGGATGAGTTTTTATTCAAGCTGAAACAATCTAACAATCTCAGGATAGACTGGAAGAATAAAGGGCCTGAAGTTTTCTACCACGGGCACTGCCATCAAAGATCGCTGATTGGAAATACTTCCGCCCTGGAAATGCTTTTACTTTCCGGATGCAAAGTAACAGAGAGCAAAGCGGGCTGTTGCGGTATGGCCGGAAGCTTCGGATATGAAAGTGAGCATTATGATATATCTAAAAGAATTGCCGAAGACAGATTAATACCGGCTATAAACAATTCTGCTGCGGACACCGTTATTGCAGTCTCAGGCGTATCCTGTCATCACCAGATTGAAGACTTCTCTAACAGGAAAGTTAAGCATATTGCCCAGGTTTTAGCCAACCAGATGAGATAGTTCATCAATGATACCTTTTAAAAACTTAGTGAGTTTGATAAAATTTCCGGGATTTTTCTCAGGCTCTCTCAGTTTGCGGTTTATTTCAAGCTGTATGGAGGGAATTTTTAATTTCCTTGCCGCGTATTTCGTAACTGTCATTTGCTTTGCGGCCGGAAACACGTCAAACCCGCCTATAGATATTTTTGAAGCATTGGCGATTTTCCAAAAATCAGCCAGATAATTTTCATAACCCAATAAAAATTCTTTCTTGACGCCAACGCCGGGATAAATGTCAAAACGCTTTTCACTTCCGGTTCCGTGTATGTCAATGAGGCTTTTAATATCATTGGAGCGGACAATTTGTGAGAATCTCTTCTTGAATGGGGAATCATCATAATAATTTGGATCGGACTCCATGAGCCTGTTTGCGTAGAGGACATGACAGCCTGTAAGTGAGTGAAGCATTACAGATAGCGCGGCAGTGTAGAATTCTTGGCGTTTTAATTTGCCCAATCTTTTGTGCACCGAGGAATGCGGAGAAGTAACAAGAACAGGGATATCTCCTTTTATATATATTAAACCGTCAGCATCTTCACCTGCCGGTTCTCTGTAGAGGAACTTCTGTCGTTCTTCGAAATTTAATGCGAAAGCTACCGGATCATGAAATGAGAGAGAAGAATACCGCCTCCAGTTTCCTTCTGTAATTTTATTCTGCGGGATCAAACAATCCCCCAATTCCGAGCCGGCCGGATAGGAAAAGAACTCTGTGCCTCTATAGCTCAACTCTGCTCTTTTAAATAATCCCGAGTCCAGGAATTCAACCTCGTCTAATTCATTTATCTTTTTTTCAGGATTACTCATCAAGTAGAGCTCTCCTGTAATCAGTGTATCAAAGTTATCGTTAAACACCGCAGCCGGATAGCCTCTCCCAGTGTCATAGAGAATTCCAGGCACTTCAAATGTGCTTAATAGTCTGCAATCATGCATATGTGGGCTCCTGACCTCGCCATTAAGCAATGTGCCATATACAAATAGTTTATTGATTTTAGCAACCATTTTAGGACTTTGATATATCAGAATTCTCAGATTGCAAAACTTTCCCGCCTACCATCAAAAGCTTCAGGTCATCTTTTTTAGAGGATACAACAGAGAGATAAGGATTGTTAGATTCGTTCTTTGAGCTGAGGAATATGAGATCAGCTTCTTTCCCAATCTCGATGCTGCCGACTTTGTCCTCAATAAATAGGGCCCTCGCTCCTCCCAACGTAGCGGCATAAACAGTCTCACGAGATGCCTCTTTTCCTAAAGCTTCGGACCAGAGCAAATGCAGAACTCGGAGCTCTTCAAAAAAATCGAGATTATAATTACTGGAAACCCCGTCAGTACCCAGTCCGACTCTCTTGAGTCTTGCGTATTCCTTGAGCGGAGGTACGCCAACCTGAAGGAACAAGTTGCTCCTCGGACACAAGACAATTCCGATTTCGAGATTCTCGATTTCTCTGACCTCATCTGAAAGAACCTGAACCATGTGAACGGCAGTAACTTTAGTTTTATCGAAAAAACCGTGGCTTTTCATGTACTCAAAAGGAGTATCAGCCTTTTTATGTTTAAAAGCTTTTTTCTGTATTAACGGGAAAACCTCATTTAGTATCGCATTGGCTTTTCTGTTTACAAAATCTATTTCTTCCCGGCTTTCAGCGAGATGTATGCCGAGCGGCCGCTTAGTTTTCTTATAAGATTTCAAAGCTTTTTTGAGAAGTCCTGGATTACAGGAATAAGGGGCGTGTGGAAATAATCTCTCTTCATAAAGTGGGGATGTTTCAAAGTTGTCGAAGTCAAGTAAATCTTCTTTACTGTCAACCGCTTCTCTGTAAAGTACAGTTCTAAGACCCGACTTTTTCAGTATTGGTATATCAAGCCCATCGTAAGATGAAATTTCTCCCACAGTAGTTACACCGGACTCAATTTGGGATTTGATTCCTTCCGTAACGGAATCCTCAATTTCCTGATGGGTAACACCTTCTCTTTTAGCACCGATAATTTGCTGGAGCCAGTTTGTAAAACCTTTAAAACCGCCGATTCTGTTTTTAA
>CBDUCG010000076.1:0-9864 GCA_965365595.1 uncultured bacterium
GTATTTATAGGCAACCCGTCCCATATGTTAATAAAGCGTTAATTTTCTTTGCTTCCCCCTGCGCTTGAGAAAGCTTATCTCGACCTCTAACAGAACCAATCAAAATAAAAAAAGCCCTCGCTCAGTTATTTATAACAAAGCCTGGCTTTTACGGATATCATCCGGCGGGTAACACCCACTGGAATAAAAATTCTTTGTAACTCCCGAACTATTTAAAGCTATCAGTTTTTATAAACTTTTAGCATACGTAGAAAAAAATATATGGGAGCGGACACTGTCCGTTAGGACTGGGTGCCGTCTGTTGAAGAACCTGTTGTGTCTTCTGTAGTAGCGCCTTTGTCTTTTCCGCTGCAAGCAAGCACGTCAGAAGAAGTGATTGCCATAGCTCCGAATGCGAGTCCTAATGCGATTGCTAATGTAAGTACTAATCTTGTCATTGTTAACGCCTCCTGCTTTTTAGTATGAAGAAAGTGTAGCTTAATATCCTGTTCTTCGCCAGTTATTTATTCTTTTTCTCAACAATTACTGAAGCATTGTTATTAACTCCTCAGAATTTATTGTATTATCGAGATTATTACTATTCAACAGACAATAGCCCGATTTTTCGGAATGACTGACGATAGATGGACAAGGCACGCAAGCCCCTAAAGCGTCTAGTCATGCTATACCACCCTTCCCTTACTTACTCTTTCAGTCTGGTCCCGTATCTGGCTAGACTGGTAGGCTGCTGTTCCCTTAATCACATCTCTCATTTGGATTTATGTTAATCAGAGGATATTCAAGAAGCCAAAAACAACCGATACACGGACTTAAAGTCGGCTCTGGGCGAGCGGGTGTGGTTGTACCGGAAAAATATCACTGTTCCGGGGTACCACTATAATATTATCTACATGCTGAACACTGTTTCTTCAATCGGGGCAATTATATCCGTCTACGGCCTGATTGTGCTCTCAGTGAGGCACAAGCTTTTGCCATTTCGCTCTGTGCATACAACGTGACTCCATAACAACATCTTGTTCTAAGGCACATAGTAGTAAGGGTTTGGCAGTTTGAATGTTCTCTCGGCATAGCCCCCGGCAAGGTCGCTCCACTGGTCGCCGATGTTCACGATAATAAAATAGCCCTCGTCTTCAATGCTCTTGCGGGAACCGCTTTTATAGGGGATAACCGAATCTTTATCGTAGTCATCGGGTTTCATAAAAAGTTTTATCCATTCTGTGTAGCCAACTTTTTTCAGGTTCTTTTCAGTGGCTGCGCGAAGTGTCTCACGCCTTCCGGTAATAAAGAATATTGCCACGCCGTTTTCTCTTGCGAACTGATAGAGCTTAAGCGTCGGCCTTACCGCAGGGTCCTTGGCTTTTTCGAGCTCGGGCTTCAGTAGTGAAGCCACAAAAGCAAAATCGAGAGATAGTAAAATTTCGTAATTTGAGAGTGAAGTTTCATCTATGTCGAAGGCAACGGCTAATTTCCGGGGTTCGATAAGCGCATTGTTCTCGGAAATTTTGGAGTTAAGAAAACTAATAGCCTCCTGCGCCACTTTTTCGCGGTCGACGTCATACTGGCCAGAGTCGTGGTAGAAAATGCCGGCCTGTTTGGCGGTGTGAAGGTTCTCGGGCTCTTTTGCGGTCAGCGGGGTTGCGAAAATTACAAACGCGGCAAAAAGTAAAAAATATTTGAAGACATCTTTCATGACAAGTTATCTCCCTTTCAGGCAGTAAATCTTAACCGGTATTCTTAAGCCCGGCTGAGATGCCGTTTACCGTGAGCTTGATGATATCCTTAAGCGCCTCTTTTTCTTCCTCAGGCATATCAGACTTTAAAAGCCGCCTTAACAACGCAACCTGGATGTAGCTAAGCGAATCTATGTAGGGATTTCTAAGCTCAATAGACTTTCTCAGAAACTGGTTGTTTTCAAGTATATTGTCCTGCCCTGTGATTTGTAAAACAATTTCTTCAGTAAGCTCGTATTCGTTCCTGACCTTTTTAAAAACTCTTTTGCCAAGCTCCCTCGGACTGACCAGAAAAGAGTATTCAAGCCCGATCCACATATCGGCCCTGCTGAGAGTCATCTGAATATTATCTATGTGAGATTTAAAGAACCGCCAGTTGTTATACATATCCTTTAGTATAGAGAGATTTTTTTCAGGATTCTTCACTATAAACTCATTCAGCGCTGAGCCAACAGAATAATAACCGGTAATGAGGTGCCGGTTCTGAGTCCAGCTGAACACCCAGGGGATCGCGCGCAGGTCCTCGATCTTCTCGGTCTGCCTTCTCTTTGCGGGCCGTGAGCCAATCTGCATCTGCTGGAGCACCGATATGGGGGTTGCCTGCTGGAAGTATGGATAAAAATCGTCATCTTCATATATCAGACTCCTCCATTTCTCTCTGGCTTTTGAGGAAAGCTCCTCCATCACCTCTTCCCACTCAGGTTTTATGTGCTCCTTTCCGAGGCTCGTAAGAATTACAGATGAAAGCACAAGCTCAAGGTTGTCCTCCGCGATCTCGGGAAGGGAATAGTTGCTGTAAATTACCTCACCTTGCTCGGTGATTTTTATCATTCCGTCCACAGTTCCCGACGGGCGTGCAAGGATAGCCTGATTGGTGGGCCCGCCGCCACGGCTTACAGTACCCCCTCTTCCGTGGAAGAATTTATTTCTGAGTCCGTAATCGTCCGCCAGTTTTTTAAGCGAGCGCTGCGCCTTGTGAATCTCCCAGCTCGAGCACAGATGACCCCCGTCTTTTCCGCTGTCCGAGTAGCCGATCATTATTTCGGTAATATCTCCCCTGGCCCTCAGGTGTTCCCTGTAGACCGGGCTGTCATAGAGCCTCTTCATAATTTGAGGGGCGTTTCTGAAATCGTCAATCGTTTCAAAAAGAGGGACTATATTCAAAGAGCTTATAATCCTGCCGCCGTCGTTGATGTATAGGTCCGCCTCTTTCGCGAGGAGCAGCACTTCAAGCACGTTGCTCGCGTTTGAGGTCATGCTTATGATATAAGTATCAATGCATGAGTGGTTTATGTTCCGATGCGCATCCCTTATCGCTTTAAATGTTTTAAGAAGCTCGGTTGTGTCGGGGGAAAGCTCGAGCCATCCGGGTATGAGAGGCCTTGGGTTCTGAATCTGCTCCGAGAGCCATTTGAATTTCTCATCGTCCGATAGCTCTTTGTACTTAACCATTTCCAGCCGCTCTGTTATTTCTTCAAGCCCACGTTTGTGCACTTCGCTGTTCTGCCTTATGTCGAGCTTGGCTAGATAAAATCCGAAAACGCTCACCTGTCTCAAGAGCTTCTTTAGGTTGGACTCGGCAAGAAGAGCGCCTCTGTTCTGACGGAGGCTCCTGTCAATTATCTCAAGGTCGGCCAGCAATTCCTCTTTGGAGCCGTAGGCATAAACATATTGCCATTTATTAAGCTTGTTTAGTGTGCCTACAATTTTTTTCTCTATGTAGCTGAGCTTAATCCTGTAACTCTCGTCGTGATTTTTTATCCCGCTGTCAGGCCCGAAGAGTTTTTTGTCCCTTTCTATAGACTCTAAAAGTTCTTCGCTCACCGGGACCTGTTTTCTCGACGAGCTCAACTGGTTATTAAGACGCTCAATCTGCTCGAGGTATTTTCCGAGCACAAGCTCCATCTGCATCCTGAGCACTTCAAGCGTTGTGGAGTGGGTTACAAACGGGTTTCCGTCCCTGTCTCCCCCAACCCAGGAACCGAACCTGAAAAATGGCGGAAGCTCTATCTTGTCCAGGCCGTAATGCTCCTTGATCTTATCCTCAAATTCCAGATAAACAGTGGTTAGAGCCTCAAAAATGGTTTCCTGAAAATAGTAATGGGCGCTTCTGGCCTCGTCTATAGGGGTAATTTTAAAAGATAGTACTTCCTCGGTCTGCCAGAGAGAGGTAACCTCGGCTTTTATATCCATGTATATCGAGTTTTTTTCCTCGGCGCTCAAAATAGGGTTCTGGAATTCCTCAAGCAGATAGGATATGTGGCGGAACTTCTCAAGCACGATGTGGCGGTTCACTTCCGTCGGGTGCGCCGTGAGCACAAGCTCGATCGACATCTTGTCCAGAAGAGTTTTGAATTCCCTGTAGGGAATCTTCCTCTCTCCGAGGGTTTCAAAAAGGCTCTCTACCGAACCCTCAACCGAGTCCCTGGTGTCCGAGATGTACTTGTATTCCCGCCTTCTTCTAATCCTGTGGTTCTGCTCGGCAATGTTTACGAGCTTGAAGTAGCTTGTAAAAGCGCGCGCTACTTTGTAAATATCATCGTTAGACAAACTTTTTATCGTAGCCACAAGGTTGTCTTTCTGGCTCTTGACATAATCGGCCCTCATGTCCTTGGTAAGCGTTCTCACCTTTTCCTCTATTTCAAATATTTCATACCCTTCCTGCTGAATGATTACTTTGCCGAGTATGTTCCCAAGAAACCGCACGTCCGTCCTTAAGGGCTTTTCCCTGTCTACCTCTTGGGATTTTAAACTGGAGTTTTTATTTTTCCCGGACAAGTCCTAGGTCCTCCTGATAATGTAAAGTGTATTTAAAGCAGGGCTAATGGTGAAGATTACTTACGATTCAGTATAACAGACTTTCAGACGATTGCTCGTATAAACGGCATTTTTTTCCTGTTTAGGAATTAGTTTGTTAAGTCGTAATTCTAGGAAGACGCCAATTACCTGCACAGTCCTTTTAATCCGTAATTCATATCATAGACAATTCCCTGAACATTCTCGTCATTCTTAATTTTTAGGAGTGTAGTAAATCTTTTTTATGCCCGGGAACGAAGCGTTAACAGAGTTATTAATGAAATCGAAAAGAGCGGGTCAGCGCTTGTATAAACCGGAGTCAGGGGCAGGCTAAGCGCGCCGGGCGCCAAGACAGAGCCTAAATAAGGCCAGGCTTCTTTAATTCGGGCCTGTTTTACTCCATGACATGGAATTTTGCGTCTTTTTTGGCGGACATTCGTCTGTATTAGTGAGAGACGGGCTCCGCCCGCTCGAATTCAATTTTATACGGAGGTATCAAACATGAGCGAGAAGGAAAAGAGCATAAAGTGTGAGTGTTTAAAATGTGAGTGCGAGCCGTGTAAATGCGGCGCAGAGAATGAGAGCTGCAAATGCTGCTGCGGATAGCACTTGAAAGTTAAAGGGTACGCATTAGATATATAATGTGTACCCTATTCTTTTGCGGATGATTTGAAATGAAGAATAGTCATAATTTAAAGCAAGTGTGGAACGAGTTCTCAGGGCAGATCAGAAGCTATCTGTTGAGTAAGGTAAGGCAAACAGACGACGCGGACGATCTGCTTCAGGATATCTTTATAAAAATTAACAACAACTTGGACGGTCTTAAGGACGAGAAAAAGCTCGCTCCATGGATTTACCGGATTGTGAGAAATTCCCTCACCGACTATTACCGGAAGGCAAAATTTGATACATCGGAGCTGAATGAGGAAATAACCGCATCAGACACAGTAGGCGGTTCAGACGATATTTATTCCGCCTGCGTGTCGGGATGCCTTAAGGTTTTTATTGAAAGGCTTCCCGAGAAATACCGAGGGCCGCTTGTTCTGAGCGATCTTCAGGGCCGAAAGCAAAAGGACATAGCTAAAGAGATGGACCTTTCCTATTCGGGGCTCAAATCCAGAGTCCAGCGCGGGCGAGAGATGATAAAAGATATGTTTATCGACTGCGCCTGCATGTCCGGCGGCGAATGCGAAATATGTAATCCCTCGTCACGTTAAATCCTCGTTGAACACAAAAAAGCAGGGCGATTTTGATCAACCTGGCTACTGGTATAACTTTTCTGGTTATTATTTAATTGACTGGAATTACTCAGCCGCTTTCATAGTGGCAGGCGCATGTGAAGCTGCCGCGCATCCATTCATTACCATTGCGATGTTGATAGCCTCAACTACCTCTTCCTTGGTCACATTTTCTTTGAGGCCGTCCCTGATAC
The DNA here is from genome assembly GCA_965365595.1 of uncultured bacterium. Classification (GTDB taxonomy): domain Bacteria; phylum Desulfobacterota_D; class UBA1144; order Nemesobacterales; family UBA2774; genus CR02bin9. The sequence goes on from CBDUCG010000076.1 coordinate 5,959, forward strand.
AGCTTCTGATACACCACGGGCATTTTGCGAGAATAGCAGTGGCAAGACCCATAAGTCCTTTCTTTAATTTCTTAGGAAGATGGCCGTCTTCGTAAACAATGTCGTGGAATGTGGCAAATTTAGTGCGCTTTTCACCACTCATTTCATGCAGGTTCATGATCTGGGGAGTAATGTTTTTACTCATAAAATAGCCTTCCACAACATTCTTCTTAGCTGTCATAAGGTCATAGTTCTCAAGTGCGATACTGCTAAATGCGTAAGGTTGTCCCATGGCGAGACGGATGGCGATGTAAACACATTCAGCCAGCTCCTCATCCGTAGCCCCAAGCGACTTGGCAACTTTTGTATGCTCCTCAATGCAATGATCACAACCCGTCACATTCGCGCAGGATACGGCAATAAGGTGCTTGTCTTTAACCGAGATTAACCCGTCCTTGAAAACCTCTTCTTTAAATTCAGTCCACGGTCCGTGAAGCTCGGGAACGAGCGATTCAAATTTGGTCATATATTTTTCATATTCTTCGTTATTCATGATGCTGCTTACCTCCTTTATTTTTGAACAATTATTTTATATAATTTTGATAAATCTGTACACAGTAGGTCTTATATATGGATGTTATGGGGGTATTCCGGGTGGATTTGTTAAGAGCGATTGAACTAACGGGCCCCATCTAGTTAACTCCTTTTATAAAAAGTCATACCAAGAGCCCAGCAATTCAATCTTATTTAGCTTATATACGGTTTTATCTCGGATACTAAAATTTTTCAATTGTTGACTTATATTAATCTGGGCAATACGATCGAGAAACGCGATTTTAAAATAATCCTCCTCGATGAGAACGGCAAGCAGATCATGACATGGAAGATAAATAAAGCATTTCTCGTAGGTTTTGAGGCAGTCGAGCGCCAAGAGGACGAGAACCGCTTCACTATCAAAAAATGAAGTTCGCTTTTTAGTAAATTCAAAGATTCAATTAAAGTTTTGGCTTGAAATTACACTCTACAAGATTATCTGTGCTCCCGGTACATATCTCGCACCCATTTAATGGACTGGCGATCGCTCCAGGTTTCCATATCGGAGACCATTTTGGGAGGCATTGATATCTTATTATATACAGGATGCTCTTTCGGGCGGACTATAGGTGAAAGCAGGCTCGCCGCTGTGAGGTCGGCTCGCGAGAATTTATCTCCCACGAGATATTTCCTTCCGTCTGAGAGTTTGTCATCAAGCCAGTCTAGCTCTTCTTCTATGATATGCTTTGAGTCCTCTCTCTGCTCAGCGCCAAGGTCCATCATCTCTATCATAGTTTTACGCACCATGGGCCACATGCCACGCAGCAAAATCTTGGGGAAAAAACTGAGGTCGTTTGAAAAAACCTGTCTAACTCTGTCGGGATATTCTACAAGAGCTTCTGAGTAATAAAGCCTCCTCACGTGAACCCCTGCCCTGTCGTCGAGTCGGTTTTCAAGCTCGGCGCACTCCTGCCTATCTGCAGTAGGTGTAAGAGACTTCTCGGGCTTGGCGCATTGCCCTTCTGCCCAGTCTATGATTGCCGAGGACCCCTGAATCTTATCACCGTTAACAAACAAAATGGGAAGACTTGTAGCAGGAAGTTTGTGTTTCTTTGCAAAAGCTATATGCAAACCCGGCGCAAGATACACTGGCTCAAAATCTACTCCGTGATGATTAAGCGTCCATCTTCCCTTCTCGCAGAAATGGGAATGAATAAAGTTATACAGCTTAGGTTTATTATTGATGCTCATATCTAATTAACGAGATAGATTGAATTTAATATGGAATTAAAGATAGCACAAAAAAAAAGGGGCAATTCCCCCCTTTTTTTGTAGTTTTAATTGCCTATTTTTCCGGCAATTCAGGTGCCTGTACGTCAGGCATTTCAGGCGACTGCACATCCGCTGCGTCTGGTGCAAGTGGCGCTTCTGCCTCAGGCATATCGGGAGCATTAGCTCCTGGCGCGTCAGCAGACATATCGGCCTCTGGATTGTCAGGCATTTCGGCATCTGGAGTATCCATGCTTGGAGCTTCAACTTCGGGCATCTTAACTTCAGGAGCCTTTACTTCCGGAGCTTCAACTTCGGGCATCTCCGGCGCTTTTACTGCCGGAGCCTCAACATCAGGCATTGAAGGACTCTCTACAGCACCGTCTGGTGCTAGCGGAGCCTCTTCCGCAGGCATATCCTCTGCAAAACCAGGTATCGCAAACAAAGTAACAAACGCTGTACTTAGTATAAACTTTCTCAACATTCTTGCCGCCTCCTATTTTTTTGCTTCGCAAGAAGCAATTATTATATTTAATTCTATAAAGGCTAACATACAAGCCTAGCTAATCAATCAATTTTTGTATCGAACATAGCCACCAGGTGGCTGTACATTTAATTTGTAGCGGATGCTATCCATTTAATTCTGTCTTAACAATAGACGAGTATTATCTTTGAAGTGAATTTCACAAATTAATCATTTAGACTATCTTATTATATTTCTCTCGGAAATTAAAATGACAGCATTCAGAACTATTCTCGCAGCTACGTTACTATTTATCTGTACAGTAAGTGTTCAGGTTCTCCCGCTTCAGGCTGAGGACAACGAATCCAAAGAATAGAAGAAGGCGTCTGAGGCATCGATTGACCAGGACACGCTTGAGATTTTAAAAGAAATGTCGGACGCGCTCGCATCGCTTAAGGAGTTCTCTTTTGACGCTCAGATCTCAACCGATGAGACTCTTAATAACGGGCAGACATATTTCCTCTTTGCTGGAGCCTACTATCAGCCGTTTTACAGCGGCAACTCTGTGGTATATAAAATCGTACCGGCGCCTGCGTAGTTGAGCGCTCGAAACTACTATTGTTCTTTTCCGAACACCTCTTTTAGTACCGGGTCAAGCTCGGTCAGAAGATTTTTGCAGTTACCGCTGTAGCTCGATCCGTGCATGACGGCCAGCGTTTCGGGCGCAACTTCGGCCAGGGTTTGCAGCAACCGACTGGTGTTTGGCGTATAGGGAAAGTAATCCATCAGCGGTCCAGTCTGATATTCGGTTATGGCATTCTTTGTCCTAATCAGAATGTCTTCTGACTGTGTGAGAGGCTCCCTCTTTCCTATCTGATGGAACAGATCGGAGCAGAACAGGGTTTTGTTTTTCTCTTCAAACAGCGAGCCTGCATCCCAGCCGTGGGGAAGATGTGGGGTCGGGAAGAACCTGAAGCTGTATTTTCCCGTCTCCAAAACGTCGTCTTTTCCGAGGCCTTTCGGAGGACGGTTTGAAAAATCGCTAATGTTTACAAGCGCTCCGACCACGCTGCAAACAGGCTCGGCATTGGGCGACGTATCGAGCCACTCGTTTAACGCCCCGCACTCATCAACCTCAAAATGGCTCCAGCCTATGTAGCGTATTGATTTCGGGTCGAGAAGTTTGGACACAGCCTCGCGCACCTCGGGGAACATTCCCCGCATGCCTGTATGATACAGAAGCGGCTCATCGTCCTTAATAAGAAAATGGTTGAACTGTAGATCAAACGCATCGGCATAGACCGAGATACGGTAAATATCAGGGGCAATTTCATATATTTCAGACATATTCAACCTCCTTTTTTTATAAAGAGAAATCAAATCTTTCTCGGAGCAAAGTAACGGAAAGAAAATTTTAAATTTTCAAGACCTGTCACAAGCTATATAGAGCATTATCTAATAATGCAGATTGCAAGTCAATCGGATTCCATAGAATGTATACTAATGACTTGTTTTTATAATTCAGCTATATAATATAGATGTGCAGATCTGAGAAAATCTCAAAAGAGAATGAGGATGAATGCTGCCATCAGAAATTTACGGACAACTTTACTATTATCTTATCTCTTGTGTCTGCTAGTTATTGCGCCTTTTGCAGCTCA
>CBDUCG010000077.1:0-9694 GCA_965365595.1 uncultured bacterium
TCCGTTAGTTCTGAGGTATGAGGTAATGTCTCCGGAATTTTATATTTCAGATGTAAATAAAAACAGGAAAGCAGTCAATCATAAAGAAATTATCCGGAATCTAAAGAGTCAGGGTGAAGTTTCAACAAAGCACGGCAATTTAGCTATAAAGGGTTCTCTCTCGTCAAGCATGGCAAGCATAGCAGATTTTGAGTTCCAGGATATTGATACCGAATTCTCTCTCCTTGATGAAACGATACAAATTGAGAATTTTCAAACAAAGGCGTATGAGGGTCTGATTAAAGGAAACGCGACTTATAAAATGGGTTCCGACTCAGAGTTCTCCGTGATTTCCGACATAAGGGGATTAAACCTAAACAGCTTCCTGGATTCACGCAATTCAGACAGCGCACAGAAAATACTGGGAAAAGCTAATCTCGACATTAATGTATTCGGTAGCGGCGGCGGGTGGGATGAAATAAAAGAAGCGCTCGAAGGAACGGCAAAAGCTGAAATCTTAGATGGCGCGGTTATGGACGTGAACCTTGCGGATGAAGTGCTAAAAGAAATCACAGGTGTGCCCGGTTTAACATTTTTGGTCTCACCATCTTTAAAAGATAAATATCCACAGGTTTTCAAGGCTCAGGATACTGAATTTGAAGAATTCAGATCTTCATTTGTTTTGGAAAACGGTAAAATGGAAACTAACGATCTTAAAATCAGATCCAAGGATTATACAATAAACGGAACCGGCTGGTTTAATTTTGAAGGTAAAGTTTATCTGCAGTCACAATTAATTTTGTCTAAAGAATTCTCAGATGATCTGGAAACGGATATCCCGGACATTAAATACATTAAGAATGACAGCAGGGTTGAGATACCATTTAGGATTACAGGGATGCTTCCTGACGCTAAAGTTAAACCTGATATCGCGTATCTGGTCAAACAAGTTCAGCGCACGGGGATCAAAAGCGTGATTGAAGAGTTAACATCAGAATCAGAAGAATCTAATGATAAAAATCCCCAGGCAGAAGCGAGTCCCGCACCTGAAAAGAAAAATAAACGCCTTGATAAAAAAATCCTTGATGAGCTTAAAGACATTTTCTAAATATCATTCATCAATCCAGCGCATCAATCGCATTTCTATCCCGGTGAATAGAATGCTCCTGAGCGCTCTTTACAAACCATATAATACAAAATAGAAATATTTCTCTCTTATGGCATAATTAAGATTCCCGAAATTAAGGACATGAAAGGAGGAGTGTAGTTATGGCCAAAAAAGGGTTTAGAGTAGAAAGCGATTCTATGGGGGAGATGACTGTACCTTCCCATGTGTATTACGGAGCACAAACAGCAAGAGCAGTAGAAAATTTTCCTATAAGCGGAATCAAGAAACATAGTCTTCTGATTCAGGCTATGGGAATGATTAAACAGGCAGCAGCCGAATCCAATATGGAGCTTGGGCTGATCACCAAAAAGCAGGGACGCGCGATAGTAAAAGCCGCCCAGGAAGTAATAGACGGCAAGCTTGATGACCATTTTGTACTGGATGTGTTTCAGACAGGATCCGGAACATCTACAAACATGAATACAAATGAGGTAATAGCGAACCGTGCAAACGAAATACTAGGCATCAAAAAAGGCGACAAGTCAGGCGTACATCCGAATGATCATGTAAATTACGGACAGTCAAGCAACGATGTTTATCCTACGGCTATTCATGTATCCGCGATTTTGGCAATAGACAAGTTTCTTGTTCCGGGACTGAAAAACTTGCATAAAGCGCTCGCATCAAAAGCGCGCCAGTTTGACAAGATTGTAAAAATTGGACGCACTCACTTGCAAGACGCAACGCCAGTGAGGCTCGGGCAGGAATTCAGCGGCTACGCGAGCATGATAGAGCACGGAATAAAAAGAGTTCAGGTCGCTAAAGAAGAATTGTCCGAGCTTGCAATTGGCGGAACGGCAGTCGGGACCGGAATAAACACAGACCCCAGATTTTCAAAATTGGTATGTAGAAGATTAAGCAAGATGACTAAAGCAAAGATGAGAGAAGCCGACAATCACTTTGAGGCCCAAGGCGCAAAAGACGCGGTAGTGCAGGCGAGCGGATCGCTGAAAACACTTGCTGTGAGCCTCATGAAAATAGCTAATGATATCAGATGGCTCGGAAGCGGACCAAGATGTGGAATCGGGGAGCTCCTGATACCGCCCGTTCAGCCCGGCTCATCAATTATGCCGGGAAAGGTTAATCCGGTAATTCCTGAAGCGGTATGCCAGGTTGCGGCCCAGGTCATGGGAAACGATCTGACCATTACAATCGGAGGCCAGTTTGGTAATTTTGAGCTTAACGTCATGATGCCTGTTAAGGGCCATAATATCCTTCAATCAATTGAGCTTATGGGTAGAGCATCTGACGTATTTGCGGACAAATGCATCAAGGGGATAAAAGCCGATAAGCAGCGTTGTGAGGAAATGATAGAGAAAAGCCTCGCGATGTGCACAAGTCTTGCTCCTGTGATCGGTTACGACAATGCGGCCAAGATAGCTAAAGAAGCATATGCTACCGGCAAAACCGTAAGAGAAGTTGCTCTCGAACAAAAAGTTCTTCCGGCTGATAAACTGAATGAACTTCTTGATCCGTGGTCAATGACCGAGCCCGGAACCAAAAAATAGTAAGAATCTAAATATGGGGAGCGTAGAAATACGCTCTCTATACACTCAAAAAAGCCTTACTTACTATCTCTTTTGCACTGCTTTCTACTATGTCCTTGTGCGCGAGACTTATGCGTTCAAAATCCCAGGACAATATTTTCTCAACTGATTTCTGTGCTTTATCTCTGTATTTGAGTATGAACCATCTTATTACCCGCGGCATATCCGGTTTTCGATATACGTCGTCAAACTAGGCAAATATCTTTACTCCGATTGAATCCTGCTTTTCAAAATTAAAAATTAAATCCGCAAATATCAGAGTTTTGCTTTTCGCATTGAAAAATACGATTTCATTTTGAATTGGAGCGCCTTGGAAAAAAAGATAATCAACTTCACCAGCCCATTGTTTCGGAACAATTTCACCCAGCTCACCATCAAAGTTGATATCTTTTCTTTTTGATGAGAGCCCCGGGGCACCACAAACTTTCGCTTCCGGAAAAGTTAAAACACAGTTCTTTCAATGAATATGATTAAATTTATTAGGCACCACTATGTACTTGACCGAACCGATTTTATTCAATTCATCTTTTAGAGAGCCATCAATAAAAATCGGAGAATGAATTATCAGGTCTCCTAAACTTAGACGGATTACAGTCATACGTGTGCCGAAATCTATTACCAAAAACGGTGGGAGGACTCAACTGTCCAAATATCATTATCTATATTAGTTAATTTGCTGCTCACGGGAAATAGTTAACACAGAGACAATCTTAATATCAATCTATTTTAATTTCCTTTATGCTAATCCTGTAAATAATCGGTTTTATAATGTATGCTAGAGCTTCATAAATGAGCCGTTATTATTAAATCAGGAGAACAAAAATGCTTAAGCGCTCTGTATTTATTGTAGGAACCTTGATATTAATTCTTCCCGTGCTCTCTTGCAGCAGTGTCAAAACCGGGAAAAACATTGCTATTGATTCACCACTAAAGAATTCCAGGAAGAATCAGTCCCTGAGTCAAGCAAGGCAAGACGTAGAAAAAACAAGAAGCGAGCTGGACAGCTGTCTGGCAAGTTATTCCGGTGATGAAACCAAATGCACCAGGGAGAAGGAAAATTATGATAAGGCCGTTGAAGAATACGTTTCTTATCAAGCACAATAACGCTTTTCCAAAGAGGAACAAAACCCATACAAATTTAATTTCGGATAATTGAGACATGGCTAAATATATAATGATGAGCGTTTTAACCGACGAGGGCAGGAAAACAATGAAGATGAGGCCCGAGCGTATACAGGAAGTTAATAAAGAGATGGAGAAAATGGGTGTTAAAGTTATTACCCAGTATGCTGTAATCGGACTTTATGATTTTATAAACATTGTAGAGGCACCGGACAACGAAACCATTACAAGAGTATCTACTGAATTGGGCGCCCGGGGGACTGTTCACATCACAACACTTGCCGCAATTCCAATTACCGATTTTGAGAAACAACTGGTGAAAAATGCCAAGAGAAATACCAAGAAGAAATCTAAGAAAAAAAAATCAAACTAGAAAAATCCCTGCGATTGTAAGAAGTTTGATTTATCCAGCTTAAAACCTGAGCTGAAAATCCATTATGAAATCTACTTCTGCGATGTCGCTGGTCGGACCGGCTACAGGCACTTGTACCGCAAATCCCGGGCTGATCCTTTTTCCAAACCTGATTCCGGGGGTAATAAAAAGATCAGTGTCTCTGTCATTGTCATCACTTGTCAGGGTATAACCGTCAAATTCAAAATATACGGTCGGGCTTACTATAGCGATCGGAACATTAACCCCTGCTGCGGCGCTGTAATTAAACCTGAACTCAAAATCGTCTCCCTGAAACTCTTTGGCGTTGAAAATATAATCTGTCCCGAGGCTCGCCTGCAAGCTAAATGCCCCCTTCCACAGAGCCCCCGAGAGGTAAGGGGTAGCGGTAAACGCTTTATATATATATGTCGGCAAGTCTCTTCTATAAACTGTCACAGCACCGAGCCGTCCCTGCCCGTCTGTGAATGCTGTAGGCACAGCGAACTCAAGACCGGCGGAAAGAACAGAATTACTAGATTTCATCAATACCTGCTTTGCTCCAATTGTTATGTTGGCAAACTCGTAGCCGTTTCTCGCTTTCTCAACGTTATTCACGCCTCCGTAAGGAGCATCAATATAAAGCCCGAAGAAACCGCTTTCAGACGGCAAATCCAATCTAATGGAATAGAAAAAAAACTGATCGCCAAAATTGTTGTCTAATGCAACGACTTCAAGGTCTGCCATAACCCTTCCGAGTGGAAGAGGTGATTCGAAGTATAGAGGGTATCCGAGATCAAGTGCTCTGTCTTTGGTAACCCCTATGGTAAACGGTCCTGTGAACTCGAAAGTCCCGGCCACAGGGTTAATAATCCCGATTTGCCTGTCTTTAACAAAAAGCCTCATTGGGTTAGTTATGTAAGCGCCTACAGTAGCGACAGTATTGTCCTGATCTATCAGCCACTCAGAGAATTCTTCCATAACCATACCAAGGGGCACACCGAGACCGGGAGTAACTACAAGATCAATTAATGAAGGTTGCACGGCAAGGCCCTCAATTGCATATTCAAAAAGTGTGCTTTGAATTACTGACCCGAGAGCAGAAGACCAGCGACTATGCCCTCTCGCTCTGTAGAACTGATATGACAGCATTCCAAAAAATGGATGAGCTACCCAATTCACAACAAAGCTATCCCCGTCATCCCATTTGGGCTTTTCAGTAATGTTATCCCACCATTTTGCAAATGAAGTATTGAAAATTTTAAGGCTCTTATCTCTAACCCAGTAGAATCTGGCTGCCCATTGTACGCCGTACCATATACCGGTATCGTACATGTATTCCTTAAAACCTAAAGGTTTGTAGTTGACAGGTGAGTCAACTATATTCGGTTCAGGCTGCAGCACCACATCGCCTACCTGATATGATTCAACAGTTTTCGCCGATGACTTGGCATGGAGAAGCTCCTCGTTAGCAAATACTTTGCTTAAGGGAGTCAGAATCAATAAAAAAACTATAAAAATGTGAGCACCTGCTGTACTCAATCTCCATTCTCTCTCATTCGTATTGAACAACTAACTTCACCATGGCAGCATTCTATCAATGTTTATTGGAAATTGAAAGGAAATTTTAATTAATACTCTAAATAACCCCAGGAAAAATTTGTTGCAGGTTAACTTAAAAACGGATCTGAAAATCCATAAGGAAGCTAAGTTTGGAAACTTCACTGTCTGGACCTGAAAGAGGAAATTGAATGGCAAATCCGGGGCTGAATTTTCTTCCCAATCTAACGCCGGATGAAGCGAAAGTGCTGGTTTTGCCCTCAGTATCGGAAGTTAGTAGAGAGTATCCGTCAAATTCCGCATAAATAACCGGAGAAGCTATAACGGGGATATTAGCTCCTACAGAGGCTCCGTAATTTATCCTGAACTCAAAACTGTTACCTTCAAGCTTATTCGCGTTAAATACGTAGTCAGTGGAAACATTGCCCATCACATTGAATATATCACCCCACATGGCACCTGACATATAAGGAGTTACCGTCCATGCCGATTGCAGGTTGATAGGGAAATTTTTTCTATACAGTAAAACGGTCTGCAATCTTTCTATATTGTCTTTAAATGCTGTTGGAAGTACCAGATTCATGCCACCTGTAAGGACTGCATTGCTTCCTCTAATAAGTACATGTTTGCCTCCAACCAAAACATTTGCAAATTCAAATCCGTCGCTGACATTATCGTCCCCAACTTGAACTTCATTTACGCCCGATTGGGCAATCTGGACATATATACCCCATAAGTTATCTGCCGACGGTACATCAATACGAAGCGAATAAAAAATAAATTCTCCGCCAAGGTCTTCCTTCACGTTAACTATTTGCATGTCAGCTATAAACCTTCCGGTCGGTATTGGAGATTCCAGACCATAGGAATAAGCAAGGTCGATCGCATCATTCTTATTTGTTGTGAAATTGATGGGTCCGCTGACAGACATGAAGTGGTTTGAAAATGGATTAATAACCCCAACCTGCCTGTCGTGTACAAAGTTTTTCATGGGGTTTACAATATAGGCAAGAATTTTTGCAGGAATGAACCCCGTATCCTCAAGCCAGTCCGAGGTTACCTCCAGACCGTATCCCAGAGGCACGCCGAGCAGAGGAGTGAAGATAAGGTCTGAACCCGAAGGCGTTTCAACAAGACCCTCAATTGTATATTCAAATAGCGTACTCTGAACAACTGTACCCAATGCGGATACCCAGAAGCTGTGCCCCATTTGCCTGTAATACAGGTAGTTGACCGAACCTACTATAGGATGTGTTATAAGGTTAGTAAAAAAATCATCACCGTCATCCCACTCGGGCCATTGCGATATGTTGTCCCACCACTTTGAAAAGGATGTATCAAATATTCTGCTGTTCTTGTTTCTAACATAAAACCATCTTCCCACCCACTGAGCTCCATACGCAATTGCAGTATCTCGGAGAAACTCGCTAGTCCCAAGTTTTTGCTCCCTAGTGGAAGGATCATAAACATCCTCCTTTTCCACAGGAGCATTCAATCCGTTAATGAGCAAACTCTCTCTATATTCATCGTAATAGAGATCACGTAGTCTGATGTCGTCATCCGCCAGCAAAGGAGATGCTGAATCAAACAGTACCAAGACAATTAGTATAGTGTTAATTATTCTCGTCATAACAATTCAGACAATAAAATTCAAAAATGTTTCAGAGATTTTGGGGAGATAAGATACACACAAGACCTAAAAATTTAAAGGTGCTTTCATATGTTTAGTATTTTTATTACTCGCTCTTCCCAAGTGTAATGTTTTATATCAGCTCTTGCTTTCTTAGATATCTTTTTTGCAAGTTCGCCATCATCGAGAACTTTTTTGATGCCTTCATATAGCGAATCGGCGCTGTCCGGTTCAACAAGTACAGAATTTACGCCGTCTTCCAGAACTTCCTTTACTGAAGAAATAGAGGTTGCCACTATAGGACGGGCTGCTGCCATATATTCAAACAGTTTAATTGGAGAGGTGAAATCCTTAGCTTTTGCCCCTCCTTTTATGGTCATTTTGGTCGTATAAGGCATTACAAGCACATCCGATGCTTTGAGATATGAGGGCACTTCTGTATGCGGAACAAAACCTATAAGGCTAAAATTCTTCAAACCTTTGGACTCTGCGATTCGTTTGTACCTATTTACGTCCTCATCCAAACCTCCAACTATTAGAAATAAGGTTTCACTTAATCTATGCGCAACTTCAATAAGTTCTTCAATCCCCCTGCCCTCATATATATTTCCCGCATAACATACAATTTTTTTGTCCAGCGGTAGCCCGAGCTGCTTTCTAATATCTTTTTGTGACGCTGAATCTCTATACCTTTCAAGCTCAACCCCATTGTGAGCAACGACCAGCTTTTCCTTAGGCAGTCCCTGCGCTAAATAATTTTCAGAAAGTCCTTTTGAATTTGTTGAAAATCTGATCAGGTTTTGAGAAGTCTTAAAGGAATTAAACAAAGTCGCGCCACCTTTTACTAACGGATGATGGGCATCGTAAATAGTAGGAATGCTCAGTAATTTGGTTGCAAAATATGTAAAGACAATGTTTCTTGTTAACACAAGGTCGTATCTTCCGCTTCTGAAAATTTTAATATATAGTGACGCAAGAATTCCATGAACTATGTTTCTTATAGAGGAGTTTTTAAAATATGGAAACTCTGTAATTCTTAAATTCGGCTCGACACTGTAATACTCTAGCAACTCAGCTCTGCCCCTGTTTGAGGGAAGGATTAATTCAGTTTCCACATCAAGTCTGGCCATGGCCTGGCACATTTTCATTATATGTATTGCGCTTGCCCCTTTGGAAAAAAGCTCAGGACTGCCAACGTATATGACTCTCAACTTTTTATTTTCACTCACTATATTTTCACTAGTTCCTGTCGCAGTTAAAGACTCCAAATCAAGATTAAATTATATAATATTAAACAATCTCAAAACAGTAAACTCTATTTTGGTTTTATATTCAAATTAGAAATACACACGAGTGTAAGATATAATAAGCCGTTGTTTTCAGTAGCCTGTACAGCATCAGCGCTCGTCTTCAGTCTATAACATGTTGATTATAAGATTTAGGCTCTATAAATGAAAATTAAATCTATCAGAGGATTTCACGATATTCTTCCTGAAACCATCAAACGATGGCATTTCATAGAAGACGCCGCCAGGCGAATTTTTGAACTTTACGGATATTCAGAAATAAGGATCCCTGTGCTTGAGTTCACCGATGTATTTGCACGAAGCCTAGGGACAACTACCGATATAGTTGAGAAAGAGATGTATACTTTCACCGACCGTGACGGGTCATCGCTCACACTCCGCCCTGAAGGCACAGCCGGAGTGGTAAGGGCATATATCGAGGATTCCATGCATGCCAAATCTGCCATTTCAAAACTCTACTACACAGGAATGATGTTTAGACATGAACGTCCTCAAAAAGGTAGGTTTAGAGGCTTTTATCAGATCGGAGCCGAATTAATCGGACCCGAAGAGCCCTCCTCTGACGCTGAGATTGTAACAATGCTCTGGAGATTCTTTGAGGACATTGAACTTACTCGTTTTCTAGAACTTGAGATCAGCTCACTTGGGGATGAAAACTGCAGACCCCAATATAAAGAAAAGCTTACACACTATTTTACGCCTCATAAAGAAGACCTTTGCGATGACTGTCAGAGACGTCTGGACATGAACCCGCTCAGGATTCTTGACTGCAAGCAGACAAAGTGCAAAGAAATCGCGGCCGATGCTCCGTCCATGCTGGACAATCTATGTGCGCAATGCGATAACCACTTCAACTCTGTAAAAGAAGATTTAACTGTAGTAGGCATCCCTTTTTCGATAAATCCCAAGATTGTAAGAGGTCTGGATTACTACACCAGAACGGTGTTTGAAATTACTACACAAGAGCTTGGCTCCCAAAACGCTGTCGCCGCCGGCGGCAGATATGACGGA
>CBDUCG010000078.1:0-9443 GCA_965365595.1 uncultured bacterium
ATCTGACCTTCCTTCGAAGGAATTCTGAACGCCAAGCGCACAACTTGCAGAAGCTCTTGGCTATCTTGGAAAATAGTATATTGGATGCTCTGTGACTAGTTAGTAAAGCTTAGGTACTGCACTTTGGATTAGGCTGATAAGCTTCTTCATTGAGTTGCATCTTATTGCTATTGCTCAGAGTTATATATGCTTCTCTTTTTCAAAATCCGTCGATTTCGTCGAGGTAGCTTTGTTTTTTGGTATCGCTCAAAAATGAAGCGGTAAAGCTGTTTTTAGTGACCTGTACAAGCTGTGCCTGTGTAAGCTCGAGAGCTTCCTGAAGGGCGATGTAATTCTCTTCGATATAGCCACCAAAATACGCTGGATCATCGGAATTGATCGTGACACAAATGCCGCGCTCGAGGAGATACCTGAAATTATGGTCACGCATTTTATCGAAAATACCCAATTTGATATTTGAAAGTGGGCAGACGGTGAGCGGGATCTGGGCGTCAATCAGATGCTGCATTAATATTTCGTCCTGCTGACATTTAACACCATGATCTATACGCACTACTTTTAGTATGTCGAGTGCCTCCTGAATATATCCAGGAGGGCCTTCCTCACCTGCATGGGCGACGCATAGAAAACCTTCTCTGCGCGCAAGATCGAAAACTTCCCTAAACTTACCTGGTGGGTTACCGACCTCGGACGAATCGAGACCCACGGCGATTATATGGTTTTTATAAGGTAAGGCCTGACGGAGTGTGTTCATTGCAGACTTAGCGCTTAAGTCACGTAAAAAGCAGAGGATAAGCTCAGAACTAATGCCCGGCGGCTCCCTCCTTCCATCTTGCAGAGCTCCTATGATGCCGTTGAGCACGGTCTCAAAAGCAACACCCTTTGCAATATGGGTTTGAGGATCAAAAAAAATTTCTGTATGACGTACGTTTTGTGAAGCTATCTTCTTTAAATAAGCTCGTGTCAAATCGTAAAAATCCTGTTCGTGAAGGAGCACCCTAGCACATTGATAATAAGTATTCAGGAAATCCTGCAAGCTGCTGAAATTATAAGTCTTGCGAGCGGCTTCTATAGAAGGGTAGGGAAGCTTAACAGAGTTTCGTTCTGCAAGCTCGAAGAGCAACTCCGGCTCAAGTGTGCCTTCTATATGGATGTGGAGCTCAGCTTTTGGCAGATTATGAATAAAAGTTTTTAGATCTTCCTCCATTATAATTTCCCTTAGCTTTTTGTGTTCTAAGTCAGACTCAGCAATTCTAAATATTAGATTTAAATAATCAAACAGTTCATCTGCCCCGCATCTATGGCTTAATTTCCTCACCATCCCAAGCAAAGCATTTTCCGCTACTTTCTATTGTCAGATTTTCCAATACTTCTAGCAGTTTTTTTGCTGAGAAATCAGGCGTAAACAAATTTTCATCTGGTACATTGGCTTGGAATGGTTTCGATAAGTTGCTATCCACTGTTCCTGGATGTAATCCCACAATAATTGCCTTCCTGTTACGTCTACCAATTTCAATCGCTGAGTTCTTGATAATCATATTCAGTGCTGCTTTCGATGCACGATAAGAATACCAGCCACCTAGCCTGTTGTCGGAAATACTACCAACACGAGCTGAGAGAACTGCAAATATTGAACGATTTTCTCTATTCAGTTTAGAAAGAAAATGCTTGGCAATAAGTGCTGGTAGAATGGTGTTTGCTTCAAATAAAATCTTGAATTTCTCAGCAGATAGTTCTCGCAAGGATTTTTCTGGCATAAGCTCAACGTTATGCAATATGCCTGTGGCAACAATTACCATATCAAGTGGTGACTCTTTCGATGCTAGCGATGCTGACTCCTCAATGCAAGCTTCACTTTTATAATCAATTGTGTGGTGAATAATATGGTTAGCCAATGCTTCTGGTTCATTACGAGAAAAAGCATAAATAGTTGCATCAGGGTGCAATCTTGCTAGTTGCTGTGTAAAAGCACTCCCAATTGCACCTGAACTTCCTATAATAGCAATATTATTAACCATATCGTTTTCCTAATAACTCATACTAACTTTTAAATAGCTCCTTTAATTAATTGCTCGGGAGTTCGAATCCCTCCTCCGGAGCCAATATATTTAATATCTTAATTATACTGCATACAATTATTTGCAATTCTTGCGATATCTTTGCAGTAATGCTTTAAGGACATTTAGTATAGTCGCTACATCCTACTTTTGTACTCATAATAAAGAAGTGGGACCATAGTTCTTGATAGAAGCGTTGCTGCAACCTCACCGGCCATTAGAGCGATTGCCATACCTTGGAAAATCGGATCAAAAAGTATCACGGATGAACCAACTACAACAGCGGATGCGGTAAGTAGCATTGGCCTAAACCTGATAATTCCTGCTTCGATCACTGCATCTTTAAGTGCCATTCCCTCAGAGAGTTTAAGCTCTATGAAATCGACTAGGATGATGGAATTTCTAACAACAATACCGGCACCGGCTATAAAACCGATCATAGAGGTTGCCGTAAAAAATGCACCCAATAGAGCATGGCCGGGCAGGATACCAATAAGAGAAAGAGGTATTGGTGCCATTATCACAAGTGGTACGATGAATGATCTGAACCATCCGACGATCATAACAAATATCAGTACAAGTACCGCGCCAAATGCTATACCTAGGTCCCTGAAGACTTCATAAGTAATCTGCCATTCTCCATCCCATTTTATAGAATAAACGTTTTCAAGTTCAGGTTGTGCAGAGGAATATGTTTTCAACCGATAACCTTCCGGAAGCTCAATTTTAGAAATCGCTTCATTCATTTTCATTATTGCATAAACAGGGCTTTCGGCCTTCCCGGCGACGTCTCCTGTAACATAGACCACTCTCTTGAGATTTTTCCCGTAAATTGTCTTATCTTCGGTGACTTGTTTTGCCCTTGCAATCTCAGACAGACTTACCTGCTCACCGCCTGAAGTCGTAATTGATATTTCATTCAGATTATCTAAACCCGCTCTCTCGGAAAGGGGCGCTTGTAAGAATAGCTCCACAGGCTCCTTATCGTTTTCAGTGTGAAGAAGTCCGAACGAACTCCCACCCAGCAGGATACTTATGGTTTTGACAACATGATCAGCATCAATTCCATTTCTTGAAGCTTTTTCTTTATCCACATCTAAAATAATTTTCTTTTGATCATTCTCTACATACCAGTCTACATCCACAACATCATCCGTGTTTTCAAATATTCCCATGATCTCACTAGCAACTTCTATTTGCCTGTCTTGATTAGGGCCGTAAATTTCTGCAACAAGCGTACTCAGTACCGGTGGTCCGGGAGGTACCTCAGCTATTTTTATTTTGGCCTCGTATTTATCTCCTATGTTTTTGATAGAGGGTCTTATTCTTTTTGCTATCTCATGGCTTTGAGCGGTTCTTTTATTTTTGGGTGCAAAATTGACCTGAATGTCCGCCACATTGCTGCCCTCTCTTAAAAAATAATGTCTTACTAGGCCATTGAAATTAAATGGAGCTGCTGTACCTACATATGTCTGATAGTTATCGACTTCAGGCACTGTTTGAAGATAATTTCCGATTTCAGTGGATAGCGCTGCGGAATCCTCAAGTGTAGTTCCTTCGGGAAGGTCTATAATAAGCTGCAGCTCGCTCTTGTTGTCAAATGGAAGCATCTTCACTGTAACTAACTTGAATAACACTAGAGAGCACGCAAGTATAAGAAACAACCCGATAAAACCATATGTAGCAATTCTTTTTTTTCCACTTTCTAGAAGTGATCGTAGATTATTTTCATAAATCCGGTTGAGAGTAATCATAATCCGGCCTTCTTCTTTTTCACTATCGCTCTTTTTGACATTTTTAAGGACTATGTAGCTCAACCATGGACTTATGATAAACGCGATGAAAAGAGATATGAGCATGGCTGCTGAAGCCCCTATGGGTATGGGCCTCATGTACGGACCCATTAGTCCCGAGACAAATGCCATAGGCAGTAAAGCTGCAATAACAGTGAAGGTTGCAAGTATAGTTGGGTTACCGACTTCATCAACAGCATGGATTGCCGTATTAATGCTGACACCTTCCAATTTAAAATGTCTGTATATGTTTTCAACAACGACAATCGCGTCGTCAACCAGAATGCCGATTGAAAAAATCAGTGCGAAGAGCGTTACCCTGTTTAATGTGTAACCGAACATATAAGTCACAAAAATAGTCAAAGCGAGCGTGACCGGAATCGCCACGAGCACTACAATAGACTCTCTCCATCCAAGCGCAAGTGCTATCAAAACCGTCACGGAGAGAGCCGCAATCAGCATATGTTCAAGCAACTCGTCTGATTTATCTTTCGCGGTTACACCGTAGTTCCTGGTTGTTTCTATTTCTACTCCGGATGGGATAATATCACCTTTTAGCGCTTCCAGCTTCTCATTCAGTCTGTTAGCTATGTTTGTCGCGTTTGCTCCTTTTTTCTTTGCGACTGTAATGGTTACAGCTTCTGTAACGCCGGGCCTCCATTTTCCTGACGCACGTCCAAATCCGTTGAACACATAGTTTGCTGGTTCTTCCGGGCCGTCAGTCATTTCCGCTACATCGCTCAGATAGACAGTTTTACCATTGTTCTTGCTGATAACCAGATTTTGTATATCTTCCAGATGGGTGAGAAAACTGTTTGTTTGAACAACAAACTCCTCGTTTCCAAGAGGATAAGTGCCACTTTGTGATGTGAAGTTTGCTCTTTGAAGAACATTAGCAATTTGAAAAGGCGATATCGAATATGTTTTTAACTTATGAGGGTCAAGCACAATCTTTACTTGACGTTTTTGCCCGCCTATAATGTCAAATTCCGAAACGTCCTTGTCTTTTTTGAGTTCCTCTGCTAACTCAAAAGCAACTCTCCTAAGCTCATATCCGTCATATATATCACTCCAGAGCGTAAATGTTAATATGGGAACATCGTCGATGGATTTAGGTTTCACAAGTGGCTCGGATACGCCTTGAGGTATTAAATCGTAATTAGACAGCAGCTTGTTATAGAGCTTTACTATGCTGTCTTCGATATCTTCGCCAACATAGAATCTTACGGTCGCAATGCTCATGCCAGGCTTGGACATAGTATAAAGATATTCTACTCCCTGTATCTCCCAGAGCAGTTTTCCCATAGGTTTAGTTACTCTTTCTTCAACTTCTTTTGAAGAAGCACCCGGGTAAGCCACATATACATCTATCATCGGTACTACAATCTGAGGCTCTTCCTCACGGGGAGTTACAATAACTGCAAATATGCCTATAATTAGAGAAGCTATAACGATGAGCGGTGTAAGCTTGGATTGTATGAAAGTGCTGGCGATTCTACCTGCAATACCCATATTCATTTTTTCGAATTGTTTTTGACGACCCCTCCGTCCACGGCGTTGTCGAGACCATCAATAATTATTTTATCCCCAGATTTTAATCCTGATAGAATTTCTACTTGTTGTCCTGATTTTGCACCCAACCTGACAAGTCTGTAATTCACGATACCTTCGGTGTTAACAATGTAAACACCTTCAAGCTGGCCTTTTTTTACTACAGCCTTTTCCGGTACCATTATCGCGTGTTTCTTTCCACTTGGAATTGAGGCTTTGGCATAAGAGCCTGATTTCAAATCTTCAACATTTTTTATGCCAATTTTAATCAAAAAAGTTCTGGTATTCGGATCAACAGCGGGTACTACCTCAGATACGGAAGCTTCTACGTTTTTGTCTAGCGAATCTATTTCTACGCTTACAGGCATCCCTACCTGAAGTTTGCTCTGATGTTTCTCATCCACCATTACCTCGAGTTTGAACGAAGAATTGTCTTCGACTTTTAAAAGTGGTTTTCCCGGAACCGCTGTATTTCCAATCTCAACATATTTTCCTGCGATAATACCGTTAACTGGAGACTTTATCTTTGTATAATCTAGGTTTATACGTAGCTCCTCCAAGTTTGCCCGCCCCACTTCAAGGGCTGCCTGGGCCTGTTCATATCGAATATCCGCGAGCCTTTTCTTTGTCGCAACCTCGTCCATTTCCTGCCCGGAAACAGCTTTTTCATTGTAAAGATTGTTGTACCTCTCATAAGTAATATTCAGTAATTTTTTGTTCTCTCTGGCGGCCTCAAGAGCTTTTGACAGTTCCTTATTTCTGTTCTGAGTGGCCTTGACTTTGTTTTGAATGTCTCTGTCGTCGATTGTCAAAAGAAGCTGACCTTGCGATACTTTATCGCTTTCCGTTACTTCTATAGAAGTTACTGTTCCCATGATTCGTGAGGAGACTTCACTAACTGTGTTGGCTTTTAGAGTTCCAGAGGTGGTGTAGTATGATTCAACTTCTTCCGGTTTGATATCTAGCAGAGTAACTCCAGTAACAAGTGGTCTTTCAATATTTGAATCTTCGCTGTCTTTGCAGCTTGAAAGCACAAAAAGTATAAAGAATATTATAATTAGCTTAACAACATTGAGTGTTATATGTTTATTAATGTTCAACACCGATATCCTGTAATATGGTTCCACTGTCAAAGCTCAATTTTGCTATTGATATTAGATACTCATTTTTCTTCGCAACTAGATTAGCCCTAGCTCTGTCAAGATTCACTTGCGCATCAAGTAAATCGTAAAAGGGGGATAATGAATTTTCATACCTTTTCTGTACGAGTCTAGTTCCTTCCTTTGCCGACTTTAGTGATGATTCGGCTAGTTCGATATTTTTATTCGATTCCTCCACGGTCAATAGGGATTCGTATACCTGTAGAGACACCTCTTTCTTCAACCCGTTAATCATCTGTCCAATTTCAGCTGACTGGTGTTTTGCTTTAGCCCTTTCATATTCTCTTCTGGCTCCATTGAATAATTCCCATCTGAGTATTCCGGCAACAAGCCAGCTATTACCCTCGGAGCCAAATGGTATATCTTTATCATTAAGCTGGTAATTTCCTCTTACCCCAATTTTCGGAATATAGCCTGCTTCGGCAGCTTTTACATTGGTTTTAGCGCTCTCATGCCTGAGCTCTAAAGATTTAATATCCTTTCTCAGTTCAGAATTTTCAGAATAGTATCCGGATTCGTATAGCGGTATCTCGATTTTTTTTTCATTGGTATCAACCGATTCTGTCAGACCCATCAATAGTCCCAGTTTACGTTTCGCTACCTTGAGATTTTTTCTAGTACTCACGAGCTGCTGCTCCATTTCGGTCACTGCTGAGGATGCTCGAAGTGTATCCGAATATAGACCAAGGTCAGATTCATATTTTTTTTTAGTTATTCTCAACTGCTCCTCTGCGTCCTCAAGTGCTTTTTCTGCGACTCCTACGAATTCCTTGGCAGTTTGAACGTTTATATAAGACTTAATGACATTAAACGCGACGACTTCTTTTTGCCGGCCATATTCTTCACTTCTTGCCTGATATTCTTTTTGGGAAGATCTTACTTTCAAAAGCTCCTGAACAGCTAGAATCGGCATTTCTGCAGTGAAATTTGTTTGAAAGTCGCTAACTGGGTCAGGATTGTTGAGATTTGACAGATCAAAATCTGACTCAGTGAACCGCTGTTGATTAAGCTTAATTGAAAAAACACCTGTCGGATTGTCGGTGCGTACAAAACTTTCTTCAATACCTAAATGAGGCAGAAGGGGACTCCGTGAAATCCCTATATCGCTTTTGGAAGCTGAAACGGAGTTTTCAAAAGCCTTTAATGCATTGTTGTTATCTAAAGCCATAGCTACTGCGTCCTCAAGAGAAAATTTCTGTTCTTCAGCCACAGCTGGTTGGAAAAGGATGCAACTAAAAACTACCGCTTTTATAATGGTTCTAACCATATTATTTCTGATTCCTTTATTTGATCAAAGGCTTCAAATCTATAATTTTTCTAAGGCAGATTCGATTCTCTTTCTGACTTCTTTAGCGATTTCTTCTATCTTCGGGTTGCCTACAAGACTGAGCGCTGCCTCCGGATTCATTGCCGAGACAATGATCTCCCCATTTTCATTTTCATACACCAGAACATTACAAGGCAATAACACCCCAATTTCAGGTTCGAAATCGAGTGCCTGATGGGCAAAATTAGGATTGCAGGCACCCAAGATCTTATATGGTCTTCGATCAATGTCGAGTTTTTCCTTTAATACTTTTTTTGCGTCAATTTGTGTTAAGATCCCGAAACCCTGTTCCTTTAATGCTTTTTCAACTTTGACTATCGCATCGTCAAAGCTAAATTCTGTCTTACCTCCGAAAGAATAATTGCTCAAGTTTCTTACCTGCATTTTATGCTCCTTATTGTTTATTTGTTGAGAAACCTCCATATGACATTAATAAAGAATAATTATTCTCTTTAACCTATAATATTGAGAGTGTATATCAAGTAATTATCACGATGTCCTTTATATAATAAACAACTTTTATATCTTTAGTTCTTTTTTCCTCACCTGCTATTTTCCCTTTTATTACATAGATTTAATATTGGCAAATAGCATGCCAATAAAATTTTTCAATAATTCCAATGAATTAGTTGCTTGAATAAAAAAAGAGTGTCAGAGAATAAGACAGTTAAGTTTTGTGGAAACAATCTTCTCTTATAATTGGCAATTTATGTTAATATTGGACCTAACCTAGTTCACTATTTTTAAAATATGATGACAATCATAAGCTTGGAGTGTATTAACTAAACCGAGCCAACATTATTTCAATTTTCACAGTTAGTTGCAAAATCCTTCTTCTTTCTACTCATTCATTAATATCATGAATGTGGACAGTTATGTGACCATCTTATTATAAAAATCTATTATTCAAATTAACTTGAGCTTCGAGTTAAGATTTTAAGGGGAATTCTTGTAATGGTTTTGTTAGATATTTCGGTAATGACATATCTAAAATGTTACAATCAGTTTAATCTAGATTTATTATCAACTATTATTTTGAAACAAAACTAATAGAATTTTTTCTGATAAATGCATTTGATCTATCAACAAAAAAAGCTTCCAACAATTAGAAAATATTGAGTTCTGCTAGTTTTGTATTTACCTACTATTAATGATTTCTTTTCATTTCGTCAAATAGCCGCTCTGTATCTTCACGACGGCAAAGTTCTGTCCCCGGAGTCATTACAGCTGCTGTTCCCGCGGCAACTCCAAAACAAACGGCATCCTGTATTGTTTTTCCCTGTGCAAGTTTTAATACAATTCCTGCTACCATACTATCACCAGCGCCTACTTTGCTTATTGTCGGGACTGCAGGTGGTCGGATATATTGGCATTTGTCTACAGTAACGAGTAGAGCGCCGGCTGCTCCAAGTGAGACCACAACTACTTCACTCCATTTGTGATGAACTATTTTCTTTGCCATATCTTCTATTTGTTTTTCATCATCAATTGCATGGTCATCGAGCTGACTAAGCTCCCTTATATTGGGCTTCACTAAGAATAAACCTTCTTCCAG
>CBDUCG010000079.1:0-9428 GCA_965365595.1 uncultured bacterium
CTTGTTTGTCCGCTTACAATAATTTTGATAAATTTCCGATTCACAATTTATCTATAAAGCTATAAAACTCAAACCTTCTCTGCCAGTTTTCAAGATCAAAAGATGCTATTATTAAATCTTCTCTCTGATTTGTGTCAGTATCTTCTAGATAAAAATTTAATGTCGTCTCCTGATAGAATCCATAATAGTTGAGAATTTTGGTAATATGGCGATTTTCTGAACTGTATTTTACTATTATTTTTTTGTACCCCAGCTTAAGACCTTCAAATAAAAGCAAATTAAACATCTGGGACCCGAGACTCATATTCCTGTAATCCGGATCCACGATCAATTTAATCTCAGCGGCATTAGATAAATACAAACCTTCAGATTGCAGAGTTCCTTTTGCTATTATTTCATCATTAATTAATGCGCCTAACTGAACAGCTTTTATATTTTCTCCAATATAGAATGCTTTTACATTATCATCGGCATCTGAGTCGCTATCTTTATATATAATTAAATCATGCTTTGGTATTTTTGAATAAAATTTATGAAGTGATTTTATTTCATCAGGTTTAATTGGACGAACCAATATCTTTATTTTATTGGTTAGATATAACTCTTTAGGATAACCCTTCATAATCAAGTTTATAATGGTTGCAAACTTTGTACCATCATTGTTATTTGAAGGAAATAATTGATAAAATGGAAGGATGGAATTTTAAAATATGTCGCAAATTCTGACACCCGACAAAATAGCGTTTAGCAAACCCTTAAGCAGTAACTAAAGGTTACGGGCAAAACATTTGTCTGCCCAACTATCAGTGTTCCAGGTTTCATTCAGGATGGTATAGCTATTATAGTATTAAAATATCTTAGATTTAATTCAATTCACCTGCACTTGTCCATGTGGTAATAAATTCATAATCAAAATGAGTTATATGAATGCGTTACTCGCAGGATTCGGAATAGAGTCAATTCTATTTATTGATTCTGAGCTAAAGAGATAATTACTTAAAGCGGCCAATCTCTTAAAATTCTCTCGGTTTCTTCTGAATGACCGCTTTCATCCCTTACCATATCTTCTAACTGAACCGCCAATCCCTTATCACCAAATTCATCTGCCTGAGCGGCGCGCTCTGAATAATCTTGAGTGGCTTGCTTTTCAGCTTTTAGAACTTCCTCTAACATTTCTCTGTTGGATCCGGCCTGAGGTACCGGTCTCGGTGTTGTTATCGGCTCCCCACCAAGAGCTACTATTTTGTTTGCAAGAAACTGTGCATGAATTTGCTCATCTGCAACTTCCTCCAAGAAAAATTGAGAAAGCTGGGGACGGTAAGGACCTGTCGCTTTTGCGGCATAAGTTATATACTGAATGATAGCACCTAATTCACCGGCAAGGTCTTCGTTAAGTAGCTTTATCATTTTTTCTTTATCCATTTTTTTCTCCTTAATTTACTTATTACAGTTTTTTTTGATTCAACAACTATAAGTTTAAATTCAAATAAAAAAATTGTAAATTATGCTTGGCACTTTATTTTATGCCGGAAGTGATTATTACTTTTAAATTCATAAATGGCCCATTAGTTATAAATTATTAATGAACCTTAACTGAAAATTTGTTTTAATTAGAATGGTTCAAAAACACACAAAAGTTTTCATGCCGGTGGGCGCCTACCAAAAATCAAAGAAATAATAAAGATTATTAAAAATACCACGAAAAGAATCTTTGCTATTCCGGCAGCAGTTCCCGCAATCCCGGTAAATCCCAAAACGCCAGCAATAATTGCGATAATCAAAAATGTAATTGCCCAACCCAACATAATTTTACCTCTTTTGATGTGTATTTAATCTGATCCATTTAAATCATAATATTCGAACTGGTATGAGACATCTACATAAAAAGACGGAGGGAGTATGGATAACCCCCTCCGACTATAAATTTAAATTGGCAAATACCTGTTGCCAGAAATCATTATTCAACTAATCAGAATCAATTAATTGACCAAGCTTCTAGAATTTTACTAACTGAATATGGAACACCGTCTCTAATGCTTACTATAACAATGTCCCCCTCCTCGATAGTTTCAGCCTGTAACTCTTCTAAGTCTTGTTTCGACGTTATTTTTGCAGAACGTTCTACACCGTCTTTAGACTTAAATTTGATAGTGTCGCCCTGTACATCGGTTACCTTACCTTTTAGGGTAGATGTACTGACTAGATCCACTTCTGGTATTTCAAGATTAATTGACCATGGCTCTCCTACTTTTGATACTGCGTAAGGTTCACCATTGCGAGTTAATACAACTACACTGTCACCAACCTCGAGGCTTTCAGCCTGAAGCTTTTCCAGTTCCTGAAATCCGGTGATTTCTACAGAATGCACTGCACCGTTCTCATCTTTGAACTTTACGGTATCTCCGTTGATTTCTGTAACTTCCCCGGACATATCGCCGTATTCACTCATTTCCTTATCTTGAGCTTTCTGGGTCTGTTCAACCCCTTCTTTAGCGTGATCGCTATCAGCGTATGAATTTATTCCGGTAAAAACAAATCCTGTCGCGAGTAATGTGGATAATATGATTTTTTTCATATTTATCACCTCCTAAGTTGATATTCATATATAGTGCAACTACCATGCCAGGGCTCTAATCTTTTAATATATCAAGTTATTAGAGGTAGTTATGTGAATATTTCGGAATTATGAATTAACTTAAAAACCGGATTGCAGAACTTCGTGCAGCATAATTGTTGGTATAAGAACAGTAATTCATGAGTGGATATTTAAAATTATTGAATAGAATAGTGGGCAAAAAAAAAGGTTCACATCAAACATGCAAACCTTTTAGAAAACTTGTAAATTTAAGTTGATTAGTAACAGAATATAGAGGATATAAAATTATTAATATTCATTCATTGAATCCACAGCGTCCTCTGCTTTATCTCCTGCATCTTCAATAGCATCTCCCGCTTTATCACCTGCGTCTTGAATTGCATCTCCGGCATTCTCAACGGCATCGTCAACCTTTTCACCGGCCTGCTCAGCAGGGCCGTCACCTGCGTCATTTTGAGGACAAGCGTAAAGCACCGCGCCTGTCAAACCTAAAACCAAAGCCAAAAATAACATTCTAATTGTTTTCATTTCACATACCTCCTTAGTTAATTTCTAATTTGAATATTGAACTCTAAATTGCTCTGTATCTACAATATGAATAAACATATCAAACGTTTCGTTTATTTTCTCTATAAACAGATTAGCTATAATACCATATCCGGCATCAATAGTATGTACTCCATTTAGACTATAGGCGGTATTTAGAGGGTCGATTAAAACAAAATCACTTGTAAATCCATCAATACCTTCGCTAATTAATCTCATCAGGGCCTCATTAATATCTACGACAGTTACACCATATTCACCGGCTGCATCTGATATGATAGAATTAAAACTCTCAACGGCCTCTTGAATAACTCCGCTTTTATCAAATGTGAGAGTCAAATCTCCAGCCAGCTGGGTTCCACTTGGACAAGATCTGCCCTTTCTACCGATATTGCGAACGGGTGAGAAAGGGCAATGTGGGTATGGGTAAGTAGTCTATAATTCCCACTTAGATATCCTTTAACCACTCATCGACTAATCTTTCGGCTTTCTCTTTTGTATATCCGTACTTTTCCTGTAATTTTCCTACCAGTTGTTCACGCTTTCCCTTTATCACATCTAAATCATCATCATTAAGCTTGCCCCACTCTTCTTTGGCTTTTCCTTTCAGTTGTTTCCAATTTCCTTCTACTTGATCCCATTTCATTCAAATCATCTCCTTAATATTTTTTTATTTGCTTAAAGTCCACATTTGCGTTGTTTTTCCATTTATCAGTATTCAAATTACTCATCTCAAGCAAATTTTTTATCTCACATAATAACAATTGATCTGAGTTTCTATTCTTATCAGTATATTTAGAGTTAATAATTCTTATTAACTCTTTCAAATTAGTGATTAGTTTATCATAAGTCTTCATATTTATGACCTAAATAATCCTGTAATATGCCTCATGTATTTCCTTTTTTGTCGAAAACCAGTGATATGACAAACAAAACCAGAAAAATGATAAAGAATATTTTTGCCATACTTGCCGATGCTCCGGCTATGCCCGAAAATCCCAGTAATGCTGCAATTACCGCAATGAGTAAAAAACCTATTGATAAATTTAGCCCGATACCAACCTCCGTGTAGATGAAATATTAATATTAGTTGCAACGCATGTGCCAATTAGGATCTGAAAATAAAAAAGAATAATTTTGGCAAGTTACAGCCCATGGAGGGTAATCAGCTTTTTAATTATCAAATATTCAACAGTTTACTGTGTATATATGTTATCAATAAAGATGATTATAGGTAATAAGTAAAAAATGACGGTTAGGCACACGTAACTTATGTCTCTATAATCACTCAATATTCATCTAGTTTTATAAAATGAACAGGTCTTGGCACTTAAGTTGCAATCAATTTAACAAAGTAATATTCTTTAGTGGCAGATAGATTGATAAATAAAAATTCACAGGATATCTAATGACTTTAGACAAACAAATCACAATAGGTTTCTTGATAATGCTAGCTATTATTGTTTTGGTGAGCGGATTTTGTATGTACAGCATCAGCGGGCTCAAGAATACTAGAACAACTTATGGCGAAGAAGAATTTAGCATTTCTGAAATCATTTCTGCGTTCAGTGAAGAAGAAAACAAATCCGGAGATGATGGCATTACAGGTGAGAACATAATCGAAGCTCTTAAGATTGCCGATAATCAGATAGGGGTAGCCTATATAAATATTTTTGTAGTAGCCTCCTTAGCAGTACTTTTTGGCGGTATTGTAACAATCATGTTTCCAAGAAGAGTCACCAAGCCTATTTTGAGACTGGTTAGTGCAACCGAGAATGTCCAGGAAGGAGACTATTCGTATAGAGTAGAAAAAATAGGTAGTACTGATGAAGTAGCCAGGCTGGTGAAATCTTTTAATAGAATGCTTCAAAGTATTGAAGATGAGTACAATCAAATAGAAGAAAAAAACATTCAACTTAAAGAGAAAAACGATCTAAACAGAAAACTGCTGCAACAAACCGAAAAGTTTAATGATGTGCTGGAAGAGAAAATTGAAGAAGTTAAAAATGAGCTAGAAAACAAGCAAAAGGAACTTATTGAAGCAGAAAGAATGGCAACAATCGGAGTGATGGCCACAAAAATAGCTCATGAGGTTAGAAATCCACTGTCTGGAATTGCAGTAGCTTTGGAAAATCTGAAGAAAAGAGTAACTACAAACGAAAAGCATGAAATGATAAATGAGATAATCTCCGAGATCAGCAGACTTGACAGAATAATCATTGAGCTCTTTCAGCTCGCTATACCCAGAGACATTAAACTTGTAGAGGGCGATCCCAATGAGCTAGTAGAAAAAGTAATCGAGATTGCAATGCCTCAGATTAAGTCAAAATCAATTACTTTAGAAAAAAACTTGGCGTTACCAAGCAGGACCATTTTACTTGATTTTGAACAAATCCATCAGGTGCTGGTCAATTTGTTATTGAACTCGGTTCAAGCAATTTCAAGTAATGATGGTAAAATTACAATTACTACAAAATTTGAAAATAGTTATTTAATATTTGAGATCAGGGATACCGGGCACGGCATAGAGAAAAAACATTTACAAAAAATATTCGAGCCGTTTTTCTCAACAAAAGAAGAAGGAAGCGGTTTGGGTTTACCTATTTCTCTTAGAATAATCCAAGCCCACAACGGCACAATTAGTGTAAAGAGCGACTATGGCAAAGGCTCCGTCTTTACCGTTACTTTGCCCGTAGATCTGACAGAAAATAGTGTTCATAAAACTTAACAAAGGAAATAATATTGGCTAATCAGATACTCATTATAGACGACGAAGTGTTTTTTAATAAAAACCTCACAAAATATTTATCCGAGGAAGGTTATGATGTAATAAATGCTTTTAACGGAAAAGATGGAATTACTTTGGCTAGTCAGAATTCACCGGCTATAGCTATTATTGACTTAAGACTCCCGGATATGAATGGTATTGAAATATTGAAAAGTATTAACAATGTCAGCCCTGCTACAATAAATATATTAATTACCGCACATGGCCATGTTGAAGCTGCAGTTTCTGCAATGAGACACGGAGCATACGATTTCATTGAGAAACCATTTCCAACAGACAAATTAAAAGTTGTCATTCATAATGCACTTAATACCTCTGAGCTTAAAAAGACTGTGAAAGTTACAACCAGACAAACAAGCAGCAAGTACGCATTCGCCTCGCTAATTGGTGAGAGCAATGCAATGCAAGAAGTAATAGCTTTGTTAAAGAAACTGACTCAAAACGATCTCAATATGGTCTTAGTCACAGGTGAAACAGGAACAGGAAAAGGTCTTGCAGCAAAAGTGCTTCACTATAATGGTCTTAGAGCAGAAAAACCTTTTATTGAGATGAACTGCGCAGCAATTCCCGAGAATCTTCTTGAAAGTGAGCTGTTTGGGTACGAGTCAGGTGCCTTCACTGATGCAAAAAAATCAAGATCAGGCATATTGGAAGATGCTCATAAAGGTACTGTGTTCCTGGACGAAATCGGAGATATGAGCCCCAATCTGCAATCTAAATTAGTCAAGGTAATTGAAGAGAGATCTTTTAGGAGGCTTGGGGGCAAAAAAGATATAAATGTTGATGTACAGGTTATCGCTGCAACAAACAAAGATCTGGTAAAAGAAGTTGAGAATGGAGATTTCAGGGAAGATCTCTATCATCGGCTAAATGTCATACGACTTAAGATGCCGGCTTTAAAACAGAGGAAAGAGGACATACGCCTCCTCACAGATCACTTCATAACACATTACAATAATGAATTGAACAAAAAAATAACTACCGTTTCAGAAGATCTGAGAAACACTCTTCAGATTTATGATTGGCCGGGAAATATACGTGAACTGAGGAGCACCATCGAAAGAGCCATGATTCTGAGTGAAGGAGAAGAACTTAACAAGAAATATATCCAGATTGAAAATTCTGATGAAAAAATAAAAGTGGAAAACACCGAAACCAAGATGAATCTGGAGGTAAACCTGGATGATGCTTCTCTTGATAAGGTAGAACAGGAGATAATAAAGAAATTTCTGGATTTAAATGATTGGAATCAAACAAAAACAGCAAAGATGCTCGGAATCAACAGACAGAATTTAAGATATAGAATGAAGAAAATGGGGCTATTGAATTAGAGCTTTCATCTTTTTCCATCCAAGCTCTGGGTATCTTTTTTATCCAGCAATTTAATAGGAATCGGCATATTTTCATTGTAAATCTTAAGTTCCAATATATCTGCCGGCATTGTGATTTTATTTTCAATTAATGCTTTCTTGGTTTCATTCATGACTTCAGTTTTAATTTGCAAATCATCCTTGGTCAGGTCAAAAGTATCTGTCCATATATAAACTATTAAATTTATTGTGCTTGTTGAAAGTTCGTTTATCTGTACCTGGGGGGCTTTGTCGCCCGCCAGCACACCTTCAACCGAGCTCACTGCTTTGAGAATAACTTCAATAGCATGCTGAATGTTATCGTCATAATCTATGCCAACCAGAAATTCATATCTTAAGAACCCGTCTCGAGTATAATTTATAAGTGGATTTTTCAAGACCATAGCATTTGGCACATACACATCTTTTCCGTCAAAAGTTTTAATATGTGTATTCCTTAAATCAAGAGCTCTGACTATTCCATAAGTACTCCCAGTTTCCACTTTATCACCAATATTGTATGGCCTGCTAAAGGCCAAGATTATTCCGGCAAGAAAGTTTTCTCCTATATCCTTAAATGCAAATCCAATAATTATCGCTGAGACACCGGCCCCTGCAATAAGCCCACCTGCTATGCCTCCAAGGCCCAGCAAGAACATACATAGAATAAGACCGGAAACTATTAATGACCAACGTGTGATTCTTCCTAGGAAATTAACGATTAAAGGATCATCCATCCGTAGAGATGCGGCCTTTCTTACTAACTGGCTAATTTTAGAAGCAATAATGAGAATTATAATGAAAACAATTACCGCAATTGCGATCTTTGGCAGTAAATAAAGGAAGGTTTCCCAATATGAATTTAGAATACTTACCATTTTTTCCAATAGTTTGATCTCCCCAACTAAAAGATATTTTATATCATTTAGTCATGACAGCAAAGTTAAAGAGAAGACCATAGAAACATAAGTTTATTCAGAAGATTCTTTTGATCCTTCGATTTCTTTGTCTGAAACTGTATGAAGCGGCTCTTTAAAAGTAAGTGTTCTATAAGGAAATGGAATTTCTATTCCGGCGTCATCAAGCGCGCGTTTCACCGATGCTACAACTTCGTCTCTGGACTGCCTTATCTCAAGCGGACTAGAGCCGGTCCACCATGTTACCTCAAAATCTATACTGCTTGCACCAAAAGCCTGTGCAAATATTTGTACTTTCTTGTCACTGTCAACACTATCCAGTTTATCTACAGCTTCATAAATTACTTGGCGCGCTTCATCCACATCTTCTCCATATGCCACACCGCACATTACTGTTACACGCCTTCGATCAAGATCTGTTCTGACTTTTACAGGGTTCTTAAATAACATTGCGTTAGGTATGACTATACGCTGGCCGTCAACACGTCTGATATTGGTATCTCTTATATTTATGTCCTCTACAAATCCTTCCATTCCCTCACATTCTATGAAATCTTTAATTTGAAAAGGTTCTCTAAATAAAATTAAGATTCCAGCCAAAAAATTCTCAAATATGTCTTTAAATGCAAAACCAATTGCTATGGAACCAAGCCCTATCACAGTCAGCAGTTTTGCAGGTGTAAAATCTGGAAAAACGATAACAGCAGCTACCAAGAATCCTATAAACCATACCAAAATATAGGTCAATTTATTTATGAGCTCTATGAGCGAAGTTCTTAAATGGATTTTTCGGAAAAATATATTAAGGATTCGATCAACAAATTTGTAGACAATCCAGGTAATAAAAATAACTAATGTTGCAATGAGAATATTGGGCAGATGAGCCAGAAAGCTCTCCCCCAAATTCATAATGCTTTTTAACACAATATTTATAGCATCAGTAGTGGAATTCATATTTTAACTATTGTTCACGTTTTATTTGAAGCCAATCGGTTAAAATGTCGAGTTTGTTATATTGCCTGAGAGCGATATCAGCAAGAACTGTTAAAAAATAGAATGATTATTCTGTTTTATTGTTATCTAGAACTTTGCAGAATATAAGTCCTCCCATAAAGGCAAATAACAAACTTAAAAACGGGCGATCTACAACTTTATTTTCTACCTTTTTAATAGATCGCTTTCCATTCTTTTTCGATTCTTCAAACGCTGAGTGCAGCTCATTTAATAACATG
>CBDUCG010000080.1:0-9353 GCA_965365595.1 uncultured bacterium
CTCCCAAGATGGAAAGCCCTTTTAAGTGCTGATCAATAGGGCGTTCCCCAATAGCGCACCCACCGGGCAGAGACACCCGTGAGCGTCCGAATCTTGCCGTGAGCGGTCCGAGCACTAAAACCGAAGCGCGCATTGTTTTCACTAGGTCGTACGGCGCCTCCCAAGTATCCATTTTGGTTGAATCGATAACTAATGTCCCGTTCTCAAATTCCACTTCCGCTCCCAAAATCTCAAGGAGCTTGACCATAGTCCTGACATCCGCCAGATCGGGAACGTTGGTTATCGTATTTTTGCCTTGGGCAATAATACACGCAGCCATAAGAGGTAGCACCGAGTTCTTGGCGCCACTTACCGTAACTTCACCCTCTAATCTTTTTCCGCCTTCTACTATTATTTTTTCCATTTAGCCAATATCACTCTATCTATGCCGTTTAGGTCTTTTTTTGTGGATACTGCTATAAATCCATACTCTTTAAATAGGTTTATAACTTTTTCCGCTTGTCCTTGACCAACCTCAAGAACACACCATCCCTCTTCTTTCAAAACCCTTCTTGAGTCAGAAATAATTCTCTTAATATATTCTAATCCGTCCTCTCCTGCCCTCAGCGCTATTATTGGTTCGTGGTCTTTAACATCAGGCTCCAGCTTTTTTATTTCGGATTCGGAAATGTATGGCGGATTTGAAATAACTATATCAAATGATCTGTCTTTAAAAAATGTAATTAAATCTCCGCCTGCCAGTGAAATTTTATCCTGCTTTCCATGTTTGAAAATATTTTCTTTGGCAACTTTCAGCGCTTTCTGAGAAATGTCTGTAGCAACTATCTTTGCGTTATTACACATATAAGCCAAAGTGACCGAAATACAGCCGCTTCCAGTCCCTATATCCAGAATTTTCGGAGAAGCTATTTGATTGGCCAGTAAAAGAGCTTCATCTACCAGAAGCTCAGTCTCGGGTCTAGGAATCAGAACTCCTGAATTTACCTTATAAGATCTGGAGTAAAACTCCTTCTCCCCAGTTATATAAGATATAGGTTCTCTCTTTAACCTTCTCTCCACTAAGTCCTGAAATTTTTTATATGTTTTCTGGTCGACTTCTTTTTCAGGATGGGTATATATATCACTTAAGCCGCTTACAGCTTCCGATTCAGAAAGCAGGATATAGGCTTCCAAGCCTGGAGACTCTATTGCATTTTGTCTGAGGTTTTCTTTTCCCAGTGAATATAGTTCTTTTAGCTGCATAATTTCTTCATTCCCAAAGGCAAGAGTTTATCCGTCTGCACTGTGTTTTCAAGCACAAAGGATAATCAATCATTAAATAAATCTTTGAGGGTTCTGAAACTGGAACTATTTTGGGTTGCACTAAATATAGTAGAACGGTTTTAAAATATCAGTTCTCATACACATGTGTATGTTGATGCTTTAAGATTTTTCCACTAGAGATATAGTAGGTATCTTCAGCGATGTTGGTCGCGAGATCAGCAACCCTTTCAAGCCCCCGGGCAATCAAGATTAAGGTAAGAGCCCTGTCAATGGTGTTAGGGTCCGAAATCATATAAGTTATAAGCTCTCTTACAATTTGCGGTTCCAGTGCGTCTACTTCATCGTCTTTTTTACAAACTTCAACAGCGAGATCAGCGTCTTTATTTACAAAGGAATCCAGGCTTTCCTGTAGCATTTCGATTGCCTTTTCAGCCATTTTCGGAATATCAATCAATGGTTTTACAGGCGGCTTATCGGCCAGGTATTTTGTCATCTCGGCAATGTTTACAGCATGGTCGCCGATTCTTTCCAGGTCATTGTTTATTTTCATGATCATAGTGACTGTTCTGAGGTCCTCAGCTTCAGGATGATAAAGAGCGAGAATCCTTATGCACTGGTTATCAATGTCGACTTCCATTTCGTTTACGATCTGATCGCTTTTAATCACTTCTTCCGCAAGAATCATGTTGTTTTCTTCAAGCGCTTTTACGCTCTTTGCAATCATTTCCTCAACGGACGTCGCCATTTCAAATAGCATTTTTTTTAATTTATTTATTTCTTCTTCGAGTCTGATCACTTAATCTCTCCTCAATGCATTAGCTTTGTCATCTGAAAATCATCAATAATCATGGAACTCAACTTCGAGCCATAATTTGATCTCATCCCTTACTTCTCTAAAGCCGCTCAGTATCTCTTCATCTTTTCCCCTAAATTTAGAAGGGTCCCTAAAAGTTTTATGAATATTATTCTTGGCGCCAGGGAATGCAGGGCAGGATTCTCTGGCATTATCACAAACGGTTACTGCATAATCAAATTCTGTTCCTACAAAACATTCCATATTTTTTGATTTATTCTGAGATATATCAATGCCCATTTCTTTCATAGCCTCGATAGCAAACGGGTTTACCCTGGATGGTTCGGTTCCCGCGCTGTAAACGTCGAACTTATTACCGTAGAGATTCTTCAGCAGCCCTTCGGCCATCTGAGAGCGCGCCGAGTTGTGAGTACATAAAAACAAAACTTTCTTTTTTGTTGTAACCGCCATGTCTTTTCACTTTATGTTATCCAAATTTTCCTGATACATAATCTTCTGTCTGCTTTTTGGTAGGATTAAGAAATATGGTTTCCGTATTGTCATATTCTATAAGCTCGCCTAGGTACATAAAAGCCGTGTAGTCGGAAACACGAGATGCCTGCTGCATATTATGGGTCACAATTACAATAGTATAGGTTTCTTTTAGCTGTGTGATAAGGTCCTCAATCTTGCCGGTCGCAATAGGGTCAAGAGCTGAACATGGTTCATCCATTAAAAGAACTTCAGGCTCTACGGCTATGGCTCTTGCGATGCATAATCTTTGCATCTGCCCGCCGGACATGCCAAGGGCGCTTTCATCCAGCCTGTCGCATATTTCATCCCAAAGCGCGGCTCCCTTTAGACTTTTCTCTACAATACCGTCAAGCACGGACTTTTTATTTTCCCCTGCAATCCTTGCCCCGTAAGCTACATTTTCATAAATTGACTTTGGAAAAGGGTTTGATTTCTGAAACACCATGCCTACATTCTTTCTAAGCTGGGTAATGTCTATCGCAGGATCTTGAATATCTTGCCCATCGATTAAAATTTCTCCCTCTACTTTACAGCTGTCCACCAGGTCATTTAGCCTGTTAAAACACCGGAGCAATGTAGACTTCCCACACCCCGAAGGTCCTATAAAGGCTGTTGCTTTATTTTTAGGAATATCCATGTAGATATTTTTTAAAGCCTGCTTGGAGCCGTAATATAGATTTAAGTCGTTAACCTCAACAACTGGATCCGGAACTTCGAATTTGGCGTATGGAGCTTTATTATTGTCCATGTCTTCTGTAATATCAGACTCTATTTTCTTTTCCATTTCCATTTCCCTTATTTGTTTTACATTCTGTGTGCCCACTTTATTTCCGACCTCCAAAAATGTTCCGCGCTAGATATATATGATAACATTTATTAAACTGCGGACGTAGCATATTTCTTCTTCAGACGGTTTCTAATTATTATCGCAGTCAAATTCAATATAATCACAATTAATATCAAAAGAAGAGCAGTAGTAAATACCATAGGCTTTGCGGCTTCTACGTTTGGCGACTGAAAACCTACGTCATATATATGAAATCCAAGGTGCATAAATTTTCTCTCAAGATGAATATATGGGAAGTATCCGTCTACAGGAAGCTGTGGGGCAAGTTTCACAACCCCTGTTATCATGAGCGGCGCTACTTCTCCCGTTGCTCTAGCGATTGCCAGAATTAAACCTGTTAATATTGCGGGCATGGCGCTTGGAATTACGATTTTCCAGGTGGTCTCAAATTTGGTTGCTCCAAGAGCCAGTGAGCCGTGTCGGATTTCTCTTGATACAGCAGCTAGTCCCTCCTCTGTTGCAACGATGACAACGGGTACGGTGAGAAGGGCAAGTGTTAGGGAAGCCCAAAGAATGCCACCTGTTCCAAAAGTTGGATTAGGAAGAGCCTCTGCAAAGAAGAAACTGTCAATTGACGCTCCTATCCCATATATGAAAAATCCTACAGCGAATACTCCAAATACAATAGATGGGACACCGGCAAGGTTGTTAACACATATTCTTACAATTCTGACCAAGGTTCCCTGCTTGGCATATTCTCTCAGATATAAAGCTGCCAATACACCAAACGGCAACACGACAATACTCATTATTAATACCATCATTATGGTTCCGAATATAGCGGGGAATACTCCACCTTCAGTATTCGCCTCTCTTGGATCATCTGAGACAAATCCCCACATTCTGTGGAAGTATAGCCCGGCTTTTTGAAACCAGCTCATTGAATTGGGTCTGAAGGCGAGAACAACGTTTCCGAGAGCCATTTCTTTCTCTCTGCCGTCAGCAGAAAGCATAACTATTTTTTCTTTATTAAATTCTTCGTAAAGTACTTCTAATTCTTTTTCCTTTTCTTTATACTTCTCTTCTTCAAGCGCTATTTTTTCTTCGTATTTCTTTATCTTGCTCTCGTCCCTGCCTTCAAGTTCGACGCCCTTGATTTTGAGCCTGTAGTTTTCAATTTGCCTGTTGATGCCGCCAATGTCACCTTTTTCTATTTTTTTGATTTCTTCTGCTATTCCGGCATAAACGGGTATATATTCCTCGAGTTTAGGCCAGCATTCCTCATTGCTCTGGCAAATTACTCTTCCATCCTGGGTTATTTCCTTGATGAAGCCGTAGAAATTTCCCCACTCCCTTCTTTCCATTACTACAGCATATTTGGGCATCGACTCAGATTCTATGTCTTCATCGTCTATCCATCTGAAATCAAGACCGTAAAGATCTCTGTTTCCGATTTTAAGCTGTGTCCTGAATTTTGGTTCAGCCAGGGATTTGCCGCTGATACCTTTGATCTCTTCATGGGCTGTTATTTCACCCATGACTTTAGTACCGTTTTGAAGTGTAAGTTCTGTGATGTTGCTTGGCCAAAAGAATCCCAACCCTTTGGCCATTATGAGCCAAAGTAGTCCTGCTATCATAAGTAGGCTGAACATCAGCGCCACACCAGTCAGCCAAACAAAGGGGTCTCCGGTTTTCCAAAAATTTTTCATTATAGTTGTCCGTATTTTTTTCTTAATCTTTGTCTTACAAGCTCTGCCGCTGTGTTAACAATGAATGTGAAGAAGAATAGTAACAATGCAGCTAGGAATAAAACCCTATACAATGTGCCGCCGTGTGGCGCTTCCGGGATTTCAACCGCAATGTTTGCGGATAAAGCCCTGAAACCGTTGAACAGACTCCAGTCCATAATTGGAGTATTTCCTGTTGCCATTAAAACAATCATCGTTTCACCAATTGCCCTACCCAAACCTATCATCACTGCTGAGAATATTCCCGGGCTTGCTGTAGGTAGAACAACCCTGATAGCTGTTTGCCAGCGATTGGCTCCCAGAGCCAATGATCCGGCGGTAAGATGTTTTGGTACACTTGACAATGCATCTTCAGAAATTGTAAATATGATTGGTATTACAGCAAATCCCATTGCAAATCCGACAATGAGTGAGTTCCTCTGTTCATACTGTAAACCTAAAACAGAGTAGAACCATTCTTTATAGCTTCCTCCGAAAAGTGCGCTCTCAATAGGCTGGTTCAGCCAAAGGGAAAATAGGACTCCAATAAGAATTATAGGTATAAGGATAAACAGTTCGGTTCCAATTTTGAATCTTCCTTTAATACTTCGCGGGACATTGTGCCAAACTGCTACTGTTATTAGGGTAAACAATATAAGAATGATAGGCAGTGTGAAAACCGCTGGAATTATTTTTTCAATAATAGGAGCAAGCCAGAGACCTGCAAGAAAGCCTAGAACCACACTTGGCAAAGCTGCCATGATCTCGATTATAGGTTTAATAGTATTCCTTAGAGACGGGTGCATGAACTGTGAGACGCAAATTGCACCAAATATAGATAACGGAATTGCAAACAATAACGCATAGAGAGCACCTTTTAAAGTACCGAAAGCAAGAGGCGTCAAACTCAACTTTGGTTCGAATTCATCGGTTCCGCCCGTTGACTGCCAGACGTATTCCGGTTTCTGATAACCTTCATACCATACTTTTCCGAACAAAGTTTTAAAGTTTGTTTCCGGATGGGGATTATCTACATACCAATTATAGACTTTCCCTTCATTATCAATTGCGAGTACTCCGTTTGATTTGGGAGCAAATGCCAGTCTCTGTATAGAGGATCCTCCCGTTTTGAATTCTTTAAGCAGCTGACCGGAGGTGGCATGATAGAGATTGATGTTTCCGCCTGTGTCTGAAGCTATAAATCCTCTATCCCTTGCTGATGAGCTGATTTGTGTTACGGGCAATTCTAGAGGCGCCAGATGATGTACTCTGGTAAGCACATCCCCAGTAGGTGAAGAAGAATCGTGAATTTCAAACCAAACCGACACATTACCCGCCTCGTCTCCTACCAGCAGTGATCTGTCACCCAATAAAAATGAAAGAGCTGTAATTGCCGTATTAGGACTCTCTGTTGCGTCTATGGCTCTCAGGAATTCAGGATTTTCCTTGTTGCTCACATCCCAGTGGAATATTTTCCCGTTGTCGGTACCTACAAAAAGATTCTCCAAAGACCTGTCCAGTTCAATTGTTGTAACGGTATAGCCGTTGAGTTTCTTAGATAGGTTATGTGCTAATTGCTCGGGCTCATCACTTATAACAAAATCGTCTTCCGGCTCAACCAGAGCTACAAAGAGAAGCTCTCCAGCTGATGTATAGGCCGCGGCGGCGGATGCGGATTCTTCCTGCGATTCTTCGTACGCTATCGTTGTAAGTGAGTCGTCACTTACCTTAAAAAGACTGCCTTGGCTGATTTCGGGAGTGATAATTCTGTTATTGCCTTCAAAATGTATTTTATATTCAGTTTTTAAAGGAAGTATGAAGCCGTCGTTTGTTCCAAAACTGTATAGTTTATTATTTACCGATACAAAGCTTGAGGTGATTTTACTTTCCTCAAGTTCCGTTAACGGAAATTGCTTTATGGTTTTTCCGTCTTTGAGTGATAGGAAAGTGAGCATCCCGTCTTTCGTTACAACAAATCCTATCTCTCTGTATTCTTCGAGACCGCTTGCTATAAAGGGAAAAGTTTTATTATCTGAAGTCTCCATTGAATAGGATGAAAGCTCAGGAGATTCTTTTAAGATAAATGTGCTTGCAAGCTCAGATTTTACGCTCTGAAATAGAGGTACTATTTCTATTCCAATGAATACCAGGATAGCAAGAATGCTGAGAATTACAGCAATACCGCCAGTAGTTACTATGCTTGTTGCAATAAAGTCAACAAGCTTCCTCCTTTTTAATCCGGGGGAAGCTTGTTGTGGTTCTTTTTTCTTTAGTCTAGTTTTAGCAGTCATTTGGTACTGGTGCTATTTAGAGTTTGAGATATTGATCCAATTACGATTTAATTAGCGCCTATATTACTCATTATTTTTGCGTCAATATCACCGGGAAGTGGAAGATAGCCGTCTTTAACTACTACTTCCTGGCCCTGACTACTGAGCACAAATTTTAAGAATTCCAGGCGTAGCGGATCAAGCTGTTCATTGGGTTTTTTGTTTACATAAAGATATAGATATCTTCCCAGAGGGTATTTATTACTAACGATGTTCTCAAGGGTAGGCTCTGCACACTCGCCTGCTTTTTTTGCAAGCCGTATAGCTTTAACTCCTGATGTGCGATAACCGATACCGCTATATCCAATAGCGCCTTTTTCCTCTGTTATGCCCTGAACAACTGATGCTGATCCCGGCTGTTCTTTAACAGAATCTTTGTAGTCCCCTTTGCAAAGTGCTTTTTTCTTGAAGTAGCCGTAGGTTCCGGAAGCCGAGTTTCTGCCGTATATACTTATAGGCACATTCGACCAGTCGCCTCCTAGTCCGAGCTGTCCCCACGTAGCAATATCTTCAGCTCCGCCACACTTTCTGTTTTTTGAGAAAACAGCGTCCACCTGTTCAATTGTGAGACACTCAATCGGATT
Source organism: uncultured bacterium (assembly GCA_965365595.1). Classification (GTDB taxonomy): domain Bacteria; phylum Desulfobacterota_D; class UBA1144; order Nemesobacterales; family UBA2774; genus CR02bin9. The sequence continues at coordinate 8,019 of CBDUCG010000080.1, forward strand.
GTCTTTGTTAACAAATATTGCTAAAGCATCAATTGATGTTGGAACCTCTGTGGGTTTGTATCCGAACGCCTTCTCAAACTCGTCTATTTCTTTACTCTTCATTCCACGTGACATTGGTCCAAACTGCGCTGTTCCCTCTATAAGAGCCGGTGGAGCTGTACTTGAACCTTTACCTTCAATCTGACACCTAACATTTGGATAGTCCTTTGTAAATTCTTCACACCATAGAGCCATAAGATTGTTCATTGTGTCGGATCCCACGCTGTTAATGTTTCCGGAAACACCGCTTGTTTTTGTATATGCCGGAATTGACGGGTCAACCTTTACGGGTTCGTCTGCCGTTGCAAATCCTGCTACCAAAACAACAACAAATGCAACAAGACTGCTGGTAATGATTTTAGATTTTAATATACCTTTAAACATTGTACTACCTCCTTTTATTTCTTATTCATGAAGGATTAAACACCAGTAATGTTAAGAATGTGTTAAGGAGAAGTGAAACCGGAGTTAACCATTTCAAGCCCAAAATATCATGAGGTATCATCAATTTAATAGCAATTTATATATCAGTCAATATATTTGCGGATAAATTGGCATTGGTTGAAATTAATTTCAAAATCAGTGTAGTTATTCCTTTTTTTTGATGATAAGATTTATATCTTGTGGGGTTGCAGTTTACAGCAAAACTATTAACGAGGTCCTAATTATGCGTTATCATATAACTGTTGCTTCAATTGTACTTGCGACTTTATTAATTACCGCATGTAGTTGTCAATTGGGATAGCGACCAATTTATATATTTAAAAATATACAACTGAGGTTAAAAGAATGCATTATTACTTAATGGCTGCTTCTATTGTTTTGGTAGCCTTTCTTGTCACTGCTTGTAAGTGCGGTATAGGATAGTTCGTAAAGTTTCTCCACTGTATGATCAAACAAGCTATCCAATCATTTTCATACTAATGGGTGTTTCTGGCGCAGGCAAATCTACTGTGGGTAAAATCCTTTCAGAAAAGCTGGATTGTGATTTCTACGACGCGGAGGATTATCATTCCAGAAAAAATATAGAAAAAATGAGTCGGGGTATCCCACTTACTGATCAAGACAAGATTTCCTGGCTTAAATCTATTCAGGGGCTTATATTGTCACAATCCGACAATACGGTTATTGCCTGCTCTGCTCTCAAACAATCATACAGGGATTATCTACTGAGTGTTCCGGATAAAAAAATGTTTTTGTTTATCTTAAAGGGAATCGAGAAACGTTACAAGAACGGCTTCAACAAAGAGCAGGCCATTATGCTGGCCCCGGTTTGCTCGACAGCCAGATTGCCAC
>CBDUCG010000081.1:0-9307 GCA_965365595.1 uncultured bacterium
TTCTTGGGAAAAGAAACTGTAATTGAAGTCTAAGTGACCATTCAGGTCCAAAATCTGGTTTTTCAACATAAGTCTTTAATATAACTTAACACATGGACTTATCATAAAGGGCAGGTCAACTCAAACTTTAAGTTATTTTTGTATTCACATCAGCGAACCTGTAGATTCAGCTTTTGCTGTAATTGAACCATTGGTTCCTGACTCACATAAATATTGCCTTCATTTGGACGGTCAAGATCGGTAATGAGAAGTATAACAGTGGAGAATGTGACAGCCATGATTATGCTCACAAGCACGCTTCCGGTTTTTGCAGTACCTAGTTCGTATCCCACGAGCCCGAAAGCTAGTATAGACAGCAGGTATAATGCGCCCCATATGGCTCCTGGAATGTGGTATTGAAGCGCAACTACAACTCGTTTAGTGTGCAAGTCAATGAGTTCGTTGACGGAACCAATAAAAAGGCCGATTGATTCAGAGTCAGGATACTGTATTGCAAAAGGAACAGTATAAGACCACAACTTATCCTGAACGGATTCCGCTTCATTAACTAGCTCTTGTAGCTGATCGGTATTCCTCCACTTCTCGCGTTCGACCAGCAACGCATGCATATCCACATACTCCCTTAATAGTTTCTTGATTTCATCCCGAGATGGATTGGGCAGAAAGTCAGCACGGAGATAAGTAGTGCTAATGGTGTTTACTTCATCAAGCAATATTTCTTTGCGTTCAGTGTAACGATTTGCAGCAATGTTAAAAGTGAAAGCCAGCATGAATGCCAGAAGAGCAAGTGAGGAGGTAACAACAGAACCTGAGAATAACTCCCCACCATTCTCACTTCTACTTCGCATGAATTTCCCCAGCATATAACCTAAATATACAGATAGTAGTACAATGAACAGAGTTGTCACAAATACGAGCCAAAGCGGCATAATACCCATAACAAGGTCATATAATTCCAATTAATTAGCCTGTATTAAATTTGATTTTTTAACAACAGCGGTATTGTATATCAAAGACAAATTTTTGTATAGATATATTTTTATAGAGCATACAATATTACTTGAGGAATTTATATGTTCCACAGTTTCGATTTATCGATAATGTGGAGTATTGGCATGATTGTGTACTACTCCCTATAAAAGTACAATATCAGATTGATTAGGATTTTTTCTACAAATTATGGTGACTGTTCATATCAAATGTATTGCGCCCCTTTTGTCAAGCAAAATTTAAGGTGGATAGATTAATTCTAATATCATGTAAAGGATAAGCGCTATGGACCGGTACAAATATCTACCGGAGCACACCCAAAACAGGTACCGAATGATCCTTCAGCGCATACACAGCTTCCATCACCCCATGTCGCATTGCTCAAATCCGCACCAGGGAAATTATTTCAGAAATCGGTATTAAGCTGTCTTCATTTCCTCCTGTCCCATGCAGAAGTAAGAGTGTATTATGATTACCAGTATTACTTGAGGGGATGTATTTATGAGTTAGACCTAGTTTCTCGCTCATCTACGCTAGATCAGGAAGTACTTCTATTAATTCATTTCTCTTGGGTTCAAGCCATAAAGGTAATTTAAGCTCATTTCCTAGATTGTCTAATTCCTCATCCACCGTAAAACCAGGTGGATCTGTAGCAATCTCGAAAAGTACACCTCCAGGCTCTCTGAAATATATCGATTTAAAATAATTTCTGTCTAACTGCGGAGTCACATTATATCCTTTTTCAATAAGTTTCTCTCTAACCTCAAGCTGGTCAGCTTCATTTGCAACTCTAAAGGCAATGTGATGAATGCTTCCACCAGCAACTATTCCTTTCTTGCCTGAGGGAAGGCATATAAGGTCTATTATATTTGCATCTTGGCTAACCCTATTAATAAACCTGAAGCGATTGACATGCTCATCTAAAAGTTCATATCCTAATAAATCGTTAAGCAGATTTGCAGTCACCTCATGACCTTCAAGGGATAATGTAGTATTATAAAATCCCCGAATGCCATCATTATTACTTATTTCCTCGGTTTCCCATGGCGTTCTTGAATCAATGTCAGAATGTGAAACAAGTTCTAATTTGAGACCATCCGGATCAACAAATGCTAGTACTTCCTCATCAAACCTTTTATTAGGATTGTTGTAAATAACTCCATGTTCCTGAAATCGGTTCAGCCAAAAACTCAGAGAACCTTCAGGAATAGAGAATGATGTGGAAGTAGCTTGACCTGTACCTATTCTGCCCCTTCTTACACCTTCCCAAGGGAAAAAAGTCAATATAGTTCCGGGTTGGCCTGATTTATTACCATAATATAAGTGATAAGTTCCCGGGTCATCAAAATTTACAGTTTTTTTTACAAGTCTTAGACCTAAAATTTTAGTATAAAAATCATAATTCTTCTTCGCATTACCAGCAATTGCAGTGATATGATGAATACCTAGAATTTGTTGAGACATTATTTCCTCTCAAATAGGTGTATTATTCAATCGTAATAAATAGTGAAATTCACCTTCTTTATCGGTATATATTCGCGTGATGATCCTTTTCAATTACTTAGGTAATTCGAACTCAGTGATATTCCACTTTGCTTGTCTAGCACCCGCAAGGTATGCGCTTTCGAGATAATCTAAAAGAGCTTGTCTTGGATATTCCAATTTTCTAAGATCGTCATACATTAATAGTGCCATAGCTCCATTTTCAGTATTCCAGAATGCTTCTTTTGGAGACAATTGTTCCTCAGACAATCCTTCTGGTTCAGGATATGTATAGGAGTAAAATGCAGGCGCTCTTACGTTTTGATCTCCAGCCCAGAATCCAAAACTAATAACTTCATGAGAATACGCTTCTTTATCCGCATTTGTGCCGCTTTCATAATCCGGACCCTTTTCCCCTGAAAATCTTGTAACAGCAAGATCAGCGTGGTGCCAGTACAGATGAACCGGAGTGCTTTTACCAATAAATCTCCCTCTGAATTCTTCAAATACCGAATTTATCGGTACTAGAATGCGCCAATATCTACTAACGTATTCTTTGTCATATGAAGAGTGTTTTTGGTCAGATTCGAAAGGAACGTTACTGAAAGGAACGTCATAGGGTGTAGCTTTGATTGCAACTTTTATTCCAAGATCATCTAATATAGTTATAATCTTATTGTAGAAATCTGATACAGATAAGTTTTCTAGACTAAAGGATTTTTCATCGCCATTGCTCGTTGTAACAAGCAGATTGTGTTTTATAAAATCAAATTCTATTTCAAATATAATGTTACCATAGGGTATTGGTCTAGTTGTCATTCCTCGAGGGGACAAGTATAGAGTAACATGCCACCAATGATTCATTTTAGGAAATAACGTCAAACGAATTTTACCAACTATTTGAAAAAACAAATGAAGTGTATTTTTTGTATCCTCCCATTCCTCAATCGGTAATGGGGGAAATATATCATTCATATTTTTATGTGAGTTTTGGTCTTGTTCATGATTAATATCTTTATTTTTCATGCTTAGTATCCCAATGTGTGTTTATTAAGATGATTCTACCTAATTTTAATCTTAAGTAAGCTAATTTTGTATACAATTACTCAATATCTTGAGTATTCAGGATCAAGGTAGATATATAATCTCTGAATTTTGCCCTGTCTAATTTCAAAGACATCACACCATTTACTATCTGACCATGATTCTCCTGTAACCAATTCGCCTTGACTTGAGCCCTCTACAACAATCATATCGTCATTAATTATCCAATTTAAATATGCATGGTGATGACGAAACGATTTAACTTGTGAGCCAAGATCATTGAATAATTCAGTAATTTTCTCTATCCCAATTGCAGTACCCCAATTGGGGAAAAATACTTCAGCATCTTCAGCGAATAGATGGAGAAATTCTTTGCCATTATCCAATGCTTTAAGATACTCCTGTGCTATCATTTTTTTATCTTCCATTTGAAATAACCTCCTACAATTTAATTATCAGTTGCATTCTATTATAATTGTTAAGTATTATATTTCAACTAGGTACTTTAATGTTATATAGTATAAAAAAGTATACTAATAGAGGAATAGAAAATGAAGATTCAAAATACAGCTAATGGTGAACCTTGCCCAATCTCAGGGTCTATAAATATCTTTGGAGGCAAATGGAAACCTGAAATACTCCATTTTATTAATATAGAGCCTCGTCGCTTCAATGAATTAAGACGACTTATCCCAAGAGTTTCACAAAGAATGCTTACTCAACAGTTAAGAGAGCTTGAGAGAGACGGTATATTAAATAGGAAACAATTTATGGAAATACCTCCGAAGGTAATATATTCCATGTCTGAATTGGGCAAATCATTAATTCCAATATTCAATCAGCTTGAAACCTGGGGATCCAAGAATATGAGTGAAATTCAACAAGCTCGTCAAAGATATGATAATAGAAAATAAATAGACTAAAATTCTCGCATAGATCTATCTTAACTTAATCTAGTCGAATCAGTGATTTTTATAAATTAAGGTATTTGTATGATACTGGTAAAAAAACCATTATTAAGCAGTAAGTTATATGTCTTAATGGTGATAATAACTGTAGGGAATGTATTTTATAGATAATTTATATTCTCTATAAAATATTTTTTGGGATCTTGATAGTATGACAAAGCGTGAGTACGGTAAAAAATATTTATAGGGTTTTCTATCAAAAAAACAACTTAACTTATGGACCTATTATCGGGAGACAGGTCAATGTGCCGCTCCCCTTTTGTCAAGCCTGAGTTAAGTTGGATTGATATCTTGTGGACTTTTCCACAAGCCAGAACAATCGTTGAACTATTCTAACTTTAATTAAGGTTCAATTTCACTAGGCAGGTCAATTTATCCCCGCGATAGCAATAATGAAGTGTTAATGTGAATAGCTACTGTACAAGCTCAACCGTAGGTAGTTTCCATTCCCCCTCAAGGATAGCCTTCTTTGGCCAGTAGCACCGCAAGGCCATATATATTGGTCCATCAGGAGCAGGCAGCCAATTGGACTCCTTGTCCTTGCCCGGTGAATCTTTCTGTATATATATAGTAAGACCACCGTCAGCGTTACGTTTCAATTCAGGTAGCATCGGCGAGTTTATCAAATACCTGTTAAGTGGATTTGTAACTAGAAGCTGGGTTTTGCTGTTATACATCGTCACCGACCAAAACGCCTTGACTGGGGGCATCTTGTCTTTCTCGAACGTCAGTATGTAGCGGTTGTCTGCGCCGTTAAGCGGATTGCCATCGGCATCTTTCTGCCAAATTAAATAGAAAGCCTCGCTTTTGGAGTTTCCATAGATACCCATTTTAGCCCCTACTGCACGGTTCAGATAGTTGTTCTTCATAAACTCCCGAGTTCCGAACAGGTCAGCTGCCGATTTTGTAGTAGCTGCCTTCTTGTTTATAGTTTTCTGGCCTTCTGCCATTCCAGCCTCAAGGGCTTTCTTCATATCCGGGGATAAGCTATCTGTATTTAAAGGTTTACCAGGCACGATGCCAATCTCGGCAAACTTCGCGCGTGCTTCCTTATCACCCGACACAGTCGGGCATAACTGAAGTATAAAGTTAAGGTAGTTAAAGAACTCTAGCGTCTTGACCTCATCTGTACTGTAAGGCGGAAAATCTATCTCCGGAGCCGCTGGCGGGGATGGTTCATCTATGAACTGGCTAAGAGGTTGTACTGTGTAGCCAGCTTGGATTTTCTTAACATTGTCAATGTCTTCAGGGTTAAAGAGCTGTGTGCGATAGGCGACAAACACGATATCGGTATCTGCTCGAATAACCTCTTTAACACCTTCCGGTTTTTCACCTTTCCAATTTGGGCCTGTAAGCAGGAACTTGCCTGGGCCGTTTCCGGTTGTGGCTGTGCCTACATAGGCGAAATTGTATGTATAGAGGTCGATAAACTGGAGAGAATAGTAACGGTCTTTTTCGACTTCAGGTACTCCCAATACTAGAGGTTCTGTTCGCAGGTCGGCCCAGAGAAACGAATATGGAGTGTCACTGTTTGGGGTTACTACAGAAGTATCCTTAGGGGTATATACTCTAGCCACGTTACTAATCTGGTTGAAAGGTGCCTTATACTGTGAGCTGTCCTTATCGACAGCATATCCGTACATAGTCTTATAATTCTCCACCATAGGGTAGCCGTATATGAATGCTTCCTTAGCTATGGCTTCTGTCTTCTCAGGACTTAGCTTATTATTATCTTGTGCGTGGGCTGCAACGGCTATAACTATAAAGCTCAGCATCAGACCTGTGCGCAAAATTAGTTTTTGCATCGAAGTGTTCTCCCTAGTTGCTCAGTTTAATTAATCAAAGATGTTGAAATCGGCTAACTACTAATTAGTTTTGGTAATCAATATTAGCATAGTAAACAAGAGTTTACTATAAATTTTTGTATAGCAATATGGTAGTCAAGCAACGTTCTTATGTAAAGTCTTATTCCTGTAATACTCCTCTTCCGCCTGAACCGGTGTTTTATATCCCAGAGCAGAATGAAGATAGCTGCTGTTGTAATAATTCACCCACTTACCTAGCTCTAGTCTAAGCTCTCCTTTATTCTCCCATTCCCTTAGTCAAAGGAGTTCTTCTTTCATTGTTCTTATCATTTTCTCTGTATCTGCATTTCCTTTTAGGTTGTTGTAGCTTGTAAATATCTGCTGTATTCCTGGATCAGAGCAGGCTTTCATAAAACTGAGTGATGTAGGCTGTGAGCCGTTGTCACTTATGAGCTTCAGATAAGAGCTTATCACGACAGATATAGAATTGATTTTGATGTATACCGTATTCATTGCATATCTCAGATACCGGTTTGCCAGACAAGCCTTCAAGTACTATTTTAGTCTTGGTTTTAGAATCCCATCTTCTTTTTTTTATTGCTCCCTCCGTATAGCTTGTTTCCAACTTAATTATACTTACTTCTTAATGCGGAGCAGGGAGGTCATATTTGATTAATAATATGCGGCAAATAATTTTGTGAAGCGGGAGTCTTACTACCTCCCGCTTCTATTTATTTCGGAATGACGAATGAAACTCCAAATGCACACCTTTTGCCTTCAAAATCCCCGACAAATTTGCACACGCTGAGGTCGTCATGATTGGGTTTTTGAACAATTTCATGGACATGTAGAGGCTTTCCGGTTTCCAGCACTTTAATATCATCAGCTCTTAATGTCTCAGCCGCTTCAGACCACGGAAGCTCGGCGTCTTTTTTCCCGACTACTTCCTCACCCGCCATGTCTCGCAAAGCTTTATTCACCCATAGATAGGTTCCCTCATCGTCTTTTACCCAGAAGAAAAATGGCATCTCATTAAATATTTCAAGGTCATTACTCGTCATTATAAACTCCTCCATATATACAGTTATTCTGAATATATACTAAAATCATTATAAAGAATATTCGCGTCTTGAAATATTATTTTAAATTTACTAAATATATCGGATGCCAAGCCCCATAAATTAGGTTTGACCTGCCCCTTCTTGTTTAGAGTAGATTCTATGAGCTTGAATCTATTGCTTAGTTTTCTCTGGCTCTTTTAATTCAACAATCAAAGCATGAGATGCAGCATTACCCACATTCTCGGCAGAGTGTGTCACGGCCTCAATCCAAACTACCTGACCGGCCTTGAATTCCTTCTCTATTGTTTTGCCATCGGGGAATGTGAACTTTATTTTGGAACTTTTAAAAGGATAGACAATCGCATTTGGGTGTGAATGCATCGGCGATTTCCAACCTGGTTGATACCGACATTCTAGCACCCGAACTTGGTCATTCTCCAGTAACACCGTATAAACCTCAGGGTCAAGTTTCTCCAGATTATCGGCCATTGCGGGTTTGGTCGCAATAAATAAAGCTAAAACGGAGAAAAGAAAAACTATAATAAGATGCTTTAAGTATTTGATTGTTGATTTGCCCTTTTTATTTGAATTTTATAACAAAAGATAATAGAAATAAACCCATTTTATGCATTGATCTCTTTTGCACCACTTTTGTCAAGATCCGTTTAAGTTGGTCTGAGGTCTATTTACCGAAATATTAGTTATACTTAGGATAAAAATATTAGGAGGTAGTAATTTATGAAAAGCTTTTTATTTATTTTCAGTCTCATATTGTTGACGGCTACTTTAGCTTACAGTGAGCCAACCATATCTATTACCGCATCGGTAGAAGGGAATTGTAGGTTGTACAACGAAAAGAGTAACAACTACAAATACGAGGGTAAATGCGATATATCTCAGCAAGAGTCTGCAAATAAGAACGAGTACGATATTACTCTCGGAAGTGGTGATACGTATCGCTTCATACAGGATGGGGCGAAGTACAAAGTTAAAACCCCTAGAGGATGGTCGGACCACAAGGCTACTATGACTGATAGTGGTAATGTTGCTACGTTTGAATGGTATAAGTGGAAACTGACTGCGGATATATCAGAAGCAACGGAATCTGCAAGCGAGTCAAGTGCCCAAGATGAGGATGAGTCAACCGAGAACTCTGCGGTTAGAGCAGGACAGGGCAAATTCGATGCAACAGGGAAAATACCATGTGCCCAATCAAAGGGACAGCCTATGGGACAATGTCCTTTTGGGGTAGCTCGTGATGGTGGTGGCTCGGCAACAGTTTCTATTACTCTTCCAGACGGTCGCAAGCGCGCAATATTCTTTGAAAATGGAAAAGCAGTCAGTGCTGATCTTTCACAAGCCGATGGCAATATGGATTTCAACTACACAAAAGAATCGGATCTCTACATGATTAATGCTGGAAACGAGCGTTATGAAATACCAGAGGCAGTTATATACGGCGGGTAAATCATTTAAGAACCATGGTCGGTCTGATTCTTTAAATTAAGTTGATTAGATTATGGGGGATTAGCGATGTCTGTTTAATCCCCCGTTCTTAGATTGTGATATTTGGGAGGTTAATAAAATTAATACTATAAATAGTGGTATAATGACTTTTTGCATTATTTTTGCTTCCCTGCTATGTGGATCTATTATATTGGGTTGCAACTCGACTAGTGAAATCTCCGACTCTGCATCAGATTCTAAGTCACCTTCTAATGAATCGGTCGAGAATGATTCTATTGTAACAATGCTAATGGAAAATGGACGGCTCAAGCTGGTTCTGATCCCTCAAGTGGTAGGTTTGAATTTGGTCCACTCGCTACAACGAAAGCACTGTGTCCCCCTCCTAGTATGGATGAGCAAATCTCACGAAATGCGGGATACATTCGTTCATATCTACTAAAGGATGGCAATCTATACCTTAGTCTTATGGCAGATGGTGGCATTTACGTTT
>CBDUCG010000082.1:0-9214 GCA_965365595.1 uncultured bacterium
TGACGGCAGGGGTTATAGAATTTTATTGAGTACTGTTTCATCTATCTTGATCCCGTAGCTTCCATCTATCATAACTATGCGGCCGATCTTGTCCGGAAGTACCATTTCTATTGATCCGCCTCGGGATTTTTTGTCCAGCTTCATTGAGTCTATTATCATATCAGCATTCATATATTCCGGAATTTGAGTCGGAAGCCCTGCTTTTTTAATCAGATTCTCAAGCCTGGTCAATTCATCCTGATTCCATATTCCCATCTCTATGGCAATCTTGCCTTCGGCTATCATGCCGATTGATATGGCCTCTCCGTGTGAGATCTTGTATTCGGATAAATTCTCTACAGCGTGTCCAATTGTATGTCCGAAGTTTAGAATTTTTCTAAGATTGGATTCCTTTTCGTCTTTTTCAACTACTTCCGCCTTGATTTCGCACCCTCTCTTTATTATATGGGTAAGCGCCTCTTTATCGTAAGAGAAAATGCTATCCATATTATCTTCAAGAAATGTGAAAAGGTCCCCGTCACTTATGACTCCGTATTTTATGACTTCAGCAAGACCCTCCCGGATTTCTTTTTCATTCAGTGTCAAAAGAGTGCTTACATCTATAAAAACAGCCCAGGGCTGGTGAAACGCTCCTATCAAATTCTTCCCGTGGGGAGTATCCACTGCGGTCTTTCCGCCGATAGAGCTGTCTACACAGGCAACTAACGTTGTTGGGATTTGAACATAGGGAAGTCCGCGAGTATAACTTGCCGCTACATATCCCGCTATGTCTCCCACGACTCCTCCTCCCAGGGCCATTACAGCTGAGTCTCGACCGAATTTATACTCAAGCATCTGATCTTCAATCCAGGCCTTAATCTCTCTGTTCTTGTTTTGTTCTCCGGCTTCAAAAGAGATTATTTTGTTCTCCAGTCCATGCTGTTTGAATTCATCAGATAGTCTTCCAGCGTATAGCTTCTCTACGTTTGAATCAGTTATGATTGCGAATTTATGACCGAGCCCTGCCTCTTTGATGATTTCAGGAATCTTGTTGAGCACACCATCTTCAATGATTATGCTATAAGATTTATCTTCAGTTTTTTTAAGTTTTACCCTTATGTCTGTCATGTAGATTTCCGGTATTTATAGCTCTTTTTCCCCGTTTGGAGAAAAAATATTAATTTTAGGCCCGGGGCTAATGGTGATGTCTGTTTCTGTGCCTTGCTCATAAATTTCACCATCAATTATATATCCCTTATTTTTTTGTATTCGCAAGTTTTTAACGGATTGATTAATGAAGTCTCCTGAATCATCTGATTTAAGTCCCTTATACAGTCCGAGAGGGATTTTATGCTTGGATTTTTTTAAATAGGGTTCCCTCATGTATACGGTATTGAAAGATATTCCGGGCACAGGGCTATCGTGGAATATATTAAATCCAAACACGAATTTTTTTAAACAGGAGGAAATAATAAAAATATGGCCATCTTGTGGAAGTTTTATCCCGTCAATTTCAACCTTGGAGTCAACTTGCTTAAATAGTCCATTTTCCGTGTCCGCAATCGACATAAGAACGGTTTTTATTGCAAGCATTGACGCAACTTGAACTCCAGCGCCCTGAGAATAGTAGTCAAGCATAAAATTATAAAGCAGGCCGTCTATCCACGTAAATCCATATGTTGGTTCAGATGTGTTTTCTTCTTCGATTCGCAGAAGTCCGCGCTCCGTAACAGGAATTTTATCTCCGTTACTGATTAGTTTTTTTAAGTCCTTACATACTGAGATCTGGCTTTTTCTAAGTCCGACATCAGAGCCGATCATGTTTATTGTTCCTCCCATCAGAGGTACAACCACTGGGAGTTTCTCGCTATCTGAAAGATTTATAAATGAAGTCAACACATTGCATATGGTGCCGTCACCACCACTAATCAGTAAAAACTCTATATCCTCATCAATAAAGTCCTTGACGACATCTGCTGTCTCATCCTTGTTATTAGTTAATCGAAGAAGTGCGCTATCACCGAATATGTTTTGAAGATCATCCAGAATATCGGCTGTTTTCTTTTTATTTATTTTAGCTTGTGGGTTAAGAATAATACCTATGTTGTTCATGCTGAGTACTGTAAAATTGACCATACCGGATGGGGATCCAGTAATTTTTTCCCCTCAAGTTCTAAAAGCTCAACCAAAAAGCAATAACCCAGAACTTCACCTCCTAGCTGTTCTATTAATTCTCCCGCAGCGGCAGCGGTTCCGCCTGTAGCAAGAAGATCGTCCACCATTACAACCTTGCTGCCCTCATGAATGGCGTCACGGTGTACTTCAAGAGAGTCAGACCCGTATTCCAGGTTGTAGGATGCATTAATTGTAACGTAAGGCAGCTTGCCGGGTTTTCTCACAATGACAAGCCCTGTGCCGAGTTTCATTGCCAGAGCTGATGCGAAAATAAACCCTCTTGCCTCAATTCCAACAAGATAGTCAATTTCTTTTCCCTCAAGCAATTTTGCCATTTCATCCACGGCAGCTTCATATGCCTTGGCGTTTTGAAGAAGCGGAGTGATATCATGAAATACAATCCCCTCTTTGGGAAATCCCGGTATGTCTCTAATATATTGTTTTAAGTCCTCCATGTGACAACTCTCCTTATCAGTTTAGGGTAGATAGTTTAACGGGTTTACGGGCCTCCCGTTTTTCCTTACTTCAAAATGAAGGTGGTTCCCTGTGGCATTGCCCGTGGCGCCTACTTCACCTATAATCTCACCAGATCTAATGCAACTTCCCGATTTGACCCTGTTCTGGTTGTTATGCGCGTATAAAGTTTGAATCCCTTTTCCATGGTCAATTATTATGATTCTGCCATATCCTGAATACCCTCTCAGATTGTTGGAGCTGGCAATAATCAGTCCGTTTGCCGCGGCTCTTATCGGCGTTCCCCTGGGCGCCGGTATATCTATTCCCTCATGAGGTCTTCCCCAGCGCATACCGAACGGGGAGGATATTTTACCCGGAACAGGCCAAATCAAACCCGATCCGCTTATCACTGCGCCAGGAATCCTGAGCCTGGTTCCTGCGGGGATATCAGTATGATCCGAAATTCCATTAATTTCCATTAGATCATTAACCGTAGTCCCGTAAATCATTGATACTCTATACAATGTCTGTCCTTCTTCAAGTACATGATATGAATAGGTTGTGGTTGAAGAGAAATCTGCAGGCAGGCATTTCTGGACTTCATAGCTGGAAGGCTCAGGCACTGAAGTTCTGGGCGGAGGGCTTTTTCCGCAAGACGCGCTAATTATTAGAATCAACGAGCTTAATAGCCAAATGCACTGCATCTTGCGCTGATTCAGCTTTTTTAATATCCGTTGATACATCCCAGGTATTAAGTCCTATGATTGGTATATTTAATATTAATGCGAAGGCTATTTCTGATAATGTACCGAAGCTTCCTCCTATTGCAATTATGGCGTCACTGGAACCTGCAACAATAATATTTCTCCCATGACCCATTCCGGTAACAATCGGATAATCTACATAGGTATTACAATCACTCTTTGAACTTCCGGGCAGAATTCCGATCGTAGTGCCGCCCGCAGATTTTGAGCCCCGACAGGCGGCTTCCATGACTCCGCCCATACCTCCTGTGAGTAAGGTAAATCCATTTCTGGCAATTTCCTCACCAACCTCATGGGCAATCCGACAATCTTCCTCGCTGCTATCTCCCTTTCCTATAACCCCGATTATCTTTTTCATTTTGATAAATATATTTTGTTTGCAGCACAGAGGCAAGACAAGCAAGAAGTGTTTTTATTGTACATCTCACATGCCATAACTGGCTGAAATATCTATAATAATTTGGATTTGAGACTCAATAGGTTATACTATATGAATATTTAAAGAATCTGGCTAAATATGATTCATCTGACAAAAGCTATATCTTAGCTTCCTTGAGTAGTGCTTAAAGCTGTTATCAAGTTGTTTAGTCGGTAGTAAAAATAAAATTTTCAGAGAAATCTATATATTGCTTAACAGGCAAAGGAGATAAATATATGTGTGGAATATGTGGTTTTATTGATGACGATGATGTCCCGCTATCGCATAGTTTTAATATGCTTTCAAAAATACGACACAGAGGGCCCGATCAAGTAGGAGTATATCTTGACGGATCAATAGATATTGGGCGGGATATACGAGATCTGGATATTGAAAAAAGCTCAGGATCAATATGCCTTGCCCAAGCCAGGCTAGAGATTGTAGGCGGGAGAGAAGGTGTACAGCCAATCAAAGGGGAACAACTTACAATTATTCACAATGGAGAGATTTATAACCATATAGAGCTTAGAAAACTGCTCCAGCATAAAGACATGGGCAGTGAGAGTGACAGTGAAATTCTTTTACATTTAGTAGAAGAATTTTATGAAGGCGATTTGCTGGATGCTTTAAAAAAGGCTATGCCGCTTTTGGACGGCATGTACGCAATCGCAGTAACCGATGGAAAATCCTTGGTGCTTGCCAGAGATCCGATAGGTAAAAAACCACTATATTATCAAAATAAGATTCCTTTTTATTTTGCTTCCGAAAGAAAAGCTCTGGTAAATAATGACGGAAAGATCAAACGTGTTATGCCTGGTCAGCTAGTCAAGGTAGAAGGGAATGAAATAACAACTCACCAAGGCTATCAAATAGAAAGGCCTCCGATTGAAATCAACGACATGAATGATGCGTTAAATGCCTATGAAGAAGCGTTTGACCGAGCAATAGATAAACGAATATACGGACTTGACAGTGTGGGAGTATTGTTTTCAGGAGGTATAGACAGTGTAATGATTGCGAGGGCTTTACAGTTAAAAGGGTTAAAAGTTACTTGTTATACAGTCGGCACAGAGGGAAGCTCTGATGTGGAAATGGCGATTAAGGCTGCCAAGGAACTGGGACTTGAAATCAAGGTTCAGTATCTTACAGAGGAATTGATACGGGACAACCTGGGAGAGATTATCCATGCTATAGAATTAAATGGCCTGCTTCAGGTAGAAGTCGCAATACCGATGTATCTTGCCGCTAAAAGCTGCAGCGATGACGGTCATAAAATCATGTTCAGCGGACAGGCTGCAGATGAACTCTTTGCCGGATACACATGGTATAAGGATGTTGTAAAAGAACACGGACACTTGTATTTACACGACAAATTATGGGAAGACATTGACAAGCTTTATGAAGACACGCTTGAGAGAGAGGACAGGATGGCGATGGCGCATTCGATTGAAATTAGAGCGCCGTTTTTAGACAGGGAAGTAATCAGGACCGCCATGAGAATTGCGCCTCATCTGAAAATCAATAATGGAGAGGATGTATACGGTAAGCGTGTTCACAGGGAGCTTGCGATGCTCAAAGGCATACCCAGAGAGTTTGCTTACAGGGGTAAATCTCCAGCACAGGAAGGTTCAGGTATACACGACATAATCAAGACCATAGCCGATAAGCATTTCAAAGGTAAATCCGTTTCCGATGTAGAGCTACTTGATTTCGGAAGCAACTTCCGTTATCTCGGCGACAATTACGGTACTCCGGAAATGAATGCCCTCTTAAGCGAAATGACAAAATCAAATAACGTGGAGTTTATTGCTGAACTGAACGAAAATTAGCAGGTGTTGAAAGACAGAATATTGAAAATCAAACATCTAATCAAGTTTTTAGGAGTAATTTAATATGCTTATAAAACCAGTATTACTAGTAGTGGATATGCAAAATGGATTTTGCGGTCTAAGGGGTTCTTTTCATAAATTTGGGTTCAATATAAAACCCTACAGATCTATTATCCCAACACTAAAAAATACAATTGACTACTTTAGAACCAAAGGAACTCCGGTTTACTATGCAAAGGCGATTCGTGAAGAGACTGGTCTGGATTTACTAGACCGTGTTCACAAGATTTTGCCTGAAAGCAGGCGCGAGAAACTTGACGACATGCACCTGTGTATAAAGGATTCATGGGACGCCGATGTCATCGATGAAATTTATCCTAAGCCCAGGGACTATATTGTAGAAAAGAGAAGAGACTCGGTATTTCAGGACACAGAGTTTGAGCTCTGGCTGCGTTCCTTCGGCGCAGACACCATAATCTTTACCGGTATTGATACCTGTATTTGCGTTGAAAGCTCAGTTAGAGATGCTTTCAATAAGGGCTATGATGTAATCATGCTGAGCGACTGTGTCGCTTCCCGTGAGAAAAATCTTCACAAGGCTAGTCTTGCACAGATTCAAGAGTCTTACGGATGGGTTATGACTTCAGAGGAGTTGAGGGAAAAAATTGATAGTCAGGAATTGGAATTGGCGGGAGTAGAAGTTCCGCCGGTGTCTCTGGTTCCGTCTGAGGCTACATCATAGTGAAGTGGATTAAAGAAAATGGCCAAGAAAGAATTGTACAAAAATGATTTAAAACATCTCTTTAAAAGCGACTTGAAGCATATTTATTATGTTGAAAAAGAGCATAGTAGAGTTTTAGGTCAAATCATAAAAGTAACAACCGATCCTGAAATTATAGAAGAAGTTCAGACTGTCCTAGACCAGTCTACCAATAATATGGAAAGGATTGAGAATGTATTTGATAATTTAGGACTAAAACCAAGAAGCAAGAAAAGCAGGGGCATAGAGGGCATGATTAGGGAGTCAAAAGAAATTATAATGAAAGCAGAGCACCTCACCTATGTGATGATTGACGCTGCTCTTCTTTCGGCAATTCACAGAATATTGTTTTATAAAATTGCATCCTACAAGATAATAAAAGGTTACGCCAAACTAATTAAGGATAAGAACTCTGTTGAATTGTTTGATAGTTGCCTTAAGGATGCCATCGCGTCTGAAAGAAAATTAAGTCGTTTAATTATCAGCCGAGTTAAGCCAAAAACAGTTACAGTGGTCTGAATCAATATAATCTCTCTTTAGTTACATGTAGGTTTTTACTTTTTCCTTTAGAATTAACTTTTACTTTTCATTGTTAATCATCACTTAGTCTTTTATATTACTTTGACCCGGTTCCAAAAAACTCCATACCAAAAGACAGGTTCTGAGGACTAATGAATTATCTGGATTGGATAGTTATTGCCATATATATAGGAATCCTGATTGCTTTAAGCGCTTACCTAAGCAGGAGACAGGCAAATATAGAGGATTATTATCTGGGCGGCAGAACCATTCCCTGGTGGGCAATAGGTGTGTCTACAATGGCAACCCAGCTTGGAGCCATTAGTTTTATTTCCGCACCTGCATTCGTAGCCCTTAAGCCAGGAGGCGGCCTTAAGTGGCTCGGGTTTGAATTTGCTGTTCCGATAGCAATGGTATTCATAATGATATTTCTTATTCCAGTTATACACCGTTCAGGAGGAATAAGTCTCTACGAATATCTCGAAGAACGCTACGACGCATCAACCCGTTCCATAGTCAGTGTTATATTTCAGATCAGCCGCGCACTGGCAACCGGAGTTGGAATCTACGCAATTGGGATAGTACTCTCGGCAATATTAAAAGTGCCTCTGATTCCCACGATACTCGTTATAGGATTTGTGACAATTATTTATGACGTACTGGGTGGAATAAAGGCGGTTATTTACACAGATGTCGTCCAGATGTTTGTGCTTTCGATTGGAATAATCATATCCGGTGTGGCGGCATACTTTTTAATAGGCGGATTTGAGAATTTGCTCATCGGTTTTGACAAGCAGCGTCTGGAAATTATTAATTTCAACAATCACGGATTTGGAGATGGTGAGAATTTCAGTTTTTGGGCGCTTGTGATAGGAGGATTTTTTCTCTATGTAGCCTATTACGGCTGTGACCAGAGCCAGATACAAAGAGAAATGAGTGCCAAGAACCTGGATGAAGCAAAAAAATCCCTTATGCTAAACGGTTTTGCCCGGGTACTCATTGTTGCTGCATATCTTACTATGGGTCTTTTCATTGGCGCATTTGCCTTGCAGTCTGAATCCTTTATGAACCTGATACCTAAAGATAAGCTTGACTACATGGTCCCGATTTTTGTTTTGCACTATCTTCCTCACGGACTGATCGGTTTTATAGTAATAGCATTGATTGCGGCGTTTATGTCGAGCCTTGACTCCGCTATTAATTCAATTAGCGCAGCTACAATGAGAGATATATACCAGCGTTATATAAATCCTGACGCTGATGACCGTTACAACTTTATGATGTCCAGAATGCTTACTGTTTTCTGGGGAGTTGTCTGCACGGGCTTTGCATTTCTTGTAGGCAGTATTTCTGACACTGTAATAGAAGCGATCAATAAAGTCGGATCCCTCTTTTACGGACCGATCCTGGCAGCTTTCGTTATGGGTATTCTGATCAAAAGGACAACGTCCGCAGCAGTAAAATTAGGCGTTGTTTCTGGTGTAGCTCTAAACTTTATTCTATGGATTGGTTTTCCTGCAATTTCCTGGTTATGGTGGAATGTAACGGGATGTCTATCCGCAATAATAATTGGGTATGTGTGGAGCATGCTAACACCAAATCGTAATACCGTGCCCGAAGAACTCCTATATCAGTCCGGAGAAACCACGGGATGGAAGTGGAGATATATTTTTCTGATTGTATACTTTTTTTTAATAATATTTGTGAGCTATGTGGTGGAAAATGTTTTGCTAAGATAAATGCTTGATTTTATGGTTAGCCTTTTATAACTTATATATAGTTCTCAAATTTACACAGGAGAGTAATAATGAGATTGGTAAAAATTAGCTTCCTAGTAATTACTTTTACGATAATATCTTTCAGTGGTATGGCGTATTCACAAGAGGGGGATCTTTCTCCTCTGGGTTTTAAATTTGGAATAGACAAGAAAGAAGCTAAAAAAGTAATAGATTCCAAAGGCAAAAGGATAGTTATGGATGAAGAAGACTCAAAGGAAATGATAGTAATTGTAATGCAGGGAGTTATAGTAAATCTTCCTATTGATATTTCGGGTAAAGATGTAATGACGGAACTTGAATTCTATAAGAAAAAACTTCTAGCCACCTCCCTCATATTTGCAGCCACTGATCAAAATGAAAAAGCAGCTATAGAATCGGACTTTGTCCAGTACTTTACATCTGAATATGGAGAGCCTGTAGAAAGAGAGACCGTAATGCACTTCACTACTACTTCATGGGATATCCCTGAAGTAAAACTAGTTATGTACACTGATAACAAAGATAATACTGTTAAAATCCAATATAAACACATACCA
>CBDUCG010000083.1:0-9151 GCA_965365595.1 uncultured bacterium
AGAGTCCCATAAGGGCTATTATAAGACCGCCCGCAGTTTCAAAAGATGCGATATCAATTCCAAAAGCCCTTAGAATAAGATCACCGGACAGGTGACTATTATCAATATTATCAGAATTGCTATACCTGCCACTAGGGCAGAGTGCCTTTTTTCTTGTAGCGTTTTATCTCCTGTAAGGCTTGCGAAAATGGCCATATTACCAATTGGGTTGGTAATAGCCAGCATCGCAATTACAAACGTTATTAATTCAGCTTTACTCATATAAAATTTCATTATTACCGCTTAAAATTTAAAGGTCAAACTGCTGAACCCGCCATTATAGCAGTATTAATTTGTAGTTTATTACACAAAAATGTGAAAATACTTTATTGCTTAAAACCACGGAATCAAAATGTATATAAATTATTTTTCTTGCCTATGAATTATTCGTAGCTATATTATCTCTATTAGAAAAATCACAGGGGGGATATATGAAACGCCTATCAGCAATTTTAATCATACCATTACTAACGGTTTTACTTTTGTCAGCAGGCTGTGAAAAACTGGAGGACTTTACTGACTCCAAAGATTCAGCCGATAACAAAGAACAGACAGCTAAGATTGAAACTACAGATACTAAAACTACAGATACAAAAACAAAACCCGAAACCGCAAATACAAGTAATGTTAAATCACCTCTTGAAGGCACTGAGCAATTCCCGTCTTTTGCCGATCTTGTTGAAAAGCTTCAACCCTCGGTTGTAAATATAAGCACAACTAACGTTATACGCCAAAGAAGCCCTTTCAGGCAAGGACCCGGTTCCCCGTTTGGCGGGAACAATCCGTTCAATGACTTTTTTGAAAAGTTCTTTGGAGGAGGTAATTCACCTCAGAGAGAATTTAAGCGTCAGGGACTAGGATCCGGTTTCATCATGACTAAAGACGGATATGTGGTCACTAATAACCATGTTGTTGATAAGGCCGAGGATATTCAGGTTGTCTTACAGAATGGCGATAAATATGAAGCGAAAGTAGTTGGCAAAGATCCCAAAACCGATCTTGCAGTATTAAAATTTGAACCCGAAAAAGATATACAGCCGGTTAAATTTGGCGATTCTGATTCCAATAATCTCAGAATCGGCGACTGGGTTATAGCCATAGGTAATCCGTTTGGTTTGGGCTATACGGTTACAGCTGGGATTGTAAGCGCAAAAGGCCGCTCGCTCGGACTTGGAGCATATGATGATTTCATACAGACAGACGCATCACTCAATCCGGGAAATAGCGGTGGACCTCTTTTTAACCTTAAAGGTGAAGTCGTAGGTGTTAACACTGCTATTGTGGCAAGAGGTCAGGGTATAGGGTTTGCAATACCGATAGATTTGGCTGAATTTGTAATCGATCAGCTAAAAGCTGACGGTAAGGTTGTGAGGGGATGGCTTGGTGTATACGTTCAAAAATTAACCCCTGAAATAGCCTCAAGCTTTGACCTGAAACAAGATGAAGGAGCCTTGGTTAGTGATCTTGCTCCCGAGGGTCCAGCAGAAAAAGCCGGGATTCAGAGAGGTGATGTAATTGTTGAATTTGACGGTCAGAAAGTGGATGATGTATCTGATCTGACCAATTTCGCCGCTGTCACTCCACCTGGGTCTGAAGCTACATTAAAAATTATTCAAGACGGTAAGGAAAAAACTGTAACTGTAAAGCTTCAGGAATTCCCTGAGCAAAGAAGCGATATCGATGAACAAGTCCGTGAAAATTTGGGCCTCACTGTAAAGCAGCTTACCCCTAATATTGTAAAACGTTTTAATATCGACCAGAATGAAGGTGTAATTATTGCAGATGTGCTTCAGGGAAGCCCAGCAGGGGAAGCAGGCCTGAAGGTTGGAGACATCGTACTTGAAATTAACAAGAAGCAGATAAAGACCTTGGCCGATTATTCAGATGCTCTCAAAGATGTCAAAGCAGGTGATACAGCACTATTTCTCGTAAAGCGTGGCGGCAACACAATATACGCCGCATTAAGGGTTTTGAAAGACCCTAATAGTGAAACAGAAGATAAAAACTAGGATCAAGATCAGTTTTATTCTTAATTAGCATCTACTTTTTGCTTTTTATCAGGGCTTTTGTTGAAATCTATAACTTTTCGTGTGAGAATGGAAGGGTGGACATATTCTCATATGCTGTTAGATAATATGCCCGAGTTTCTTGCTTTCCCAGACAACCATGGAGGAATAATCCCCGATGCCTTATAACAATTCTAAACGTGTTCTTATACTAGGTGGCGGTTTCGCCGGACTTGAGGCTGCGGAAACTCTTGAAAAGATTTTTTCTGAAAAAGACGGCGTGGAAATTGATCTTGTGAGCAAGGATAACTATCTTGTCTTTACTTCCATGTTGGCCGAAGTTGTCTCCAGCAGCATAGAAGCAAAGCATGTGGTAATTCCCCTTAGAGAGTGCCTGAAGAAGACCACTTTCAAAGAGCTTGAAATACAAAGTATTGATCTGGACCAAAAAATAGTAAAAGGATATCACTTTCACACTAATGAAATACATAATCTTGAATACGATTACCTTGTAATAGCTATGGGATCCATTACCGGTTATCACAATGTTCCCGGCGCCCAGGAAAATTCTTTCCCACTTAAAAATCTTGCAGATGCAATGGTGCTAAGAAGCCATGTTATCGATATGTTTGAGAGTGCGGATTTAGAGCAGAACCCCGATGTCAGAAGGCGCCTGCTTACTTTCGCTGTGGTGGGTGGAGGTTACACCGGTATTGAGGTAGCAGCTGAGCTTAACGATTTTGTGTCTTTTAGCAGAAGGTTCTACAAGAATGTAAAAGCTGATGAAGTGAAGGTAATTGTGATAGACCCCGGCGATCGAATTATGCATGAGATGAGTGAAGGGCTTGCGGATTACGGGCTCAAGTTGCTCAAAAAAAGGGGAATGGAATTTCGTCTTCAAACCAGAGTTCAAAGCGTAACGAAAGAATCTGTAGAAATTCAGGATGGCGATAAGATTGATACGCACACAGCCATATGGGCAGCCGGCACATCCCCTCAACCGGTTATAGCGGCACTCCCGATTGCAAATAAGCGCGGGAGAATAGAAGTAAACGAATATATGGAAGTTCAGGGCTTTCCCGGAGTATGGGCGCTCGGTGATTGCGCGGTTATACCGGATCCTCATTCCGGCAGGCCTTATCCACCGACTGCACAGCATGCTATCCGCGAGGGCGCACGTGTAGCGCACAATGTCTCGGCATCAATCAGTGGAAAAGATGATAAAAAAAGACCTTTTGTTTTTCAGACCCAGGGTATGCTCGCTCCGCTTGGACACAGGTCTGCTGTAGCTGATATAAAAGGCTTCAAGTTCTCAGGTTTTTTTGCATGGCTTATGTGGCGAGCCATATATCTTGGAAAGCTCCCAGGATGGGACAGAAAGATCAGGGTAGCTCTGGACTGGTTTCTTGATATGTTCCTTCCAAAAGATATTATCCAACTGAAATTTCTGATAAAAGGACGTCATTCCCCGCCTAAAGACAATGCTTCCTGATTCTCCTTGGTTCTTGATTTAAGGAAGATAACTAGATCACTCAACTCTTCATTTGTAAGTGTTCCCCCGAATCCGGGCATGTTTAGTCCGCCGTTCATGATTCGCCATGTAAGCTCGTCGGAAGAAAGTCTGTCCCCAATGTAGGTCAGGTCGGGTCCTCTAAGTCCCCCGTGGCCGGAAATAGTATGACAGTAGAGGCATCCCTTCTCGTTAAAGTCCATTCCACCTCTGTAGATAGGCCCGCTGTCCGTGCCGATAATCTCGACAGTTAAAGGTTCTGCATCAAAACGAGGCGACCATGGAGAGGTAATGCCAATTGCCCAGAGCCCCGAAATGCTCACTATGGTAAGAGCTACGATCGCTACAGCCCATGGACGTCTTAGCGGGCTCCTTTCCCCTTTGTTTGAAATAAAGGGCAGGAAGAATAGAAGCGCTCCAACCAAGAGGGGGCCGAACACCATTAGATATGTTTCCATTTGTGGAGGCATTAGAGCTAAAAACGCAAAGTAGAATACAAAATACCAGTCCGGCACAGGAAGCGCGTCAATGTTTGACGGATTAGGGGGAGGACCTAGTGCCGGCGGTCCGATAACTAAAGCAATTAATAGTATGGTTGTAATTACTATGAATCCGAAAACCATGTCTCTCCAGGCAGCATCGGGCCAGAAGGGTATGCCTTTCTTCTTTACCATCTCTTCATATTCTTCCCTGTAAGTTTCAGGGTTTACAGGATTGCCTGCTTTCGGAAACTCTGATATTCCATTTTTAATTACAAGATATAAATGCAAACCTATGAATAGGAATAGTAATGCCGGGACAATAAATACATGATAAGCGAACATTCGGCTTAAAGTAGCCCCGCCTATAGCGCCACCGCCGATAAGAAACTGTGCCACCCATTCTCCGATAAAGGGAATTCGCCCTGCCTGCTCTGCAGCTACTATAGTCGACCACACTGCAGTTTGATCCCATCTTATTACCTGTCCTGAAAATGCCATGATTACCGTGAGAGCCCATAGCACTACACCTGAAATCCAGTGCATTTCGCGCGGGAATTTATATGCTGCAGTAAGATACACACGGATCATGTGTATACCTATCAACAATATCATTGCAGAGGCTCCCCAGTTGTGCATACCCCTTACTATTCGTCCAAATGTAGTCTGGTCTGTTATATATTGGAGGCTTTGATACGCTTCTCCTGCGGAGGGTACGTACATAAAAGCCAGCGTGACGCCGGTTGCGACCTGGAGCATAAAAGCAAAGAGAGTTGCGCTCCCGAAAACATAAAACCAAGACGCTGAATTGGGCGGTACCGGGTGTTTTATAACCGGTCCGAGCGCACTACCAAGCCCTGTGCGGTCGTCAAACCATAACCATGCGCGTCTCAATGATTCCATCAGGCATACTCCCTGTCTAATTTGATACTATGCTTATTCATATTTCCTCTAAACAGTACTAATTGGTATCGGGCTTGTTAATATTTCAACTTGTCCGTTATTAATTCTTACAGGGTAATTATATAATCCTCTTGGAGGAGGACCTGCTGCAACAGAGCCGTCTTCATAATAAACGCCGCCATGACATGGGCACATAAATAACCTTGCTCCGGCTACCCACCTTACAGGGCATCCCAGATGAGCGCAGTTAACTGAAAAACATATAAACTGCTCGTCACCTTCTCTCCTGAGCCATGCAGCCGACTCAGAAGTAACTCCTGACCACGGCAAAGGAGTTGAGTCTATAAAAGAAACGATTACCGTGTCCCCTACAGTAAAAGTTTTAACCTCGCCCACTGGTCTCCAGATAGGTTTTGGTTGCTTAACAACAGGAGCAAGTATAGAACCTAAGATTGGGATGCCGACCAAAGCTGCCGCCAAACCGCCTAATGTATAGCTGATATGAGTGAAAAACTGTCTTCTGCTGCATTCCTCACTCGTTTTGGTCTTTTCGTTCATCTCTTAAATCTCCTATCCATCCTGCCAGTGCAATTGTAAATATAATTAGTCCAATTAAGACCAATATGATGATAGTACTGACCACTTCGTTAAAACCGACTGCTAGTCCCCAGAGCATAAAAGTTATCCCCAACGCCATAATAGCTGGCCAGTAACCTGCCTTGGGTAGATGCTCCGGCAAAGGCCTATGCCAGCCCGGTGGAATTTTGTCAGGGGAGATACCGGAACTTCTGCCTTCCGTTTCCCTTTTGTCCATTTCCGGGGTTAGTGTTCCGGGTGTTGTGAATTCGCTGCCATTGCTCAACTTATTCAATCTCCTCTTTCTGATTATTTGATATCATGTTTATTTGTTTTCATGAGAACCGACAGTCATCAAATCCTCTAATCCTGTATTTGATGACAATTCATAATCCTCAGTCGCCCCGTACCATCTTGCGATAGTGACCATACTAGCCGCAAGATAAATTAAACATCCGGGCACCCACATCGTAAGCCCTCCGATCTGCTGATCGACTCCGGGCGTGAGACAGAGATCTCCTCTTAAGAGAGGCAGAATTCCAATTGTATCAACCGGGTTCAAATAGGCTGCGTATAACCCAGCTCCCGCAAATGTTATTAACATTCCTAAGATTGTGCAACCCAGACAAGCCGAAGCCAAATACATCGTAGACACAAGCGGTGAGAGCCTTCTAGACTCAACCGGAGCAAAGACCGGCCACCAGAATATCATTCCAATTAATACGAAGCTTATCTGCTGAGCGGTATATAGGGTGTCATTTGCCAGGACTTTGTCGTGCAGCGACGGCAAATGCCAGACCCACATTGCACCTACTCCGAGGAACCAGGCAACAATAGGATTGCCGAGAATTTTCATTATATAGCCTATAGGTTCTATTTTTAAGGCCTTTTCCGCCAATTGTTTCGGCGTCCCCAAGAGTAACAGCAGGGGTACTATTAAGAGCAATAAGATATGCTGAATCATGTGTGCGCTGAAGAGATAAATCCGTCCCAGGTAATCTAGAGGTGATATCAGCGCCAGCACATAAAGAGCGGTCCCCGTTATGAATAGAAAAGAAAGTCGTGTGAGTTTGAACCCCGTGATTGCTCCGTAAGTCGTTAACAGTATAAAGGCGGATATTAAAACCCAGGGCTCCACATTCCATGTCGAATCCAGTACTTGCCATATGTTCATAATTTTTTCCTCTTTTCTCTCATCTGCTTGCTATACAAAAACCCAGAGATAAATAACTGAATAAACTACTATCCATACTCCGTCTACAAAATGCCAGTATATTGAAACGCATTCTACTCCGTCTGATTTTGGCCCCTTGAAATCCCCAAACATTGCAAGACCCAGCAATATCGAGAGCATGATCAGCCCTACGCATACATGAAATCCATGGAAACCCGTCAGAGTAAAAAATGTAGTTCCAAATACGTTTCTGCTAATTGTTATATTTTGATTTATTAAACCCAGCCATTCACTTGCCTGGCCGTAAATAAAAAGAGCGCCGAGAATTATTGTTACCAGGAGCCATATCTTTAGCATAAAATGATTCTTTGATACCAGACTTCTTCCGGCAAGCCATACCGTGAGGCTGCTTGCGAGCAGGAACACGCTGAAAATCCCGGTCCTCAGCGGGTCGAGGCTGTTTACAGCTGTAGGTCCGTCAGTAACAGTCCCATGAAAGTTCACATAGGCTAGAATCAGCATTACAAAAAAAATTGATTCCGAGGCTACAAAGAAACCTACCAACATTTTGTTGTTTGCCATTCAAAAATCTCCTAAACTACCTTGGAATTGGGCTCATCAAGTTGATCCGGATGAGCAAGATCCCAAAGAGGACGTCTGCCTCTTACAGGGGGCACGACCTCAAAATTGTGAACCGCCGGCGGCGAAGTTGTATACCACTCAAGAGTCCACGCGTTCCATGGATTATCCGGCGCTTTTTCTCCATGTTTTAGACTCCGTCTTATGTTCCATGCAAAAACGATTACCGATACAGCCAGAATAATCGCTCCAATTGTCGATATTAAGTTCATTGATCCCCAGTATGGGAAATCGTGGTAAGTGTAAGTTCTCCGGGGCATTCCCATTACTCCGAGAAAATGCTGTATGAAAAAGGTCATATTAAATCCTACGACTGTAAGCCAGAAATGCCATTTACCAAGGGTTTCAGACATCATCTTTCCTGTAAATTTTGGGAACCAGTAGTAAATGCCCGCAAAAATTGCGAATAATGATCCTCCGAAAAGCGCGTAGTGGAAATGAGCCACCACAAAATAACTATCGGTTACAATCCAGTCAATCGGTACAGAAGCGACCGCTACTCCTGTGAGCCCCGCTATTACAAATTCTATAATAAATGCAGTGGCAAAAAGCATGGGCGTTGCAAACCAGATCTTGCCGCCCCACATCGTGGCAACCCAGTTCAAGACTTTCACTCCGGTCGGTATGGCAATTAGCATACTTGCCAGTGAAAAATATAAATTAGTTACATTTCCAAGTCCGACCGCAAACATATGATGAGCCCACACGCCAAGGCTTAAAAGCCCTATCGCAACGGTAGATCCGGCCACAAATTCGTAGCCATAAATTGGTTTTCTCGAAAATACTGGTACGACTTCTGAAATAATTCCAAATGCCGGAAGAACCAAAATATATACCTCAGGATGGCCAAATCCCCAGAAGAAATGCTGCCATAAGATAGCTGAGCCACCATGTGCGGGAGTAAAGAATGTTGCTTCTAACAGTCTGTCAAGAAGCATCATCGCAAATGCGGATGCAATAATGGGAATTACGAATACTAGTAAAAATGAAGTTACGAGAATCATCCATACGAAAAGAGGAAGCCTCCTCATTGTCATGCCCGGAGTTCTCATGGTTAAAATGGTCACTATGTTGTTCAATCCCGATGCAACAGAGCTTATTCCCGTCGCAAGCAGACCCAAAGCCCAGTAGGTTGGCCCCTTGTTCAGGGAAAACGGTTTTTCGCTTAGCGGGGCATACGCGAACCATCCGACCTCAGAAGGACCGCTTTGTGTCAAAAAACTGTAATACAAAAGAATTCCGCCAAATATTACGAGCCAGAAGCTAAGCGCGTTTAACCTCGGGAAAGCCATATCCCTTGCACCAATCATGAGCGGTACAAGATAAACTCCAAGACCGATCAAAAACGGCATAACTACGAAAAATATCATGGTGGTTCCATGCATGGTGAACATCTGGTTGTAAACTTCGGGAGAAATAAAATTAAACTCAGGCTGTGCAAGCTGAATTCTGATTATAAGTGCTTCAAGACCGCCTATAATAAAGAAGATCAGAGTTGAAAACAGGTACATGATACCAATCTGCTTATGATCTACTGATGCAACCCAGCTCAACATTCCTTCATTTTCTTTTAGTCTTGGCAGGGGCTTAACATTTTCGGGGACCAAAGGAATTTTTGTGCTCAATTCAGGCCCTCCAGATATGCGACTATTGCTTCTACTTCTGAATCAGTGAGCTTCATGTTAGGCATAAGTGACCCCTGTTTGTATTTTTGAGGATTGGTAAGCCATTTAGCTAGATTCTCCGGGCTGTTAGTTAAAACCCCGGCACCAATTGTCTGTCTGCGGTTGAGATGAGTTAAATCAGGTCCAATTCTGGCAGCAGC
>CBDUCG010000084.1:0-9083 GCA_965365595.1 uncultured bacterium
AGCACGGTAAAAATGATCGGTAACGAATAATATACCTGTCTCATGATAACACCTCTCACAAAAAGAATATCATAATCCGTCAGTTCTTACTTAAATTATTTAATGTCGTAGATGTAGAACTTCTATTATAGAACAGGAACCAAATTGTATCACCGCTATTTTTCGCCAATCATATAACGGCATCCATCCGGTCCTATTTTTGCAGAATGCACTTCTCCAGAAGGCACATCAAATCTGTCACCGGTTTTATAAGTAATAGTCTGTCCCTCTGATGTAACTGTAATTTCACCCTCTAATACTATGTGAGCGGTTATACCTGAATGCATGTGGTCGGGATAATACGCGTGGGGAGAATCTCGGTGAACAAAAATACCTGAAAAACCCTCATCAATAAGCTGTTCTTCTAATTCTTGTTCAGTCAAAATTTATTAACCTCAGAGGACAGTATGTCAAAATGCTCTAAGAACCCTTTTCAAACCTCGGATTCATAAGTGTCCCTAAAATCTTTCCACCCAAGCTGCCGTCGCGGTGTTTGGCTAAATATGGTTCCAGGAAGACCTTATATTTAGCAAGTTTCGTATCCGTAATTTCGACCCTGTATCCAAGGTCCAGAATACCGCCTTGTGACATTTCCCAAAAAAGAGGCGCTGTGCCGGTGATCTGCAAATCTATGCCTTCCCCTTTTACAGAAAATTCTTTTATGTTAGTAAGCTCATTTTCTATGTTGCCGTTAAATGCTGAAGTAAGATTGACTAATGAAGGAAGCTTCATGCCTTTAACTTTTAAATTATCCAACTCCAGTCCCTCTATTACAAAGTCAAAATCCCCTTTTGGCTCGGGGGTAAAGTCTACATAGAGATCACCGCTTAATCTTCCATGAATAAGCATCTCGGATTTGCCCTGTTCAGAAAGAAAATCTGGAATTGTATCAATTTTTAAATTCTTTACATCAGCTGTTATCTCTTCTATGCGATTATTCTCTTTGCTAACCCGCACCGACCCGTCTATCTCTCCTCCGTATAATTTTGCTGTAAAAGGAATTTTAGGCGAGTCTGAAAAAATTGAGAACAGTGATGGTTTAACAGAGACAGAGTCAAGTTCGAAGAATTGAGTTTGAGATTTATGTATTACAACTTGTTCTAGATCAATGTTTAAAAGTGGTGAAACATTTGCGGACTTGATATCCACTCGATAAGGTGTGCTGTTTTGAACTTCGGAAATAATCCTTTGTCTAACTAAATCACCTGGAAACGTTATTGTTAAGAAAACAATAAATGCCAATACAAAAAAAAGTCCGTATGACAAGGGTACTATATGTTTATAATTTTTAATTTTCTCTATCATATTAACTCACTTCTTTAAATTCATAAGTAGACACACGCAACTTTACTTTCATCGAGTCAGCTTTATCAAACTTGGTGCTTATATTCAAGTTAGAAACTTTTAACGACGGTTTGTTCTGAAGTTTGTAAAGAATGTCCACCAAATTATCTAGTGAGATTTTATCCAATTCTACATCCACGCTCTTTTGTTCATAGAAGTCATCATCCGAATTGGATCTTGAGTTGACATCCCTGATTGAAAAATTTTTCCTGTCCAGATTTTCGTCCAACAATATTTTCTCCACAACTGAAATAAGGGCCTCGTTTTCTTTCTTTATTTTGCTCGATAATTCAACGATTTTCTTTGACGAAGCTTCATATTCCGCTTTTAATGCTTTTACTTCCACAATCTCCTTTTCAAGCTGAGCAGATCTCCTCTCCAAATTGGCCGTACCGGAAGAGTAAGAATGAAAAACCAGATAGAGCACAATAATAACTATAGCTGAACTGCCAAGTATAAGCGCCCTTCTGTCACGCTCGGTAGCCACAAGAGCATGAAATTTCTCTTGGGCCTTTTCTATAAGCTCCTGAATTTTTTTCTTTATAGAGTCTCTATCCATATTAAGCCTTTGGTTTTAACACAACTGAAATATCAAATTTGGTGTTGCCGTTGGGCGCATTACCTGTCTGGTTTCTGGTTACCTTCTCAAAAAGCCCCGAATTAGTAAGAGCATCTTCAATTTCCGCTACTTCCTGATATGATCTGCAAGTACCCTGGATTTTTATTGTATCGGCGCTTTCAAATTTTATGTCGTTTACTCTTAATTCCAGACTTTCGGGCAAACTGGCGGAAATATCCTTAAGCCCG
The DNA here is from genome assembly GCA_965365595.1 of uncultured bacterium. Classification (GTDB taxonomy): domain Bacteria; phylum Desulfobacterota_D; class UBA1144; order Nemesobacterales; family UBA2774; genus CR02bin9. The sequence continues at coordinate 2,191 of CBDUCG010000084.1, forward strand.
TCAAGGGGCGTGTTCGCGTCATGAACACCTTCAATCAATTCAAGTTTTTCCCTTAACTTTCCAACCTCGGACTCCATGTAGAGTTTGGGTTTGGGAATAACCTTAACATCGGGAAATGTGTCCTTTACTACTTTTGCTATCTGGTCTTCCATTTCATCAACTTTGCTCTTGAGATCATAATATGAAGATGCTGATGTATAGATTAGGAAAAGCACTAATATAAAAAGTAATATTGCAGGTACCGTAAACACCTTTCTCAGCTCATGATCAACCCCTACATATTTAAATTCGTCTTTTCTGAAATTTAAATACCCATTTTTTAAGGTGCTGCCGTAGATAGCCAGAGCATAGGACTTTGCATATAATGGAGATTTTTCTGGACCAAGATCCGGAATATATATTTTCCTTACATTTTTATTCAGATTGTCTTTAAGATAATCACCAATACTACTTATTAGCGATAATTGTCCTGAAATCTCTATTGTGTTTATTTTGTCCTTCACTTCAAGCTCAAAAAACTGAATTGTCTTTTTAATTTCTCCGAGAACTGGGGCAAAATATTCTTCTATCTTCCTGTCTCCATTGTTCCCAATCTCAAGCTTGCTGAAATCCTCAATAAAACCCGACTCGCTGCTCTGATAAAGGTTCTCTATAAATTTTCTAACCGGCTTGGTTGACGATCTCACTCTCCTTATTCCATTTAAATCAAAAAGTGAATAACAAATTTCTCTTTCGCCAATATCTATAAGAAGAAGAGGTCTCTCATCTGATATAAACTCGTTCAGTGCGCTAAAGGCAACAGGCCCGTATGTGATAATTTTGGGGTCTATGCCGTGCTCATTGAAAGACCCTATCATTTCCGTCATCTGGTCCTTTTCGAAAACACAGACCAAGGCCTCTGCGTCGGTCCCCTTTTTAACCAGGTGATATCCGTGGATTTTTTCTCCGGGATTAAATGTTGACAGATTTTCAAGCTCGTATTCATACACTTGGTCAATTTTCTTTGGATCTGAAAACGGGAATTTAATAACCCTGACAGATGTTGGATTATAAGAAATACCGGATGCCACGTCACCTTTGGGCAGGGAATAAGCCTTAAATAGCTCAGCTATGGAGTCGGAATCGCCTTCGGGAGCTGGGGATAGCTCTGACTTAATTGTTTGCAGTAATTGGACATCCCTCAATCCTCTTTTGATCAGGGACACTTTAATGTCTTTACTGCCTATATCTAGTCCTACAAATCTTCCGTACATTTTTTTAAGTAATTTACTTAACCTAACTGTTTAACTCTAAAGTAAAGGTTGTTCAAAGTCAAATAAATTTACATGGCCCAAGCTCTTATAAGAGTCAGCACCTGAACCTTGTAACCTACTGATTTAAGTAGCATTTTAGTACACTCATCACTGGTCGAGCCCGTGGTGAACACATCGTCTATTAATAACACCGACTCATTTTTATAACTCCTGTTCCGGGATATTTTCATAACTGGAATTAAAGTAGCCGAAAGGTATTCCGCATTTAGCTCAAGATCTCCAATCTTTGATTAACCTAATGTCCTGTAAACATGGTTCACAAAGTTGATTTTTTTATGCAAGGCTTTACCACATGAAGGGCAAATTCTTGGGAATAATATATTTAGCATAAATTAAATTGCATGACAGAATTATAAACGCATCTGATAAATTGGGGTTATTTGAAAAATTGTTTCGTAAGTAAAAATCTATTTACACCCTCATCGGCATAATCACCGACATATATATCTCATCGTCGTCAGGCCTAATAACAGCAGGGCTGAGCTCGTCAATAAGTCCAATCTGAACTTTTTCCTGAGTAATGGCTTCAAGAACATCCATGAGATATCTAGCGTTAAACCCAAGCTCCACCGGTTCTCCATCATAATCAAGAGGAATGGATTCCTTGGCTTCTCCAAATTCGGGTGATACCGAGATTAGAGTCATGGCCCCTTTCTCTATGTTGAGTTTAACGCTTCTTGTTTTTTCTGAAGAAAGAATTGATACCCTTTTTAATGCGCTCAACAGTTCATCTCTTCCAATGCTGATCGTAACCTTTGTAACCTCAGGTGTGACCTGCTTGTAGTCAGGGAAATCGGCATCAATAAGTCTTGCTATCAAAACGATGTTTTCACCCTCTGCCATGAAAAAGTTATCCCCGACCCCTATCCTGACAGTCTCGGATAATCTTAAAACCTTCCTAAGTTCTGCAACTCCTTTCTTGGGAACAACAAAACCTTTATCAAACTTAACTCCACCGTCAATCTTTTTCTCAACAAGAGAAAGTCGGTGTCCGTCTGTTGAAACCAGTCTTAAATTTTTCTCACCTGACTCTTCAAAATATATTCCGGCAAGGTTTCTTCTAAGTTCGTCTGGGGATACGGCAAAAATAGTCTTTGAAATCATATCCTCAATAAGAAAACTTTCTACGCTGAAAAGGTTTTCGGAATGTAGCTCCGGCACTATGGGAAAATCCTCACTTGGAAGCCCGGCAATCTTGAAATTGGCTGAACTGCTTCTGATTTCAACCCAGTGGTTCCCTATCTCCTCAACCTCAATTTCGCCGTCAGGCAGTTCTTTGACAATTTCAAACAATTTTCTCGCGGGTATAGCCAGGCTGCCTTCCTTTTCAACTTGAGCGTCACACCAAGTGCTCATAGTTGTTTCAAGGTCGGTGGCTGAAATTTCTATCTTGCTGTTTTTCAGTGTTACAAGAACATGTGAAAGAACCGGCATGGTAGCCCGCCTTTCAGATATCCCCTGAACCAGTCCTAATTTTAGAGAGAAATCATGAACTTGGGTTTTAAATTTCATACAATCTACTCCTGTTACTGTTAATATAAATATTATCTATATATACAGTAGTAATAATAGTAGGGCCTGTGAATTTGTGGATGATTACCCTCTTTATACTGTTTTTAAAGCAATTTCCCGTATATTTTGTGTTGATATGTATGTTGATGTTTTTAAATACTTATCCACCTCTGTCAACAGGAATTTAAGAATATACATAATTTAACTTTTTATCCACAATTACACCCACAAAGTTTTACACTGTTTATCCACTCATCAATACTTCTATTTTTTTCGATAAAGATTCAACCGTATTCGTAATAGAATGGTCATTGCCCAATAGTTTTTCAATTTTCTTAACAGCGTGTATTACGGTTGAATGGTCTTTACCACCGAACTTTTCCCCTATTTCAGGGTACGAAGCGCCGGTATATCTGCGGGCAAGGTACATGGTTACCTGTCTTGGTACAGCAATGTTTTTTTGTTTACGGTCTGATTTCAGGTCCTGAACCCTCATGGCATAAAAGTTTGCGACTTCTTTTTGAATACTTTCAATGGTAACAAATCTGTTGTCCTGATTTTTAATAATGTTTTTAAGTACTTCTTTTGCTAGGTCAAGAGAAATCTCGGCATTTAGCAATTTTGCGTGAGCAATAATGTTAGTCAGTGTTCCCTCAAGTTCTCTAATGTTTGAAGTAGTATTTTTTGCAATATAAAGACCCACTTCATTGGGAAGTACTATTCCCTGGTTTTCAGCTATGTTTCTTATTATTGCAATCCTTGTTTCAGTTTCAGGCGGCTGAATATCGGTAATTAAACCCCACTCAAATCTTGACCTTAACCTTTCCTCCAGATAGGACATGTCCTTTGGCGATTTATCACTGGTCAGCACTATCTGTTTCTTAGATTCATAAAGAGTGTTGAAAGTATGGAAGAACTCTTCCTGAGTACTTTCTTTTCCTGCAATGAACTGAATGTCGTCTATCAAGAGCACATCGCATCCAAACCTGTAGCGGTTTCTGAAGTCTTCCATTTTGTTTGATTTAATACTGTTTATAACCTGGTTTGTGAAATGCTCCGCTGATATACAGCACACCCGGGCCATCTTTGAGGTCGATTTTAGCACTTCGTTGCCAATCGCGTTTATAAGATGAGTTTTCCCAAGCCCGACACCACCGTAAATAAAGAGCGGGTTATAGGCCTCCCCGGGCTTTCTCGCAACCGCAGTGGATGCGGCATGAGCAAACTGGTTGCTCGGACCGACAATGAATCTATCAAAAGTATAGTTTGGACTTAGAAAACCGGTGAACAAATCTGATTTGGGATCTGTATCCTTTTTTGCATCTGCCGCTTTTTTTGTATCCTTTATCTTAGAAGGTTTTTCTTCTGAGATGATTTGTACTTTCACATCCAGGTCGTATATCTCTTTTATGGTTTCCGCGATAAAGTCAACGTAATGGTTTTCAATCCAGTCTCTGTCAAAATCATTGTTTGCTTTAAGAACAAGCAATTTCTCTGACTCGGTGACAGCTGTTAATGGTGAAAACCAGAAGAACACCTGTGGATTAGATTTCTTTTCGATTCTGGATAAAACTTCCTGCCACTCTACTTTATTAGCGGGCACAGATGATGCAGAAGCTTTGTCAGAAACAGATTCCGGAATTTCGGAATTACCTATAAAAAATTCTAATCCCCTATCATCATTGGTGCTTTCTGAAAACAGGGTCCTGAGATCATATTTTAGGGGCGTTTTCTTAGTAGCCAATTATTCTCCTATAATCCTTGTCAAAAGACAACTTATCCACAATTTATCAACACCATGTGGATAAAATATGTGTAGAAATTTAGTAAACGAAGTGCCCCATCCAATCCAGTAGAATACATCCTAACAGATCGAAAAATACCTTGTCAAGTTTTTTTTTATTATTACATGATTACAGTGAGTTATGTAAGTTTTTTAGCGTTCCGTAAATCGCGTTTTTTTTCTTAAAAATTGCTGTAATTTTAAAGTTATCCACAGGTAATATTCCTTTTTTAAATGCAAGCAACTGTAAATAAACGGTATTTTAATTAAATTTCGTGATAAAATCTGCGGGCATGTTTATGTTGTGATTTTTTACAATTTTAATTGCTTTCTTGCGCAATACGTATCCCCTCTTTTTCATTTACCCTATAAAGCAAAAAAGCGCCTAATATGAAGAACACGATTAGAGATATAATGCTAAGCCTGCTGGAGCCCGCAAGCTGCGTTACTACAGCAAAAACTAGTGGCCCGGCTATGCCGGCAAATTTAGAACTCATTCCATAAAAACCGTAAAATTCGCAAGTTTTGGATTTCGGAAGCATTGAGCCAAATAGTGAACGGCTTAGAGCCTGGGTTCCTCCCTGCACCGTTCCTACAAGAAATGCAAGGATCCAAAAATGAAACGCGGTCTTCATAAAATACCCGCCAATTGAAATCATTGTATATACGAATAATCCAAGGAGAATTGAATTTTTAGTACCCAAATGTCTTGCAAGCCTGCCAAACGCGAATGCAAACGGTATCCCAACAAACTGGGTCATCAACAGCGCCCCTATAAGAGATGTCTCATCAATGCCTATTTCAGCACCGTATATGGTTGCCATCTTTATTATAGTCCCTATGCCATCGTTGTAGATCCAGAAAGCTATCAGGAATAAAAACAGTTGTCTGTAGTTTTTGAGGTCTTTAAATGTTGCAGCAAGTCTTTTAAATCCTGCACTCACAGGGTTCGTATGAATACCGATAGTTTTTTTTACTTCCGGTTCTGTAACATTTTTAATTATAGGTATTGTAAAGAACGCCCACCAGATTGATACAGTTACAAATGACAGACGTGAGGCAAGCATTTTGTCTGACATTAACTCAATCATCAATACGTTTAAGCCTAGAAGAATTCCCCCTCCCAGATAACCGAGCGCATAGCCTTTTGTGGATACCTGATCTATATTATCGGGCCCCGCTACTTCCGGAAGAAGTGAATTATAAAATACTTCAGACGTGGCAAACCCAACGTTGCCGATAATGAAAAATAGAGAAGCCATGAACCAGTCGCCGGTTGTTACAAAATAGAGTAGACCAGTTGCGAATATTCCCATTGCGGCAAAAGTCATAAGGAGTTTTTTCTTAACACCTGAGTAGTCTGCGATAGCTCCCATCACAGGGGCCAGCAGTGCCGTAATTAATAGCGCAATTGCCGTTGTGTAGCCCCAGTACGCAGTGGCTGTATTTCCCGGTAGAGTTGAGCCTGCGACCCTGCTGTAATAAACAGGCAGAACCGCAGCCATAACGGTTGTAGCAAAAGCTGAATTTGCCCAGTCGTACATGCACCAGCTTAGAATTTCTTTTCTTTTGCTCTTAGAGGTATCTGACATTATCCCATCTGAATTTAAGATATTTACTATTATTATTGGAAATGCCTTAAAAGCCAATCTGCGCGGATTGCGATATATAAAACTACTTATCCCAATGTACGCCACGCGGTATTAATTATATGTATTTTTATGTGAGATTTTTCATACATGAATACTAAATGGTAATTATTCCCACCTAATAATGACTTGAAATTAGTCTTAATTTATGTGATAATACAAACTATTGTAAATTTAACGTTGAATATGGATATCATCACAATCGGAGGTAAATATGATAAGTAAAGAAATTCAGGACGCTCTAAACGATCAAATAAAGAACGAATATTTTTCCTCATACACTTACCTGTCAATGGCAGCTTATTGCGAATCAATAAACATGGGTGGTTTTGCAAACTGGATGAGGCTTCAAAGTCAGGAAGAGCTTGGGCACGCCATGAGGCTGTTTGACTATATTCTTAACCGTGACGGAAGAGTCGTTCTTCAAACAATTGGAAAACCCCAGACAAAATTCAAATCACTTAAGGAAATGTTTGAGATAGTTCTTGACCATGAAAGAGAGGTTACTGGAATGATCAACAATCTTTATGAGCAGGCGATTAGCGAAAATGATCATGCTACGACTGTAGAGCTGCAGTGGTTCATTCAGGAACAGGTCGAGGAAGAAAAAACAGCGCAAGAGATATTAGACAAGGT
>CBDUCG010000085.1:0-8805 GCA_965365595.1 uncultured bacterium
CCTACTTTTGCAAATGGTTCCATCTCTGAAACTACAAAAAGTATTTTTAACTTTTTTTTCTGTGTTCTGGGTGTTACCATTTAAATTACCCTTTCTGAATTTGAGAAAGCTTCTCGATTATTTTTCTGGAATTCTCAGATACCGTATCGAATTTAATCTTTTTGTCTTTTGTTAGAAACACACTTGATAGCCCGACCGCTGAAGCCCCGGCACGGATGTAATCTAAAAAATTATCGTAATTAACCCCTCCTGTGGTCATGATTTCCGCAAACGGCAGAGGGTCTTTTATTGCCTTTACATAAGGTGGACCGCCAACTGCGCTCGCTGGAAATATTTTTACTATATCAACACCCAGTTTCCATGCATTCACAATTTCCGAAGAAGTGAGGGCGCCCTGGATCGCAGGCATATTATATTTTTTAGCTACTTCCAGTATATCTTCGTCTGTATGAGGTGATACTAAAAAACTTGCACCGGCTTCTATTGCTTTCTGAGCCATTTTTACATCAAGCAGGGTTCCCGCGCCTATAATAACATCTTCAACCTTGGATAATTCGGCAATTACTCTTTCTACTCTTGGAAAAGAAAAAGTAATTTCAACCGTTTTTATACCTCCATGAATGCACCCCTTTGCGAATTCAAGTGCTATGTCCGGAGTATCCGCTCTTATAACGGCAATTACTTTATGTTTTTTTATCTCTTCCAGAGTATCCACATTGATAAGTTAACAGAATTAAGGTTATGCTTACAAGTAAAATAATAAAATGACAAATAAATAGCAGTCGTGCAGTTAAAAATTTAGTATAATTGGTAAAAATTAAGTCTAGATTAAATGAATAACATTGATTTACTAGAATTGTTCACAGTTTTGGTATAAAATATAGATTGAGATTTTTATATGACAAACGAGATGATACAACAAAGAGTTGCTGAGTTTATAGAGCGGAGTAAGGAACTAGGTATAAAGGTTACCCCTCAAAGGATTGCTATATACAGAGAGCTTGCCAGCACCGACCAGCACCCGAGCACTGAAACGATCTACAAGAAAATTAAGGATTACTATCCTAATATATCTCTTACTACAGTTTACAGAACTCTTGAAACATTTGAGAAGCTAGGGCTGATTTCTGTAGTAAACGTGCTTTATAATGCTGCTCGTTATGACGCCAATCTGGATCCTCATCATCATATTGTTTGCACTGAATGCAAAAAAGTTGAGGATGTATATGACGAATGCCTCAACAACCTCGATATTTCCAATAAAACCCTCGGCGATTACAAAGTAGAGGGCTACTCACTTCTCCTGAGTGGAGTCTGCACCAGTTGCAGAAGCAACTAATATCCCTATCAATTCTTTATAACAGGCATTTTCCATTTCCATAAACGCAAATTTTGTGTAATTCTATTTCTCTATTGGCTCATTCCAACTGAAAAGGAGAAATCCATGTCTATTCCCGAAGGACTTAACGCTGCTCTAAATTTCGGTTTTATGGACTCTATCTTTACGCGCCGTTCCAGACGCTTTGGGCTAGGAATGGAAATTAAGGAAGGGACATTAAAGCATAAGTCCGAGCATAAACCTGTCCCGCTTACAGAGCTTGAGGAAGCTTTTCTGATCTGGGCCGGAACCGGTATGACAGGAATGTCTTTAGGGGACCTGCCGAGAACGGGCATCTCGTGGCTATTTCAGTGGACAGGAAGGAGTTGGCCATGCTCATGCAATTCTCACTCGACCGAGCTTTTTTATACCAATGACGATGGCGTATATATGGTTAAGCTTCACGACGCAATGCCCGGCCCCGGAGAGACATCCATTTTTCAAGGTAAGACTGAAGAAGAAAAACTGGAGAAGGTTCTTGAACTGTTTCGAAATAATTTGATTAAACTTGAGGACAAACGTGCCGATCTTCCAAAAGGAGAGCCCGGGCTTTTTGACTTTAATGCATGGAACTGCAACCAGCCGGGCACATCGTTCTTTGTTCCTGTCACAAATACGACAATTGAATATATGGTCCTGCTTTTTATCTATTTCGGAGCCAAGTACGGGTTTAACATCGTAGATGAACTAAACGGTGGACGATCATGCGGCTTGGATAAGTGGATTGAAAAAGGCTATATAAGGAAAGATGTCGAGCTTTCGCTGTTTGACCTTGAACTGAGAGTGCTTACGACCTTAAATGTTGAACAGGCATTTATATGCCAGAATATGAACCTTGCGCTCCAAACTTTAGGACTCGGAGGATGGGTATTTACGGGTCTTCTCCCTCATTATGCGCTTGGCGTGCATCCTGATTATAAAGGTCTTGGTTTCAGGTTCACAAATCCTGAAAAAACACTCAGGAGCTCAAAACCTCCTGTTCCTGTAGGACGTGACGGTATTTTTGAGGCCTTATGCCCTCCGTATGTAGATAACATGAGAGATGCTGTGGACAAATTTCTACAACAGAGGGGACATTTCTGGGAAGAAGACAACCCCTACCCTTATCAGAATCCAGAGGGCGTGCTAGAGGATGAATATCATCCTAGCGAAGTGCGCATTGAGATAGTTAAAGATTTCTGCTCTTATGTACATGAAAACTACGGCCGCTTTCCGGCTTTTTTAGATCCCATGTTCGCGCGTCTTGTGTTTCAGGCTCACCATCTTGATCTGGATTTTTATGACAAATATTATAATGAAGGGTCATATACAGAGATGCACAATAATCATTTTAGACTCTGGCATCCCGAAATGGACGACCCTTTCGAAAAAAAATAATTATTTTGCCAAATTCAAAATATTCCCAATAACATTGTAATAACAGTCATTATCGTTTAGTCTTGAAAAGAAATATTATTAAATTTTATACGGTTTGGATACAGACAAATAATAACAGGACTTATTAGCAGTAATAAATATTTTATTAAAGTCTTCTTATTCGATTCTTCTAAATGCCCTCTTAATCCTTCAATATCCTTGATAGATTCTGAATGTGTTAAGGAGAATTTTATAATAATCTATAAGTGAACCGAGATAAGACATATGGAGCTTCTCTCTCACAATGACTTGTAAATATTGACTACTCTAGCTGATTCAACTTCAAGGGGAAAGAATGCGAAAACTTCGAATAGGAATTATTGATTTCATTACTAAATCGCCAAACAAATCCATCTGGGCGCGCATGATGCATGCAAACCTTGCCGGACTTATGCCTCAAGTTATTGCTGTTTGGTGTGAAGAGATGGGCCATAATGTCGAATTATTTTCATTTACAGGGTGCGAAGATTTAAAGGAAGATACTCCGAAAGACGTGGATATAATCTTTATAAGCGCTTTCACGCAGTCCGCAATACAAGCTTATGCTTTAAGCAATTTATACAGCTCCAAAGGAATAGTTACTATTCTGGGAGGGCCTCACGCACGATGTTATCCTGAGGATGCCCAAAAATACTTTGACTACGTATTGGGATTGACCGGCAAAGAGACTGTTAGAGAAGTCCTGGAAGAATGCTCGCCCCGTCGTGAGTTGGGAAGATGTTTATCTGCAGCACAGCAGCCAACTTATTTGCCCGGCATAAGAGAGCGCTGGAAGTATATTGAACTTGCTCTCAGAAAAGCCCCATGGGTAAAAATGGTGCCAATGATAGGAAGCCTCGGCTGTCCGTATTCTTGCAGTTTTTGTATAGACGCCGAAGTAGCTTACCAACCTCTTGAGTTTGAGGCTATAAAAGAAGACCTACGTTTTGTCAGAACAAAATACAAGCGTCCTGTTGTCAGCTGGTATGATCCAAATTTCGGCGTAAGATTTGATGATTACATGAGCACCATTGAAGACGCTGTGCCAATGAACAGTATAGATTTTATCGCTGAGAGCAGTTTGTCGCTTTTATCAGAACCGCATTTAAAACGCCTTCAGGCTAACGGGTTTAAGGCTATTTTGCCCGGAATTGAGTCCTGGTACGATATGGCAAACAAATCCAAGACCGGCAAGAAACAGGGAATGGAAAAAGTTGAGGTCGTTTCCGAGCATGTAAACATGATACTCAGATATTTGCCTTATATTCAAACCAACTTTGTGCTTGGTCTTGATTGTGACGATGGTCCGGAATCTTTTGAGCTTACAAAGAAGTTTGTTGATATGTCGCCTGCGGCTTTTCCCGCGTTTCCTCTATTAACTTCGTTTGGTGAGGCAGCGCCGTTAAATCTTGAATATCAGGGGGAAGGCAGAGTTCTTCCGTTTCCGTTTCATTTTTTAAACAACAACCACGCAATGAATGTAAGGCCAAAACACAGCTCCTGGCCTGTGATGTATGACCGTATAATCAGCCTTGTTGAGCATTCCTTCTCGTGGAAAGCGATCTGGAACCGTTTTGTGGAAACGAAGACCACATTTCCAAAGGCTCTGAATTTTGTCCGCGCGGTATCTACAGAGGGATTTGGCAGAATAAAATTCTATAGAGAAATCAGAAGACGCCTTGATGAGGACAGACAGTTCAGAGATTTCTTTGAAGGCGAGACAGAAGTTGTTCCTGAATTTTATATAAATATGATGAAGAAAGATCTTGGACCCCTATGGGAATGGTTGCCGGAAGGAGCGATTTACCACGATCAGAACGCATACTATAAAAAAGAGATGGAACGAAAAAGACTAGGAGTTCAGGAAAAACAAACTCAAGATATTTCGATTGAAAAGAAAGTAGCACGTGTGGGACAAAGAATTTCAGCCTAAATTCTACGTATCCGCAACTCTCAAAACTTTAGCGCCTTTAATTCCCCCTTCTTTTAATTGTACTATTGCACGGTTGGCATCTTCAAGCGCATATTCCTGTACTTGAGGTTTTATTTCAATCTCAGCGGCCAAATTTAAAAACTCTGATACGTCTTTTCTGCTGACATTGGCTACACTTTTTATTTCTTTTTCCATCCATAAATCACGTCCATAATCTAGGTTCATCAAATATTCTTTATCAACTTCTTCTTTCCTTATGGCATTGATTACAAGCCTGCCTTCGGTATTAAGATTCTTAAGCGCTTCTACCACCGGTTTCCATACAGGAGTTGTGTCAATTATTGCATCCAGTTTTTGAGGAGCCATATCATCCGTGTTGCCTGCCCATAGGGCGCCAAGCTCTTTTGCAAATTCTCTTTCTTTTTCACTCCTAGCGAAAACATAAATATTTGAACCGGGAAACATATACCTTGCCAGTTTGATTACAAGGTGTCCGGATGCCCCAAAACCAGTAAGACCGAGGTTCTGTCCGTCTTTCAAGTTGGTTAGCCTGAGAGACCTGTAACCTATTGCACCGGCACAAAGAAGGGGGGCCGCTTCACTGTCTGAAAAAACTTCGGGGATTTTATACGCAAAGCTCTCTTGGACGGTCATATACTCCGCATAGCCGCCGTCAGCATCTCTGCCAGTAGCCTTGAATTGCTCACATAAATTGTCGTTTCCTTCCTCGCAGTATCGGCAATCCCCGCATGAAAAATATATCCACGCTACCCCTACTATATCTCCCTTTTTAAACTGTTTTGTTGAGTTACCAAGCTCCTCGACTCTTCCGACAACCTGATGTCCTAATATTCTGGGAAAACTGTCCAGGGGGATTCTTCCTTCTATTTCATCAAGCTCTGTATGGCACACACCGCAAACATTTACTTTTATCAATAATTCACTGTCTATTGGAAGAGGTTTGTCTATATCTATAAGTTCAAGCGGAGATTTATTTTGACTAAGATCGACTGTCCTATGTAAGATCATTGCTTTCATTATTTTCTTCCCGTAATTTAAATTATATCTTCTTAATTCAAATATACCGTCATTTATTATTAGAATCTCTATTGTTAGGCTAATAATTGGTATTAATAATTATTTTGTCTGAAGCTGTCTGTTTATAGGACAACTTACAGATCTCTATTCATTATTTTCTTAAAATATGTCTTATTTGTTGACAATTATCATTGCCAGTTAATGGCATAAAGATTGTAACTATTATTAATAATAGTGTTATACCAGAAATCCTTTAAAGGATAAAGAGAGGTTTTGTTAATGAAATTACAAAGAATATTATGGCCGACAGACGGTTCTAGAGAAGCAAATAGCTCATTGAGATATGCTGTATTTTTTGCCGAGAAATTCAAAGCCGAAATATTTGCTCTTTACGTGAGTGAAATACATTATCCTATAATTTCTTTATACCCGGTTCCCGAGCAATATATGATCGATATAGCGGAAAAAAATCAGAAAAAATTTGAAAAAAGATTTAAAACCATATCGGCAAAACTTAAACAACAAGGTATTCCCTTTTCTTGCAAAATAGTTCAGAAAAATGTCCCGGATGGGATAATTACAACCGCAAACAATAGAAAATGTGATTTAATTGTTATGGGAAAACATGGCTTGGGTTTCATAGAGAGAACAATTTTAGGAAGTAATACCGCTAAAGTTATCAAAAAGTCACAAATACCGGTTTTATCGACATCCGGAAAAGGCAGAAAAAAAATTACTCAAATATCCAAAGTACTGGTTCCTGTCGATGTTTCAGATATAAAAATTAAATTAGTTTCTTCTGCTATTGAATACGCCAATGAACTAGGTGCTTCCGCAACTCTTCTTTATGTGTTCTGGTTATATGAGAAAGTTTACGATATCCCACCCAAGCTTCTTAAAAAACTTGTAATACAAGCCAATCAAAAATTAAAGAAAATTGCATATACAACAACGCAGAATTTTAAAAAATCAGCCAAAAAACTTAATACTAAAATAAATTATGAGATCATATATGGAATTAATCCCGGTCATTCAGTTTCGTGGTATGCAAAAAAAATGAAGTTCGATATGATAATTATGAATACACACGGCAGAACAGGGGTAAACCGATTACTTTTGGGAAGTGAAGCTGAAAAAATTATCCGTACTGCACCGTGTCCTGTATTGATTGATAGACCATAGTTAGGTATTGATAATTTAAGGAGTGAATATTGATTAAAATTTTGCTATTTACAACGATTATGATCTTTAGTCAACATCATTTTCTCTCTGCAGAAGACGAATCATCATCTTATAACGAGACCCAAATAAAGAGAGGTATGCAATTAGTAAATGAAGGAAGGTGTAATAATTGTCATACTCCCACAATTGAGTCATCTGAAGGTCCGGTGCCAGACAACAGTAGAAAGCTCTCGGGTCATCCGTCTGACTTAGAAATACCCGATATGCCTTCACTTGATCATAATTCCAAAGAATGGTTAGATTTTGTTGAGACACTGGATTCTACAGTCTGGGCCGGCGAATGGGGTATGAGTTTTTCCGCTAACTTGACACCCGATCCCGCTACTGGAATTGGGAAATGGAATGAAAACGTGTTTGTTGAGATTATGAGGTCCGGACAGCATGTAAACTTAAAAAGGGGTATACAACCCCCCATGCCCTGGCAGGATTATTCCAAATTAAGTGATGAGGATTTGATATCAATTTTTGCTTACTTGTATACACTTAAACCTGTCAGAAATGCCGTTCCGAAAGCTGTTCCTTTACCCCAAGCAACAAATAATCATTAAATTCTACAAATTTTCAATATTTTATGTCTGTTTCAGTTTAAATAGTACTCTTAATACATTAAAATAATGGTGTAATTTTATTACAGGAGGGTTATTAAATTGATAAATAAAATACTATGGGCATCAGACGGATCGGAAGATTCACTCGACGCACTGGACTATGTGGAAGTTATAGCGGAAAGATGTAATTCAGAAACGGTCGGTTTATACGTGATACCGGATTATTTTGAAGTGGATATGAAAGATCAGTTCCCGGAGCAGGAATACGATCTTATAGCAAAATGGATTAAGGAAACCGAATATAAGGAAAGCGACAGGCTAAATCAAGTTGCTAAAAGATTTGATTCCAAAGGGCTTAAATTTGAAACACTAATCACTCAAGGTGTTCCACATTTAGAAATTATTAAATCCGCCGAAAAACACGGTGCCGATTTAATTGTGATTGGAAAGGGACGTGCTAAAGAAAAAGTACTTCTTGGAGCAACCGCACTTAAAGTAATAAGACGCTCACCTATTCCGGTTATGGTAGCAAGAAGAAAAGACGGGCCATTGAAAATAGAAAATATACTAGTACCTACGGATCTGTTTAATATAACATCAAAAGATTTATTGTTTACTGCGGGGCTTGCCGGTTTTCTTGATCTTAATATCACTAGTCTTAACATCGTTGAGATCGGAAGTAAGAAGTATCCACCCGAGGTAGTAGAACGCTTGAGAGGAAATTCTTATAACGATCTTACTGAGAAAGTTGCTGAAGCAAATCTTGGAATAAAAGTTAACACAGTCGTGAAGCCGGAAAAGAATGCCTTTCAAGGAATTATAAGATATGCTTCAGAAAACGATATCGATCTTATTTTCATGAATACTTACGGTGGCGGAGAATTCAGGAGAGAAGAATTTATTGGAAGCGTAGCCGAGCGGGTTATACAGGAAGCGCCCTGCCCTGTGATTACTGTTAAGCCGGACTAAAACAAGTTTAGATATGTTATGAAGAATGCCATCAATAAACTCCTTCTATCTATCTTTCTGCTTTTTTTTATTAACGCAGTTGGAGTAATTGGCTATATGGTCATAGAGGGATGGAATTTTAGAGATTCTCTCTTTATGACTGTAATAACTATTACGACTGTTGGATATGGCGAAGTTCATAATTTGTCTCCGGATGGCGAGATTTTTACGATCATCCTCTTGGTATTTGGCGTTGGGATCATATTATACTTGCTGGGAGTAGAGGCAAAATTTTTATTTGAAGGACAGATTGAGAAT
This sequence comes from uncultured bacterium, assembly GCA_965365595.1. GTDB lineage: Bacteria > Desulfobacterota_D > UBA1144 > Nemesobacterales > UBA2774 > CR02bin9. Next base: position 8,801 of record CBDUCG010000085.1, read on the forward strand.
ATAAT
>CBDUCG010000086.1:0-8701 GCA_965365595.1 uncultured bacterium
CCGGCTCCCGTACCTGAAGAAATAGTAGAAGAGGAAATTGTTGAAGAAACTGAAGATGAAATTGAACCGTTAGAAGAGGTAGAGGAGACAAAAGAGGGGCTTTTTGCCAGGCTACGTAGAGGGCTGTCCAAAACACAGGCAGGCCTTCTTGGAGGTCTGGGTGGAATAGTTTCTAAAAAAGAAATTGACGCCGACCTATGGGATGAATTTGAAGAAACCCTCATCATGGCCGACCTTGGCGTCAACACAACAATGAAGCTGAGAGAGCACATCGAAACCAAACTTACTAAACAGTCATTGACCAGCCCCGAGAGTATAACATCCACACTTAAGGAAGAGATACTGGAAATCCTAAAAAGCGCCGAGGGGGCTCCGATAACCCCTGACTCAAGTCCTTTTGTCATAATGGTCGCGGGAGTAAACGGAGTTGGGAAAACAACCTCTATCGGAAAACTTGCCAGCAGGCTCAAAACAGATGATAAAAAAGTAATGGTTGCGGCGGGAGATACTTTCAGAGCGGCCGCAGTGGAGCAGCTTGAAGTCTGGTCTAAAAGAGTCGGGACCGACTTTCTTAAGGGACAGAGCGGGGGAGATCCTTCTTCAGTCGCCTTTGACGCGGTTAAGGCAGCTCAGGCAAGAGGAACAGACATATTGATCATTGATACCGCGGGCAGACTCCACACAAAAGGCAATTTAATGGACGAGCTCACAAAAATGAAGCGAATAGTCGGGCGAGAGCTGGAAGGCGCCCCTCATGAAACTCTCCTTGTGTTAGACGCCACTACCGGTCAAAACGCGGTACAGCAGGCCAAACAGTTTAACGAGGCAATTGGCATAACAGGAATTGTGCTAACAAAGCTGGATGGAACCGCAAAGGGCGGAGTGATAATTGCCATAGCCGACGAGCTTAATATTCCGGTTAAGTACATAGGAATCGGCGAGAGCCTGAGCGATTTAAGGGAGTTTAATGCCGAAGAATTTGTTGAAGCTCTATTTTATTCAGGAGACGAAACAGTTCATTAAGGGTAATGGATACTAACGCCAAATATATGTCCCTTGCTCTTAAGCTTGCCAAAAAAGCTGAGGGCATGACCAGCCCAAACCCGCTTGTCGGAGCCGTTATAGTAAAAAAACACAAAATTATAGGGCGGGGTTATCACAAAAAAGCGGGGCTACCCCATGCCGAGATTGAAGCTTTTTCAGATGCCGCAAAAAAGAAAAATACTACTAAAGGCGCGACTCTCTACGTAACGCTTGAACCCTGCTGCCATGAGAAGAAAAGAACCCCCCCTTGTGTAAAAGCAATAATAGAAAAGAAAATATCCAGGGTCTATGTAGCCATGCTTGACCCCAATCCCAAGGTGTCGGGGAACGGGGTTAAAATGCTCAGGAAAAATGGGATTATGGTAGAAGTCGGCCTTCTTGAAGAAAAAGCTAAGGAACTAAACGAAGCCTTTACAAAATACATAACCATCAAAAGACCATTTGTAACATTAAAACTTGCTGCAACATTGGACGGGAAAATTGCCGCGCACACAGGTGACTCTAAATGGATAGGTAGTGTAAATCAGAGGAAATACGCCCACCGTTTAAGAAATCAAGTGGATGGAATTCTGGTTGGAATAGAAACCGTATTAAAAGACAACCCAAGCTTAAACGTCAGGCTGGCAAGAAAAACATCTGATACTGTACCAATTATACTGGACCGTAACCTGAGAACCCCCTTAGATTCAAATTTATTGAAAATTCATGAACATGTGATAATTGCTACATCAAACACAAAAAAAACAAAAATAATCAAGCAATTAGAGGATGTTGGAGCTACAGTACTACATATTAAAGAAGATAAGAACAGTCTGCTCAATCTAAAAGAGCTTGTCAGAAAACTGGGAAAACTCGAGATTATGAATGTACTAATTGAAGGGGGCAGTAAAGTCGCTGCGTCAGCGCTTAAAAGCGGAATTGTTGATAAAGTAGTTTTCTTTTATTCCCCCAGGATTGTAGGCTCTGAAGGAATTAGCATGATAGGGAAGCTTGGAATTCCAACGATCAAAAAATCTCTTTCAATAAAAAATATGAAGGTAACTAAAATAAAAGATGAAGTTATGGTAGAGGGCTACCTCTAGCTCGTTAGTTATCAATCCCTGGCATGTTAATATTCTCTATATCTAATGAATACTAAAGGACAAAAAAAGATTGGCCTTTTCGGCGGCACGTTTGATCCTATTCATTTTGGACATCTTAGAGCCGCAGAGGAAATAAAGGAAATTCTTGAGCTTGATAAAGTTTATTTTATACCTTCCGGAGTACCCCCTCATAAAACAGTATCCCGGATTACTGATGCACAAAAACGGCTACAGATGATACGTCATGCCATTGAAGGAAATCCATATTTTGACGTATCCGAATTTGAGCTAAAAAGAGATACTCCCTCATACACTATTCACACTCTTGAGCATTTCATTGAGACGGTGAGTGATGTTGAGCTGTATTTCATCCTGGGAAATGAGCAATTTAACGATATTGAAACCTGGAAAGAATATTTAACCTTGTTTGAGCTCGGCAATTTCGCTGTAATAACCAGACCTGGGTTTTCGGAGCTTGATTCCTGTAAGGTACCACTTGCGCTCAAAGACGAATTTCGATATTATAATAGTATCGAAAACGTGATTTCTTATTCCAATAAAGATAAAGAAATAGTGTTTATAGAAATCAAGGGTATCGAAATTTCGTCCACTGATATAAGAAAATTCGTTGAATCAAACAAATCCATCAAATACCTTGTCCCTAATAAAGTTGAAAGCTACATAAAATCAAAAAAATTATACACTCAGGAGGCACCAAAATAGACTCTAAACAGAAAGCTATATCAATTGCCCATGCAGCCTGGGAAAAACAGGCTGTTAATCCAATATTACTTGAAGTCAAATCCACAAGTGACGTTACCGATTATTTCCTGATATGCAGCGCCAATTCAGACCGAGGCGTGAAAACCATAGTCGATAATATAGAACAAAAGCTTAAAGAATCCGGGGAAAAAGTGCTTGGTATAGAAGGCTATAGAGAAGGGAAGTGGGTCCTTGTAGATTCAGCAGATGTCGTAGCGCACGTCTTCTATGAACCGCTCAGAGAGTTTTATAATATAGAGAGTTTATGGATAGACGCCCCTAGGTTAAAACTGGGCTTTGAGGACAAACCCCATGCACAGCGTGCCAAAATAACTCAACCCGCCTATAGGTAACAAGCCGGGCGTAGTCCGACCATTCAAATTCTTCATGTATAAGTATACAGTTGTGCTTTGTATTTTTTTAATCTAAAAAAAGTCTAATAAACGGTTAGCACTCTACTGGCCTTCCTTAACTCCGCGTCTTCTGATGAATGCGGGTATCTCAAATTCATCCTCTCCAACTTCCGACGGAAGCTGTGTAACGACCGGCTGGAGTTTTTCAGCCTTTGCGGAATTAATGCCCGTTGCAATCACAGTAAGCTGAACAGCTTCCTTGAAATCGTGATTGAATACCAGACCAAAAATCAGATTCACATCCTGGTGCGCTCTCTCTTTAATATAATTGCAGGCTTCATCAAGCTCTTCTATACCGAAATCAGGCGACGCGGTTACGTTAAGCAATATTCCGGTAGCACCGTCAATGGAAATATCCTCAAGAAGTGGGCTTGTAATTGCAGCCTCTGCAGCTTCAATTGCGCGGTTAGCGCCTTCTGCATAACCTGCACCCATTAGCGCTTTACCGCCGTTCTCACCCATGATGCTCTTAACGTCGGCGAAATCCACATTGATATAGCCTGTACCAGTGATAATGTCGGAAATGCCTCTTACAGCTTGGTGAAGAACTTCATCAGCTTTTTTGAATGCGTCCAGAATACTCACCTTATGCACCTGGGCAAGTCTGTCATTCGGGATTACAATCAGGGTATCAACTTCTCCATCCATATTGCCGATACCTTCAATTGCCTGTTTATTTCTTTTTGGCCCCTCAAACCCAAACGGCTTGGTTACTACACCAATTGTCAACGCCCCTATCTCTCTTGCTGCCTGAGCAATAATCGGGGAAGCGCCGGTGCCGGTTCCTCCGCCCATGCCCGCGGTTATAAATACCATGTCAGCGCCTTCAAGAGCTTCGGCAATTTTGGCTTGATCTTCTATCGCGGCTTCCTTTCCAAGGTTGGGATTGCCACCGGAACCAAGACCTTTTGTAGTCCTTGTGCCTATCTGAAGTTTTGTAGCAGCTAGAGACTTTCTGAGATCCTGAGCGTCTGTGTTTGCAACTATAAACTCGACTCCGTCCAGACCTCTTTCAATCATTGCGTTCACAGCATTTCCACCGGCTCCGCCTGCTCCAACAACTTTAATTTTTGCTCTTTGTTCCACGCTTGTGTCTTCTAGTTCAAACTTGGCCATAACCTATCACCCTCCTGCGGTGTATATTAATCCATTGTAACCTAAAAAAACTCTTGAAACCAGTTTTTCATGCTATCAAATACTTTTTTGAAGACATTTTCATCACGAATGCGAAGTTTTTTATCGCCTGTGTAACCCGCTCCGTAAAGAACCAGACCAACTCCGGTGGAATAAACCGGGTTGGCAATTATATCAGTTAAGCCGCCCACAGCAGTTGGAATGCCCATTCTTACAGGCATTTCAAGCACACGCTCGGCAAGCTCAACCGTACCATTCATAATAACACTACCCCCAGTTATAACAACTCCTCCAGGGACCAATTCTTCATAACCTGACTTACTTATTTCACTTTTTGCCAAAGAAAATATCTCTTCCATCCTGGGCTCTATAACCATAGCGAGATCTTTTCTTGATACTTTTCTAAAATGTTTGCCCCCAACGCTCGGGACTTCAATCTCTTCTTCAGGGGAAACAAGCTCTGCAAGAGCGGTTCCGTGCTTTTCTTTAATTTTTCTTGCCTCGGCAAGAGGAGTAGATAGACCTAAAGCTATATCTCTATCAATATTATCCCCCCCCAGGGTAACATTTTCCGTATACCTGATGCTCCCCCCGACAAAAATTGCAATATCCGTAGTACCGCCGCCGCAGTCTATTAAAACAACTCCTATTTCTTTTTCATCTTCGGTCAAAACGGCCTCGCTTGAAGCGAGCTGCTCCAAAACTACATCTGCTACGTCCATTCCCGCGCCGTGGATACATTTAACAAGGTTTTGCGCAGCTGTTACCTGACCCGTTACTATATGTACTTTTGTTTCCAGCTTTATGCCGTAAATTCCAACAGGATCTTTAATTCCGGACTGACCGTCTACAATATATTCCTGGGGTATAACATGTATTATTTCTCTATCAGCAGGAATCAAAACTGCGTTTGCCGATTCAATTACTCTGTCTAAATCACGTCTCGCTACTTCGCGCTCTCTTATGGTGATCATTCCGTGTCCGCTGATACCTTTAATATGGCCACCTGCGATTCCGACAAAGACGGTTCTAATTTCACAACCCGCCATATGCTCGGCTTCTTCAACAGCATTTTTCACGGACTGTATGGTATTCTCAATATTGACTACAACCCCTCTTTTTAGACCGAAGGAGGGATATGTACCTACACCTATAATTTCAACTTCTTCAGTTTGGGGATTGAACTCTCCAACCATGGCACATATTTTTGTTGTGCCTATATCCAACCCTATAATCAAGTTTTGCTCTTTACCCATCTTCATCGGAACCTGTTCTTACAACAGGTAAATCAAAATTCACAACACCCATATTTCCAGAACTGATATTTATATATTTCTCCTCAATGCCCATTACCTCGGCATGAGTAATAATTTTTTCTACCCTCCGCCACTTATTGACAATATTTGTAGTATCAAATTCGATACGTTTTTGATCTACTGTAAATAAATTTATACCGTATATTGAATCAAGATGAACTTCAGAAATTTGGCTCCAGTTAAGGACTTTACTTTCTGAAGACAACTCCAACAACTGTATTGCTTCTTTAACCAAATCTGGATTATTTATACCTTCGCCTATTAGTACAGGAAAATCAAGACCCGTGCTAAAATTTGCCGGACCAAGGCGTTTGCCTCCTTTGTTTATGTAATATATTTTCCCGTCTTCAGTCAGAATCAGACAATATAATTCTTCCTCATCTATATCTATATTAACCTTTTTCGGGAACTCTTTTGTTACGGAAACACCTTTTACCCAGGGATTTTTAGAGATATTATCCTCAACCGAATCTTCAAAGAAAAATATGCTGCTTTCTCCCTCTCTCAAGCCGGATCTTTTTAGTATTTCCTTGTGCTTTATCTTTGTATTTCCTGTTATATTAATTTCTTGGACAGTGAATATTCCAAGATGAAGAGTAATGTATGCAGACGTTCCAAGTATAGCGAGTACCAGAAGCAGGCCGAAGATCTTTACATACTTAATATATGAAGTCTTGCTCTCTTCTAAATTTTCTTCATTCACTTTTCTTGACTTCCTATAACTCTTACTTCAGTTTCAAGTTTGATCCCTCTTCTTTCCAGAGCTTCTTTTTTTGCCCTTTCAATCAACTCTAACACATCGCTTGCTTTAGCGTTTCCGGAATTGACAATAAAGTTGGCATGCAAGTTGGAAAACATAGCTCCTCCGATTCTATAGCCCTTTAAACCTAACTCTTCTATGAGCTGACCTGCGGCTATATCGGGTGGATTCTTGAAAATCGATCCTGTGTTAGACATTTTGATAGGCTGGGTCGAATTTCTTTTTGCCATATACTGTTTGACATTACGCTCACTTTCTGCCGTGTCCCCCTTATCCAATTTGAAGAGGGCCTTGGTAACCACGCTTCCTTTGGGAAGGTTGCTATTGCGATACTCAAAATTTATTTCATTCCTTGGAATGGATATTTCTTTGCTGTCGAGCCAAATCCAAACCGTATCCACCACATCCTTTATTTCTCCATTGTTAGCTCCGGCATTCATAAATATCCCGCCGCCTACTGTGCCCGGAATTCCGGCGGCAAACTCAAACCCGGTTAGTCCGGCTTTAATAGTTTTGTTCAAAATAGTGCCGAGTATGGCACCCGCTTCCGCAAGCACATTAGTTCCATCTATTATCTCTATTTTTTTAAGCTTCTTAGTTGAAATTACAACGCCTGTAATTCCTTTGTCATAGACTATAGTGTTTGAACCCTCTCCCAATACAACCCAAGGAACATTGGTAGAAGAGAGCAAATTAAGAAGTTCTATGAATTCTTCATGATTTCCAGGTTCGACAACCAAATCAGCCTCACCTCCAACCCTGAGCCACGTATATTTTTTCATCGGATAATTAGTGCTTGTTTTGCAGCCGATATTTTCAATTTTAGAAATCAAATCCTTCACCTGATCTCCTCAACAATTCTTTCTCCGAACGCCCACACGTTACCCGCTCCGAGCGTGAGCAAGATGTCACCTTCCTTTAATTCCGAAAGCACAACCGAGAGCATATCATCTCCGTTTAGATACCTTACATTTGTTATGCCTTTATCCAAAATGGACCGGCAGAGTATCTCCGACGATACGCCTTCAATCGGATCTTCGCTAGCAGCATATATATCCATTATAAAGAGCATATCTGCTTTGCTGAGCACCTCAGTGAACCCGTCAAATAGCAGTTTGGTCCTGCTGTATCTATGGGGCTGAAATACAACTACAACTCTTCCTGAGTGCAACTCTTTAACTGCATCCAGTGTAACTTCAATTTCCTTTGGATGGTGTGCGTAATCGTCGATGACTTTAACCCCTCTGCCCTCTCCCTTTATCTGGAGTCGACGGTCTATACCAGTAAATTCAGAGAGTCCCCTACATACGGCCTCAAAGCTCATTCCAAGCTCCATCCCAACAACTATAGCGGCAAGAGCGTTTAGAGCGTTATGACGGCCCGGGACATTCAGCGTAACTGAGCCAAGATTTCTGTTGTTTAAGAAAACTTTGAACTTCGTTTTGAAACCCGAAATCACAACCTCTTCAGCCCTCAACTCGGCCTCTTTATCGAAACCGTAAGTTATAAATCTTTTTTTAAATTTTTTGGAAAGCTCTTTTGTCCTCGGACAGTCTAAGCACAGAACCGAAAGGCCGTAAAAAGGGATCTTGTTAATAAAAGTTGAAAACGCTTCCTCAAGCTCATTCATGTCTTTGTAGTGATCCATATGCTCTTCATCAATATTTGTCAGAACAGAAATCACAGGAGACAGTCTCAGGAAAGAACCGTCGCTCTCATCGGCCTCAACAACCATAAAGCTTCCTCTTCCAAGACGCGCATTTGTGCCCATGGCAGTAACTTTACCGCCTACGACAATTGTCGGATCAAGATTTCCGTGTGAGAGCACTGCGGCTACCATCGAAGTTGTAGTTGTTTTCCCATGGCTCCCTGCAACGGCAATGCCGTAGCGGAGCCTCATTAGCTCTGCCAGCATCTCTGCCCTCGGAATAACAGGAATGTTCAACTCTAGAGCTTTTTGAACTTCAGGGTTGTCCGGTCTGATTGCTGATGAAGTGACTACAACTCCGGCTCCTTCTACATTCTCAGCGCTGTGTCCTATATCTATAATTGCACCCAGATCTTTAAGTCTTTTGACTGTGGAAGATTGCCCGATGTCGGAGCCGCTAATCTCATATCCCATATTAAGCAGCACTTCGGCAATGCCGCTCATTCCTATTCCCCCAATCCCCACAAAATGTATCCGCTTAA
>CBDUCG010000087.1:0-8493 GCA_965365595.1 uncultured bacterium
GCAATTTTGGAGAACAATTTGATATTGAGCATAGAGCTCAATTCGAATTCAACGAACAAGCTTCAGAAGAAGAAAAGACCGAGGATCTTGCAAAACTTAGCAATAAGAGCCACAAAATCCAGGATAATCAATACAGATTATTAAATAATTACTTTAAGGACATTTCCGGCGAACCCCTTCTGAAGATAAGAGAAGAAATCGAGATTCCGGCTAAAATAAAAAGATGCGAAGTAAAATCTGCACAAATAAAATCACTGTTAAATAAAATTGGCGAAGAATCAAAACAATCTGGAAACAAAAACCCTGAAAGAAAAAGAGACATTCAAAGATTAAACGCTTCTTACAAAGCATATACTGAAAAAGCCAAGGAATTAAAAAAAAGATTTGCAAACGCAAATCTGAGACTTGTTATCAGTATCGCAAAGAGATATTTGAATCAGGGTTTGCCCTTCCTTGATCTTATACAGGAAGGCAACATCGGACTTATGAGAGCAATTGAAAGGTTCGATTATACAAAAGGCTACAGATTCTCTACATATGCCTCGTGGTGGATTTATCAGTCCATAACAAGAGCGATTCTTGTTCATAAAGGAGTTGTGAGAGTCCCGGTGTATTTGCTTGAAGTTACCAGCCGTGTCTACAGAACCAGGGCGATCCTTATCAAAGAAAAGGGAGAAAACCCATCTGCAAAGGAAATTGCCGAACACTCAGGGGTTTCCGTTAAGTACGTTAAAAGAATAATGAAGATTACAAATGACTCTGTCAGTCTTGATTCCCCGATTGATGGCGAAAAGAGAACTTTATATGACTTTATACATAATGAAGATTCTGAATCTCCGGATTCTTTAATTGTAGATAAAGAACTCAAACAAAGCATCAGAAACTCATTATCTCTACTATCCGAAAAGGAAGAAGAAGTGCTGAGAATGCGTTTTGGAATTGACAGAGAAGATACGGTTACTTTAGATGATATAGGAAAAAAGTTCAGGCTCACCAGGGAAAGGATCAGACAGATAGAGAAAAAAGCCTTAAGAAAGCTGTCTGTTTCAAAGATGAGAAAAACTTTGAGAAACTTTTGTTAAAAATAATTGTCTAACTCAAATATAAAAAATATATATGAGGAAGATTGAATTATACTGTGCAAATTTACACAGTAATATCTGTGCAATATTACACAAAAGTGTAGCGAATTAAGTGATTCAAGAGTGATAAAAGACATAAGCAATTGTAATGATTAATAATTAAGAATAAGCTGGTTTTATGGTATGATTATTGCAATAATAAGTTTAAATAACTTTATGCTGATTGCCTAAACGCAATTAGCAAATCACAAGAAGGAGGTTTTAGAATATGCGAGTAGTAACATTTATTTTTGCTTTAATGTTGGTTATGGGAGTTTCCTTCGGAGGAGCTTCACTAGTTGGTACACAATCAGCTTTTGCTGAGGAGCACGAAGCTGAATCAGCACCTGAAGGCGAAATGCCTGGCGGCGAAATGGAAGATGCAGCTGAAGGCAACACAGATGGTTCTGGTTCCGATGTTGAAAGCACAGAAGGCGAAATGCCTGGCGGCGAAATGGAAGACGGCGCAGCTGAGTAAGAAAATAAGTTTGCAAACGAAAAAAGGGAGCTTCGGCTCCCTTTTTTTTGCTCAATTAAAGTTTATGAGAAACCCCTTAGGATAAGTTAAAACAGCTTCTAACTATGCAATTATGAATATCACTGATGGTCGGGGTGGCCGGACTTGAACCGGCGGCCTCTGCGTCCCGAACGCAACGCTCTAGCCAATCTGAGCTACACCCCGTCGCAACTAGAATCTAAAAATAACTGTTATTACATAATTATTAATTTTGTGTAGCTTATTATACAGTGGCTGATTCATAGCAAATTTATACCTTTTGTTAGACGATGGTTAGAAGAAATAACAATCACCCTCATGTTCCTGTATATGTGTAAAATGTATCATTGGTGGGTTAGTGAATCAAGATGGATTAAAGGGATTGCAGATGTAAATGCTGATTACATAATGCTGATATGAAATACAATATATAAATATATAATAGATGACTTCAGTATTTTTTGTTGAAAGGGAGCATCAAAAGATTTGGGAATTTTTGTATTTTTCAGTCTTAAAAGAATCCCACTAAACCTTCTCATAATATAATTTGATTCTTCTAAGATTTCATAGAACTCAGTATATTCTTAGGGATCTAAAAAATATATATCTTGTCTAGTAAATTTTATTTGATAGCTCATAGGAATTTTAATACTCTACCAACTCTACCCTTCTATTTTTAGCCCTTCCCTCTTCCGTGCTGTTTGAAGCAACCGGAGCAAGGAAGGCAAGCCCCTTAGGTGTTATTCTTGAAGTTTCTATGCCGTGCTCTGACACTAAAACTGCAACTACTGCTTCTGCCCTTTTCTGAGATAGATTTGTATTGTAATCCAGACTGCCCTTATTATCAGTGTGCCCAACTATAAACAACTTGAGATCAGGGTTATTGATAAGAAGTGTCACAATTTCTTTTATTGTAGCAGCAGATTCGGGCTTTATATCAGCTTTATCGAAATCAAACAGAATTCCGTAAATAGAAATGCTCCCAGTCCCAAATATCTCCTCGGCCATTGCGCCTGCGTCAACCATCACCAGAGCCTCCTGCATGGGAGCAACTTCTATTACATCAACCTCTGTATAGATATGGTTTCTGTCAGGACCGCCGCCGCTTGTATTTTTCACGGTATAGAGAGACACATACACATCCCCCTCATCCCTTGTGAGCTTGGCTGCAAGAAACCTCTGATCTGAGTAGTTATCGCCAAAGCCGCTTTTATATTCAACTACCTTGTGATTAAAATCCCTGCCGCCGCAATCGTTATTAGCGCATGTAAATAGAATCTGAAACCCGGCCGCTTTTAGCGCATCTTCGTAATTCCTGAATACTTCAAGAGTAGAGCGGTCCTCTGGCAGATAATATGAGATCTTTGTAACCTTTCCTTCGAGATTTTCACTTGATTCCGCTATCCTATCAGAAGGATTTTCAGGAACACGCTTGACCTTACCAAGTAATATTTCATACGAATCAAACTCTCTAAAATCGTAATCTACAATTGATGACCCTTCATATCTGGAGACCATAGGGTAGTCCTTACTACCCTCTACGTCCTCGGCAAATCCTGCCGGAGCTATAAATAATGCAAGCAATATTAGCGCTATAAATTGGGTTATAAGTTTCATGGTTCCCTCCAATTTAGTTTTAGAATAGTAATAATAATCGAATTATGTCAATATATACAAGGGATTTAATTATTCGACTTACAAAATTCTGGTAATCATTGATAGCCATGATAGAGCAGAAAGAACTTGGAAATACAGGGGTCTTTATTTCGGAAATTGGCCTTGGAACATGGCGGTACCGTGGAACTGCTGAAACTCTTAGGGCAGGGATTGAGCTTGGAGCAACATTGATTGACACTGCCGAAGGCTATTATACGGAAGACGTGGTAGGAGAAGCCGTTAAAGGCATCAGAGACAAGGTCTTTATTGCAACAAAAGTTTCCGGCAGACATCTTGCTCATGACGATGTCCTTCAATCAGCAGAGGAAAGTCTTTACAAACTAGGAACTGATTATATTGACCTCTATCAGATACATTGGCCCAACTATTCATATCCAATAAGAGAAACAATGAAAGCAATGGCGGAGCTTGTGGACAGAGGGCTTGTAAGATTCATCGGAGTCAGCAACTTTGACGTTGACGAAGTGGAAGAAGCCCAATCTTACCTCCACAATTACCCCATTGTTTCCAACCAGGTGAGATATAACCTGAATGACAGAAATATTGAAAGAGACATGCTCCCCTACTGTATTGACAACAACATTACTATTCTAGCTTACACCCCTCTTGACGACGGGAATCTGACAAAAACGGGACAAATTTTAAAAAGCGGCCAGATGAAAATATTAGAAGAAATTTCAGAAGAGGCCGGAAAAACTATGGGGCAAGTTGCACTTAACTGGTGTACTTCAAAAGAGAACGTGGTTGCAATTCCCAAATCAAACAGCTTGGAGCGAACCATAGAGAATTGCGGCGCTTCCGGCTGGAGCATTACAAAAGACCAAATTAGAAGGCTTGATAAAGCCTTTTAATAATATGCCATTGGAAACTTTTCGAAAACCATAACATCATATATTACGTATCTCTATAATAAACATAGTGCACTGAAAAGGTATTGATAAAAATGAAGCTGCTTTCAAATCAAATTTTTTTAGTCGTAATAATTCTAGTTACCTTGGCAGCATTTTTTTTACAACCATCCGATAATTCTTTAACAATTATTTCATACAGTGCCGAAGAAATGAAATCAGACAAATTTGATCACACATATTCCGCATATAATTCTCTACTCAATAAATACCTGCAAAATGCAAAAGTCGATTATCAGGGTTTTATTAAAAGCAGAGCGGCGTTTGAGCAGTTTCTTAAAAGCATCGGTGCAGTAAATGAAGATGATTATCAGAGCTGGACAGAGGAACAGCGCCTAGCTTATTGGATCAACGCCTACAATGCATTTACTATCAAAGCAATAATAGACCACTTCCCTATAAAAAGGAGCTTTTCTCTTGTGGGAATATTTTATGCCCCTTCTAACAGCATATTACAAATAAAAGGCGTCTGGACCAAGCTTAAGTTCAGAGCTGTCAGCAGGATGGTGACTCTGGACGAGATTGAGCATCAAATACTTAGAAAGAAATTTAATGAGCCTAGAATCCATATGGCTATAAACTGCGCTTCTATTTCATGTCCAGATTTAAGCAGTGAAGCATACACTGCAGATAAACTCGAGGTACAGTTGTCCGAAGCGTCTTCAAATTTTGTAAACAATCCGGACAAAGGCGTATATATAAAGCAGAAAAGCGGAAGAGTAAAATTATCTAAAATATTTAAATGGTTCGGAGATGATTTTATTCCGAAATACGGGAGCGAGAAGCTCTTTAAGAATTACAGTCTCAAAGAAAACGCAGTGCTTGATTTCGTAACCAACTATATAGAATCAGAAATCACCAAAGAGTATTTAATGAACAATAAGCTCAAAATCGGATATCTTAGTTACGATTGGCACTTAAACGAGCAGCAGACCCAGGACTAATAATTCTTATCATTATTCATTTTGCACATCACTTTCTCTTAACTGATCAGCGCTGTAGGCCCGTGCTGAGGAATAGGCTGAAACGCAAAAAGGGACTAAAAATGTGAGAGCAATCTTAATATATAAATGGTTAGACAGCTCAAGGTGCAAAAATGAATCATGATGGTTAATAATTATAAGAATAGGACCGACAATTATAGCAACCTTTATAGCCCTATATATTGTTTCGTATCTGAAAAAGTTTTTAATAAATATTTTCAATGTACTCTCTCCGTTGGCATATAGTGACAACTTCAACATATCATTAAACATTAAAAACTCATAACTACAAACTTGTAGATACTATGTTACTTTTATAGATCAAATTTAATTGAACCAGGAGAAAGAATGTCTAAAAAAACCACTAACACTATGGATTGGGACCTTACAAGTTATTTCCCGGAATTCAACGGTCCCGAAATGATACAATTCAAACAGCAGCTAAAAGATGATATTAAATCAATTAAGGAAAGAGCGGGGAAACTATCACCTCTCGACAACGATAATCAACAGGAATGGGAGCAAGTTTTCCTTGATTCTGAAGATTTAACCACAAGATATTCACACCTCAGATCATACATCGGATGTGTGGCATCCGCGGATAGCATGAACGAAGATCATCTCAGGGAAGAGGCGGAAATGTCCGTGCTCGGAGCTGAGTTTGCAAAACTATCCTCCGAACTGCTTAACTCTGTCAAAGATGCTAATGATGAGGTATTTAATTCATTCAGCGAAAAACCGGCTCTCCGAAGCGCTTCTTACTACCTGATGAGGTTGAGGGAGGAATCGCAGAAAAGGATGGATCAGGACAATGAGGTTCTTGCCGCTGATCTTGGATAGGATGGAATCGGTGCCTGGGGCAGGCTTTACAATACAGTATCCAGCAAGCTTGAATTTGATATGGAATATCCAAACGGAACTAAGGCACGTCTACCAATGTCTCAAAGAAGATCGTTAATGGAAAAACCGGACCGGGACACAAGAAAAGCCGCTTTTGAAGGTGGAAACAAGGCATGGGAAAAAATAGAAGATGTAACGGCGGCGGCTTTAAACTCTATTGCGGGAACAAGACTGACTTTAAATAAACACAGAGGCATCGACCATTTCCTTGATGTTGCATTATTCCAAGCATCTATAACCAAGAAAACTCTTGATGCTATGTTAGAAGCCATATATTCGGAAATTGAGGTACCCAAGAATATTCTCCGACTTAAAGCCAGAACCATGAACCGTGACAAAATCGCCTGGTATGACCTTGGTGCTCCGATGGATCTTGAATTTAAAAAGAAACTGGATTGGGATGAGGCGCAGAACTTAGTTAAAAACTCGTTCTCAGGTTCATATCCGGAATTGGGCAAATTCGCATCAAATGCTTTTGAGAAAAAATGGGTCGACTGGTCACCCCGAGAAGGAAAACGTCCGGGTGGATTTTGTACCGGATCGCTGTTGACAAAAGAATCGAGAATTTTTATGACTTATAACGAAACGATAGGAGACGTGTTGACTCTTGCGCACGAAGCGGGCCATGCATTTCACAGTTATGTGATGAGGGATATTAGGCCATATTCCCATTTTTACCCCATGACTCTTGCTGAAACCGCGTCAACTTTTGGAGAGATGATTCTTACAGAAGGTATAATGCAAAACAACACCATAAGCAATGAAGAGAAAACACTAATGCTGGATACAGAAATAAACCACGGAGCAATCTATCTAATGGATATACCGGTCCGTTTTGAATTCGAAAAAGCATTTTATGAAGAGAGACAAAAAGGTGAGGTAAGTGTAAGCAGGCTAAAAGAACTAATGACAATGACGCAGCAAAAGATATTCGGAGACATACTTGAAGAAGACGGAGAGGACCCATACTTTTGGGCTTCAAAACTCCATTTCTATATAACAGGCGTAACCTTTTACAATTTTCCCTATACATTTGGATACTTATTGAGCCGAGGACTTTTTGCAATTTTTAAGCAAGAGGGAAAAGACTTTTTACCCAAATATGAGAAATTTCTCCGATTAACCGGATCTGATACCGCCGAGAATGTTGCACGTAAAAGCATTGGTGAAGACCTTGAGTCACCTGAATTCTGGGCCCAGTCTATACGAACCCTTGAGGAACCTCTGGGGGATCTAAAAAAACTGTTGTAATAGATTCAGCTGTATTTATTTGGATACTAATTTAGAATTTAAATCACAATTAATAGCGTTAATGATATTCTGGTGAGACTTGTGCACAACCTTGTACATATCTCTTGTACCAAACCATACTGGATAGTTCCATCTACCCCAAATGAATCCAAGAATAACAACTACACTTGGCTCAGATATAGCTTAGTCTCTCCATCTATAAGATGAAACTGTAAATGGTTTAACATATTCCGGAGTGTAGGCATGAGTCCAGCCCAATTGAACATGAAGCTTATTGCAGAATGCATTTAAAACAAGAACCACCTTACGGGAGCCTAATTTAGTCTTAAAAGCTTTCCATCTTTCATTCCAATCTTTGGTGCGTTAAGCGGCTTTTGAGGATCTCCCGGATCCAATATCCCATATTCAAATACAGCAACTATATCAATGTTCTCTGGAAGAACTTCAGAAAGGTGCTTGGCTGAGCCAACCTCCCCCATAATGCTTAAGTCGTAAGTTTCTGCAATTGGTATTGTTATTCCTGAAACTTTGACAAATTTTGTGATGGCATCAATATCTGAACTTGGCACACAAACATTATTCACCTCATCGTCAATAGCTAACATTAAAACATTCCCCGAATTCAGATACTATTTTTTCTGCATTTAAAAAATCAGAGAGTCGCATCTGCCAATCCTCAAATATCTTTAATCCAAGTTCCTCAGGAGACTTGACATCGTTTCCATATTTACTATTATAGACATCCGCTACTTTAACCGTTTCAAATATCAAATCAATTATCAATATTACAGCCTTTGCACCCTTATTATTTAATGCCAGAGCCGCCAGTTTGATCTGTTTATAATCTTTTCCAAAAATAACTCCAATATTTGACGTCAAACCATAATCATCATATATTTCATTTATGAAACCGACCGAGTTCGCCTAGTATCCGAAAAAGCATAATTCTGCAAAAACAGAGGTTTTAGGAGTGAAAAGTATGGATATGAAAAGAATAGCCATAATTGCAGGTAATTTCATGTTTACTTGAAATGCTGGCCTTCATGCTCAATGTAAATACATAGCTGTTGCGGAATTGACGCCTTGATTAAAAGTCACATCCAATATTAATGCGGCCATTATTCCCAACATGTAGAAAATTGAAATGGCAAAAGCTC
>CBDUCG010000088.1:0-8485 GCA_965365595.1 uncultured bacterium
CCCTCCCTCTCCGCCATAAATACCGAGGATATTAAGGGTTATGGTAGAGTATAATAAAGCATATTGTATAATATTTATTGAAGTCATGTTTGAAACAAATTTCCGGCTAGTCAGGCCCGTACGGCATGAGATTGTGAAATCCGCCAGGCCTGGAAGGGAGCAACGGTAGCAAATCCTCATGAGCGTTGCGGTTACCTGGCTAACCGGTTTTAAGGTGATAAATGTCCTACGTAGTTCTGGCGAGAAAATGGAGACCCAAAACTTTTGACGACCTTATAGGCCAGGACTATATAACCCAGACTCTTAAAAATGCCATATCCACGGGCAAAATCGCTCACGCTTTTATTTTTTCAGGCCCTAGAGGAGTAGGGAAAACATCTACCGCCAGAATAGTAGCTAAAGCAGTTAACTGTATTAGTGGGCCTACGTCTCAGCCCTGCTCCGAATGCTCGTTTTGTAACGAAATATCAGAGGGCAAATCCCTTGATGTAATGGAAATTGACGCGGCTTCACATACCGGCGTAAATGATATCAGAGAAATAATAGAAAATATTAAATACCTTCCCACTTCAGGTAAAAACAAGATATATATAATTGATGAAGCTCATATGCTTTCTCAATCCGCATTCAACGCTCTATTGAAAACTCTTGAAGAACCCCCGCCTCATGTGCTGTTCATACTAGCTACGACAGAAGTACATAAAATTCCGGTAACCATTTTATCCAGATGCCAAAGATACGACTTTAAGAAAGTCTCGGTTGAAAAAATTAAAGAGCAACTCTCAACTATTACATCGAAAGAAAAAATAAAGATTGATGATGAGACACTTTATGTTATAGCACAGGAAGCCGACGGCAGCCTGAGGGACTCACTCAGTTTGATGGATCAGTTGATTGCTACTTATGGCTCAGAGATTAAGCATGAAGACGCGCTAAGCATACTGGGAATACTTGACCGCAAGCTTGTCAAATCATCACTTGAAGGAATCATTAAAAAAGACCCCAAATTCTGTATTGATGTCTTAAATCAAGCGGTAGACAAAGGAATCAGCCCTAAAAGATTTGCAGAGGATCTCTTGAGAACCTTAAGATATGCGCTTCTAATAAGAACATGCGGCAAAAATTCTGTATCGGACCTTTCCGAGGAAGACAAAACCTCATTGGAAGAGATATTAAATGATGTAAGTGTTGAAACAGTGGAATCACTCTTTAATCTTATGCTTGAAGGAGCTGAAAACATTCAGAGGTCTTTTTATCCCCAAATGGCACTTGAATTGATTTTAATTAAGCTTTCAACACTGGAAGACATAGTTCCTGTTCAGGAAATCATCACAAAACTAGAGAATCTGAGCAAGGGTTTAGGGAATAAAGAGAATTCCAGCAGTAAAGGCGGGGAATCATCAAAAGTTTATAAATCCGCACCTTCTCCCAAACAAGCTCCAAAAATGCCTGAAAGCAAAACAGAAACTGTTAGCCAGCCTAAAGAAACAACCGTGCCTAAAATTAAGACCTCGTCTGATGAGAAAACAACTGAAGGTTTTATTGAATATGTTAAATCATCCAAACCTGTCATTGCCAGAAGACTTGAGCAGGCTAAAGAAATCAAACTTGATGATAATAATATAAAAATAGTCTGCGAAGTCGGGTCAGCACAATCTGATTACTTAAAAAGAAAAGAATCCCAGAGTGCTTTGGATATACTAATAAAAGATTTTTTCTCAAACAGACATAAATTGCAGATAGTAGAAATTGAGATTAATGGCGGAGATAACAATAAAAATGAAGTTGAGCTAAAAGCTGAAAAAAAAGAAAGATTAAAAAACGACCCTGCCATCAAGGAAGCTATTGATGTATTCGGTGGCAGAGTTATTAGCATAAAACCCAATGATAAGGAGTAAAACTATGAAATTTGGTGGTGGTGGCAATATTAAAAATTTAATGAAACAGGCCAATCAGATGAAGGAAAAGATGGAAAAACTTCAGGCTGAAGCCGGAGAAAAAACAGTTGAAGCTACATCCGGCGGTGGTATGGTCTCAGTTGTTGCAAAAGCTAAAGGGGAATTGGTATCTATTAAAATTGAGCCTGAAATTGTTCAGGATAACGATATCGACATGCTTCAGGATTTAATAACCGCTGCGGTCAACGAAGCCTTAACCCGGGGTCAGGATCTAATGAAGGATGAAGTGGCCAAAGCAGCCGGCGGATTGGGAATACCTCCCGGACTTCTATAAGAAATGAAACAAACAGGGCTTCCGGAATCTATTTCCAGATTAATCAGTGAATTAGCAAAACTCCCTGGCATAGGGGAGAAAAACGCTACTAGGCTTGCCTTTCATATATTCAGATCCCCAAAAGTTTATTCCGAAAACCTGGCCCAGGCGATTATCGACACTAAAACCAAGGTTATTATCTGCAATAGCTGCTTTAATTTTGCATCTGAATCGCCTTGTAATATTTGTAGCGATCCGGACAGAGATAATATGTCGATTTGCGTGGTCGAAGAACCGCTGGACCAGCTAGCAATTGAAAAGAGCAAGGAATTTAGAGGAAGATACCATGTACTGCATGGTGTTATTTCGCCGATAGAAGGAATAGGACCAGAGGACCTAAGAATTAAAGAACTTATTTCAAGACTGGAGCGAGAGGGAGTGACCGAAGTAATAGTCGCTACAAATCCAAGCGTAGAGGGAGAGGCTACGGCATTATACCTTTCCAAACTAATAAAACCTTTGGGAATAGAAGTCAGCCGAATTGCTCACGGCATTCCAATGGGCGGGGATATAGAATATATAGATGAGATAACGCTTGGTAAGGCTATACGCGACAGGAAGTTTATTTAACAATGGAGACTTAATATGACCAGAATAGGGAAAGCGTTTAAAGAGCTTCAAGTAGGAGATATCCTCTCCGAAACAATAACCGTAACTGAAACTCATGTGGTGAAAGCTGCGGGACTGTTTAACGACTATAACGCGCTTCATACAAATGCCCCGGGCATGAAAAATGCCAGATTCGGCCAGCGCATAGTCCACGGCGCTCTCACATTTAGCCTGATGGTAGGTGTGTATAGCAAAGCATTTCATGACACTGATATCTCTACAGTAGAAGCATCCATAAAATTCACGGCGCCTGTTTACATAAACGATACTATAACTATGGAATGGGCTATTACTGAGCTTCATGAAAAGCCTAAATTGAACGGAGGGCTCGTAGCTCTTTCAGGAGAAATACGAAACACTGAAGGCACAGTCCAGGCAACACTTGAAGCAAAAATTCTTGTAGGAAACGAGACAATATTCTAATAATACAGCTAGCTATTCTAATCACATCCGCTGCTCCAATAGCCTTAAGAATCAATACAGAGTGCTTTGACATCATAATAGCTGAATGCTAGTTTATGAATTATAAACATTACAGAAGACTGCAGGAGGCATAAATGCGATTTTTACATACAATGATAAGGGTCGGAGACCTTGAAAAATCAAAGAAATTCTATACTGAAGTACTCGGGCTTAAATTTCACAGGGAAACAGAATACCCGGAAGGTGAATTTACACTTGCGTTTCTTGGTTACGGAGGCGACACCGAGCCGTTTCTGGAGCTGACATATAACTGGGGAACAGATAAATACGACTTGGGAAACGCTTACGGCCATATGGCTTTCGGTGTTGATGATATATATGCCACTTGTGATAAGATTGAAAAACTCGGCGGAAAAGTTATACGTCCTCCGGGCCCTATGAAACACGGAACAACCGTAATTGCGTTTATTGAAGACCCCGATAACTACAAAGTGGAATTAATAGAGAGAAAGGACTAGTCCTTTTTTTGCCGCTTTTTCCATTTTTTATCGAGATATTTTTTTAGCGCAGCCTCTCTTCCGATTTCAGTCGGTTCATAGAAGATACTGTTTTTTATCTCCTCCGGGAGAAAATCCTGTTCTATGAAATGCTCGTCGTAGTCGTGCGAGTATTTGTAGTGCTTACCGTAGCCGATATCTTTCATCAGCTGAGTTGGCGCGGGCCTTAAATGAAACGGTATTTTTAAATTAGGCTGCTGCTTTACTTCGTCGGTCGCCTCGCCAATTGCCTTATAGGAGGAGTTACTCTTGGGGCAGCTCGCAAGATAAGTGGCTGCCTGAGCTAAAATAATTCTGGCTTCAGGCATTCCGACATAATCAACAGCAGTGAAGGCTGATGTGGCAAGAGTCAGGGAGTATGGTTCTGCATTGCCTATATCCTCTGACGCCAGAACAATTAATCTTCTGGCGATAAACTTTGGGTCCTCTCCTGCCTCAAGCATCCGGGCAAGATAATAAACCGCTGCATCAGGATCGCTTCCTCTCACACTTTTTATAAAAGCGGAGATAGTGTTGTAATGCTCCTCCCCTGCTCTGTCGTACCTGTAATGATGCGTCTGATAAGCCTCTCGAATTGTCTCGCGGTCTATCAGAGATTCACGCAAATCAGATATATCGACTGCAACTTCAAGCGCGTTTAACATTATCCGGGCATCCCCGCCGCTTTGCCTGATTAATTCTTCCTTAGCTTCAGGAGTAATCGATATATCTTCCAGAAACTCATCTTCCTTAAGAGCTTTTTCCAGTATATTTCCCAGATCTTCTTCAGTTAGGGATTCTAAGACATAAACCCTGCAGCGGGATAAAAGTGGCGAAATAACTTCAAACGAAGGGTTTTCCGTAGTAGCTCCGATTAGTACTAATGTGCCATTCTCAACGCTCTTTAGAAGCGCTGCTTGCTGTGATTTATTGAAGCGGTGAATCTCATCAATGAACAGAACAGTACGCTTACCCATGCTTAGAGTATCTTCAGCTTCTGATATGATCTCCCGAAGCTCTTTAACTCCTGAGGAAATAGCGTTTATCTGAATAAATTCAGCTTCAATCTTAGTTGCCAGAAGTCTAGCCAGAGTGGTTTTGCCAGTTCCAGGAGGACCCCAGAAAATCATCGAGCGGATATGTTTTCCGCCTAGCATTTTCCGGATTACTCCATCTGGGCCTAATAGATGCTCCTGCCCAACAAAATCATCAAATGTTTTAGGGCGCATCCTCTCGGCAAGCGGCGCCGCTCCTGCGGGCGGCTTGAAAAGTGAAGGCTCCTTTGCTCTTGAATCCATAAATAAGAGATTAGAGGGTTAAAGGAAATAAATCAACATAGTAATTTAATAGTAATATTTTCTAATTCGCGTCTTTAAGAGCAAACGAGAACATGATTAGCGAGAACCCGTTTATAAGAAAATAAATGCCGAACAGAAGCCCGATGACAAACGCGCTACTCTGAGGGAACTCAGCCCATATCATTATGCCTAAAATGACTGATGCGACACCGCTCACAAGAATCCATATCCAGTTCTGAGCCGGTTTCATCTGATAAGCGTGAGTTATTTTGAAAAATCCTTCGACTAGAAGAAAAGCGGCAAGGAGAAGTGTGAGAGCTATGACACCTTCTTTAAGGTTCGTAACCAACAAAATGCCGACGATTAAGTACAATATGCCGCTTAAAAGAATCAGAGCCAGATTTTTCCAATTGCCCGAAAAAAACGCTCCAACAATAGAAAAGAGTCCAGCCACAATTAGTATGTATCCAACCAACATTTCAACTGCAATTGTAGCAGCCATAGGGTATCCGATGGCCACCCAGCCGAATATTACATATGCAATACCCAGCACTAATAACCATCCCCTGTGCGCCTTTAATTTTTCAGCTACGGATATACCGCTCATTTCATTCTCCTCCTTTGAATTGGCAAATTCCAGCTTTATACCACCACACAAAATACTGTATTTGTATTATTTTTATACAATTAAGAACTTTTATCAAATTCGGCTCTTCTCATTACCAGTATGATGGCCAGCGAAGATAAAACAGCCGACAATGCATAGAAATAAATCCCTGCTCCCGCAGTAAATTTAAAATTAAAACCCTTAGCTTTAAACATGACAATTATTACCGCAACTATAAAGACATCGGCCATAGACCATTTTGAAACATAACTTATAGTTTTAATAATGCTCCTTTTAGTATCTCCATGTATTGATGGGATCAGCGCAAAACCACAGAGCACGATCTTGAGTAAGGGAAAAACAACAGAGAACAAAAATATTATAATGCCGAGTAAATATGAACCGTCTGAAAATAGGGATTTAATAATGCCCAACAAATATTGATTGCCTACAGGAATTTTACCCTTTTTCACAATCCACTCCTCAAGCTCTTTGTGAAGGCTGAACCAGTTGGGTATCCAGTCTGGGAAATCCACGCTAAAGGTGGATTTAATAAAGGGGAAATAGAAGGCGCCTATAAGTAGTATTGCAGAGCATATAATAGCAACCCCGGCAATGATATAACTGTTTTGTCTGCTGTAAAGCGCTGAATATATTTTATTTAACATTGATAACTTAGTGGAAAGTATAGCTTATTCAAATTACAAAGATGGACTCAATTTCAGGTAAGTCTTTTTTTTCTGCAAGAATTAATAATTTATCTCCGGAATGTATAATTGTACCACCGCGGGGTACCAGTGAACTGCCGTCCCTACTAATTAGCATAATTATTGTGCTTTCAGGAAGACTTAATTCCACAATTTGCTTCCCGACAGCTTTTGAGTCTAAAGACACAACTAACTCCTTCTTCTGGCTGCCGTCTTCGTAATTGAATTCAAACTCTACATGCCCGGTGTTGATCTTTGCGCCACTATCCTCCACGCCCAACCATCTGGCAAAAAGTGGAATTGTTGTGCCTTGAATAAGAACGGAAGTGATAACAATAAAGAATACAACATTGAATAGTAGGTCTGCTTTGGGGACTCCTGCCAAAAGTGGGAATGTAGCGAGGATTATTGGAACAGCGCCTCTTAAGCCTACCCATGAAATGATAGTTTTTTCTTTTAGATCAATTTTACCAAATGGAAGAGAGACAAAAACACCCAGCGGACGCGCTATGAAAATTAAGAATATTGAAATCAGAATACCCATAAACATCACCGGAAGCAGCTGTGATGGAAAGACTAAAAGACCCAGAATTAAGAACATTGTTATCTGCATAAGCCAGGCGAGTCCGTCATGGAATCGGGTGAGGCTTTGCTTGTTTACAAAATCACTCCCACCCATAATAAGGCCTGCAATATAGACTGCCAAAAAACCACTGCCACCAAATGAAGCAGTTATTCCATAGGTGAAAATTACCAAAGTTAGGGTGAGAACGGGATATAGACCCTCATAATCAAGCCTGAGCCTATTTACCTTGAGAACCGTTAATTTCCCCATCAAAAAACCGATAATAATACCGAGGGCCATCTGCTGAACCAGTAGAAAAACCATACTCCAGGCAGAATCATCGGGATTGGTTATTAGATGAACAAACCCTAGCGTCAATATTACCGCCATTGGATCGTTGCTCGCAGATTCAAACTCCAGAAGGTCCTTTATACGATTTTTTAACTGAGTACCGCTTGGGCTCATAACAGAAAACACTGCTGCAGCATCAGTTGATGAAACTATAGCGCCAAGCAGTAACGCACTTAGAATTGGAAAATCAAAAATGTAGTAAACAAAAAGTCCGACCAGGACTGCAGTAAGAAATACACCTATAGTTGATAGTGAAATTCCAGTCCAGAGAACTGGACGCACCCTATTCCAGCTTGAATGAAGACCTCCTGAGAAAATGATAAAGGCCAGAGCTACGGTACCCAGCAACTGAGCAGCCCAGACATTGTCAAAAGCAATACCCCCAGGACCCTCTGAGCCCGCGAATATTCCTACAAGAATAAATATTATTAATGCAGGAACTCTGAGCTTGGACGCAACCTTACTTGCAATAATGCTTAGAAGCAAGAGCACTGACGCACCGAAAAGTATGTATTCAATCGGGTAGTTCAATATAGAATTCCTTACACAACTAAAGTTGGCTAAATTATGATCAAAAAACCTTTTTTTACAATCCGGAAGAACAATAAATCAGAGAGAAAATTAATTCAGCTCATATGTTGCTGTTGCTATTTTCCCAAGATCGTTATTTATCTCAAGAATCTCTGATATTTCTGATAGAGTGGCATTATTAACGAAAACGGCAAATATGAGTCTTTTACCTGAGGCGGTATCAATATATCCGCCAAGTGATTTGGCCCGTAGGATAAACTGCTGAGTTTCCGAATTAAAACCGACTGATGTCCCGGTTTTTCCACGGACATTGCCTGTTGCAGGGCTTCCTTCATCTACAAACCTGAGTGATCCTTTCTCTCCGAGCACAGGAAAAGAATCAAAATAAGGGTCAAAAACGCCTGTTTTGTTCATATTATCCAAAAGCACAGTCACGGCTCTTGGAGAAGCTTCGCTATCAGGGCTCCCGCTGCCATTGGTGGGAAAATTAAACCCACTACTCGGGACATCAAATTCATCCTCAAGAGTAATCCTTTCTTCTTGAAGCGATTCTTGAACTGTTCTCACTCCCTTTGTCAGACCGAAAA
>CBDUCG010000089.1:0-8459 GCA_965365595.1 uncultured bacterium
GTATTATCGTTTTAAAAAACCCCCATGGAAAACCAAATATTAATCAACGTAACATTTAATGAAACCAGAGTTGCGGTTATGGAAAGCGGCTCTGTGGCGGAGCTTTATATAGAGAGAAAATCCACCCCCCGCATAGTAGGCAACATTTACAAGGGAAAAGTAGGGAAGGTAGTCCCCGGTATGCAGGCAGCTTTTATTGATATCGGAATAAATAAATCCGGTTTTATTTCAGTGGAAGATGTCCAGGAAGACAGCCTCTATGAATTTTTTCTCGAGAAAGGTGAAGAAGCCGTCCAGGATTTTAGTAAACAACAGAATAATCTGATTCAGGATATTTTAAGGGAAGGCCAGCATGTTCTGGTTCAGGTATTGAAGGAATCTGTAGGTGGAAAAGGAGCAAAGCTTTCCTCCTATATTGCTATACCGGGGAAATATCTGGTACTGCTTGGGACGATAGATATCGTAGGTATTTCAAGAAAAATAGAAGAGACTGAAGAAAGAGACAGATTGACTGAACTCTTAAACAAGATTAAGCCCGAAGGCATTGGCTTAATTGCGAGAACGGCGAGCTACGGGATATCCGAAGAAGAGCTTGAGTACGATATGAAGGAACTCCTGTCAATATGGGAAAAAGTTAAAAAATCCAATGAGGAAATAAATGAACCGTCTTTAATATACGAAGAGCCCAGGCTATACCTAAAGGCAGCAAGGGATTTTGTGTCTAACGGTATGAATAAAATACTGGTTGATTCCGAGGAAGCTTATAAAGAAATAAAGGACTTTCTTAAAATAAACTTCCCCGATTCCATAGCTGACGTGCAATTCTACAATAGTACCGAGCCGTTGTTTACGAAATACGGAGTCGAAAAAGATATTAAAAAAATCTTCAATAAAAAAGTCTGGCTTAAATCAGGCGGGCATATCATCATAGAAGAAGCGGAAGGACTTACCGTTGTAGATGTGAATACCGGAAGATATAAGAGTGGTAAGGGACAGGAAGATACTATCTATAATATCAATGTCGAAGCTGCGCTTGAAATAGTCAGACAGATCAGGCTTAGAAACTTGGTTGGAATAATCGTTATAGATTTTATAGATATTAAAAACCGTCAGCTTAGGGAAGATGTTTATGAGCAATTTGTAGAAGCGCTTAAATATGACAGGGCGAGGTCGGTCGTTCATGAAATGTCGTCCTTCGGTGTAATCCAAATGACCCGGCAGCGTCTGAGAGAAAGCATCCTCAAAGAACTGGCCGAGCCGTGTTTCTACTGTGAAGGCATCGGATATTTGAAATCCCTGGACACTATTTCCTATGAAATAATCAGAGACATCAGAAAACGCATGGCCAAAAAATCGGCAACTAAAATTAAAGTTATAGCAAACGAACTGGTTATAAAGACTTTGCAAGATACCGAAAAAGAAAATCTACAACGGCTTCAAGATCAGCTTGGAATAACAATCGAATATCAACCTTCAGAAAGTAAGACTGAGAAATATAAAATTGTTTCTGAGTAACCGGGTCATATTCTAATACAATAAAATCTATACTCGATTTCTGTTTTATCGCTACAGTCCGCTCTTGAACAGGTTGCTGATATCATTACCCTTACTCTTGTTTTAAAATAAAGAAACGGTAGATATTACATAATGCCCGAAGAAAGACCTGAAAAAAAAATCAATATTCGTTTAAAAAAACTGAGCAAATCTTATCGGGAAGCCGGAAAGAGTTTTGAAATTATCGATAATCTGAGCGCAACTTTCAATCATAATGAGGTTGTGGCATTAATCGGGAAAAGCGGTTCAGGCAAGACCACTTTACTAAATTTGATTTCGGGTATCGACCGCCCTGACAGCGGGGAAGTGTGGGTAGGTAATACTCTTCTTAAAGGCCTGTCGGAAAAAGAGCTCACATTGATTCGACGAAACAGAATCGGAATAGTTTTTCAGTTTTTTAATCTAATCCCGACTCTTACTGTGATAGAGAATGTATGCCTCCCAAGAGATTTGAACAGTGCTCAAAAAACACAAAGCAATGCTGATGCCGAGGAACTACTGGCTCTGGTAGGTCTTGGAGATAGATTAAATTCCTATCCTGATGTTTTATCGGGAGGGGAACAGCAGAGGGTTGCAATAGCACGTGCCCTTATTAATGATCCTGAGGTAATACTTGCTGACGAGCCTACAGGAAATCTGGATGAAGAGACTGCCGGTGAAATACTGAAACTCCTTCTGGCACTTGCTCGTAAAGCAGGCAAAACCATGATAATTGCCACACATAGTAATGAAATAATACAATATGCCGATATGGTTTACTCAGTTCATAACGGCAAGCTGATTCCTGAATCCTAAAATGAATTATCCATTAATCCACGTCACTTTAGGTTTTATCAAAAATCACTTGCTTCAGACTATACTTCTTATAGTAGGAATAGCTTTTGGCGTTGCGCTAATTGTCTCTGTGGATATTGCAAATCAAAGCTCAAGCAGATCGTTTGCGCTTTCAAAAGAGATTTTATCAACCCAAAGCACTCACCACATTGTGGGTACATATTCAGATTTTGACGAAGCAATTTACCAGGATCTAAAACTCAAGCTAGGAATACGTAATCTGGCTCCTATTGTGGAGGATTATGTTAATGTGCCTGCCCTGGGCGGCCGTGCTGTGAGGCTTGTCGGGACCGATCTTTTTGCGGATTTAATTTTTTATGATCAACAAAACAGCCTGCTTCCCAATCTCTCAGGGCAAATTCTGAATTTGCTCTTAACAAAGCCGGGAACAGCTTTGGTTTCCTCAGACCTGATCCGGACCGAAGCTGTTGTAGAGGGAAAAGTGCTTGAGATAGATTACGGCTCTGAATCTCTGAGTTTAGACATAATCGGAATTATCGGCTCACAAAATTCCGAACTCTCAGAGAGTATGGGCGGATTGATTTTGACGGATATTTCCACGGCACAGGAGCTTCTCGGCAAAGCAGGTTTGATATCTCAAATCGACATTGAAATTGACGAAAATAGCCCCGAAGGCTTACAGGCACTTGAGTCCATAAGAGAATACCTGCCCGATGGGGTTCAGATAAAAACTAAGGAACTATTATTGAGCTCCGCAAAAAATCTGACACACTCGTTTGAGCTCAACCTGACTGCTCTTAGTCTTCTGGCGCTTTTTGTCGGGGTGTTTTTGATATACAACATTGTCTCTTTTTCGGTTATACAAAGACGCACCATTATTGGGACGCTGAGATCAATAGGAGCCACACGTCGGCAAATATTCAGGATGATTTTGACCGAAGCTTTAATTATTGGCTTGATCGGAAGTTTAGTCGGTCTTCTGGGAGGGGTATTGCTCGG
The DNA here is from genome assembly GCA_965365595.1 of uncultured bacterium. Lineage (GTDB taxonomy): Bacteria > Desulfobacterota_D > UBA1144 > Nemesobacterales > UBA2774 > CR02bin9. The sequence continues at coordinate 3,349 of CBDUCG010000089.1, forward strand.
AAAAAGTATAGTCAGACTTGTAACCTCTTCTATAAACGATCTCTATTACACTTTAACAGTTACAAATTTCACCGTTACACTGGAAACAATAATCAAGGGATTTGCGGCCGGGTTAATAGCCGCCATGGTTGCTGCTCTTGTTCCCGCTTTCGAGGCGTCAAGGTTCAGTCCTGTAAATATATTGAGACGTTCTGGTTTTGAGAGTGTTTTCCTAAAATCTATCAAGGTCCTTAGCATTCTCGGTATTGCTTTTGTCGGTCTTGGATATTTGGTAATTGTATTTTCAACGAAGAGTCTGGTGTTTAGTCTTCTATCGGTTTTTCTAATATTATTCGGTGTATCTCTTTTGGTGCCCCTATGCACTACTTTTTTGATGAAGGTGCTCTCGGCAGCTTTAAAGCCTTTTGGTGTCATTGCCGCAATGTCTCCCAGAAATATAATAAGATCAACAAGCAGAACGGCTGTTGCGATAGCTTCTCTTACAGTTGCTATCTCTGTGATATTAAGCGTGAGCATTATGATAGGCAGTTTCCGAAGCACAGTTGTAAGCTGGCTCGATAGTGCTCTGACCGCTGATATCTTTATCTCCATGGACAACGCCAATATCAGCAGCCAGGAGGGGTTGAACCCACAAATAAAACCGGTTGTCGAGGGTATAAACAATGTAGAGAGGGTCGCGACTGTCAGAAGGGTTTTATACGACAGCCCGCTATACGGAGTTTTCAATCTGGTCGCTGTGACCGAGGATCTCGCTATAGATAATAGAGACTTTATTTGGAAAGAATCTGAAAACGCAGCGCTCTGGGATAAAATGCAAAAGGACTCGATACTGATATCAGAATCTTTTGCATACAAAAATAATATTAAACCCGCGCCCGGCAATACTCTGGAAATTCAAACAGACCGTGGGTCCAGAGTGTTTAACATTTCAGGAGTATATTATGACTACGGCGCGCAAACAGGTGTGGTGCTAATATCGGATAAATTGTTCCGCTCACTCTGGGACGATACGCAAATTACGTCACTAGGAGTATATATTTCCAATCCTGAACACGCTGAAACAACCATAGATACTCTGAGGAGTAAATTGTCCGGGTTCTCTAATTTAATAATACGATCAAATAACGATCTGAAAGAGTCCGCTATAAAAACATTTGACCGGACATTTACAGTGACCTCAGCTCTGAGGCTGTTAATCGCGATAGTAGCTTTCATCAGCGTGCTTAGCTCGCTTATGGCTCTTCAGTTGGAACGGGAAAGAGAGTTCGGTATTTTTAGGGCGCTTGGAATGACCGTCCGGCAGCTCAGGTCAATGTTATTTCTCGAAAACAGCCTGATTGGTTTAACTTCAGGGCTATTTTCAATACCGGTCGGATGGGTTTTATCATTGATTCTGATCTATGTGATTAATCTTCGTTCATTCGGCTGGACTTTAAATTTCTCATTGGAACCGTCTTTTTTTTTAGAAGCTATGGGTATAGCTTTAATAGCATCGCTTGCAGCCGGCATATACCCGTCATATCTAATAGGTAAAGAAGATGTTGGAAAACTCATCAGGGAGGAATAATGAGCAGGATTAATTCAACACACAGCCGCATGCTATTTTTGTCTATACTGTCAATAATAGGAGTAGTTGCGGCTTCGTGCGGTGAAAATCAAAGTACGACCGATTCATCCAATATCACTCAGGCGCTTTCCGGAGGCAATACTGAAGGATTTAAAAGAGCGGATACTCCGAGAGATTTCATCTTCCCTCAGGATTTCGGGCCTCACTCTGATTTTCAAACAGAGTGGTGGTATTACACCGGGAACCTGTCCACAAAAGACGGGCGGAATTTCGGATATCAGCTAACGTTTTTCAGGCGTGCGCTCAGTCCTGATGAAATTGAAAGAGAGTCCCGCTGGGCAACAAGCGACATCTATTTTGCTCACTTCGCGCTGACTGATGTGGAGTCGGGGCAATTTTATTCAAATGAAAGATGGAGCAGGGGCGCTGCAGGTCTGGCCGGATCACAAAGTTATCCTTTTAAAGTCTGGATAGATAACTGGTCAGTAACAGGCAATGGAGAGATAGTGCGATTGAGTGCTCAGGATGATGAATTTTCAATTGAGCTAACTCTTAAGTCCGAAAAGCCCATTGTCCTTCAGGGCGACAAAGGCTTAAGTCAAAAAAGCGCTGAACCAGGTAATGCGTCGTATTATTTTTCCCAAACACGACTCAAAAGCTCCGGGACAATTTCTATCGGCGGAAACAACTTTGGTGTAAGCGGTCTGAGCTGGCTCGATCGCGAGTGGAGCACAAGCGCACTTGGAGAAAATCAGGAGGGCTGGGATTGGTTCTCAATTCAACTCGATGACGGGCGAGAAATTATGCTCTATCAGCTCAGGTTAAAGGGCGGTGGAGTTGATCCGTACTCATCAGGAAGCTACATCAAGAACTATGGCTCAGTGAAACAGTTGAATGCGGGTGATTTTGAAATCAATTCTATTGATACATGGAAGAGCCCGGCAACAGGCATCATTTATCCCTCAAAGTGGGAAATATCCATTCACGATTATAATTTAGCTTTAACCGTAACTCCGTTCTTAAAAAATCAGGAAGTTAATCTCTCCTTTACCTACTGGGAAGGGGCAGTCAAAGTTACAGGAGACGGTCTTTCGGGTAAAGGTTATGTCGAGCTTACGGGTTACTGATTCGTCATTCCGTAACGTCTTCATAGGAAAACAATTAATTACCTTTTTCAATATATTTCCGTCTGTGATAAAATTCCTCTTAATGCTTAATTCCTAGAGGAGGATATCAAGATGTTATCAATAACCTTTCAGTATTATAAAAATATTTTAGGTTATTTTGTATTGACACTCTTTATTTTCTCATCATTTCTTTTTATTAATCAAAACGCCTAGGCGCAGTTGGAATTAGTTGAAAACGGCGGCTTCGAAACCGGGAATTTTACAGGTTGGACTGTTATTGATGAGCCTGGAGGCGTTCCTACAGATACCTGGTATGTTTTTCCGGAACTACAGCACCTGAGAGTGGAAGTGCTGTATTAGCTCCGCCCGAGGGAAATTTTGCGGCAATTGCTGATCAGAATGCTGGGGGTTCTCACTTGCTCATACAGGATATAGATATACCTGCCAATGCCGGGTCAGTACTTTGTTCAGTTATTGTTTATTATAACAATCAAGCAAGTGATTTTTTTAGTCCGCCCAGTTTGAGCTTTTTTACCAACCCAAATCAGCAGGCAAGAATAGATATTATGAACCCAAATGCTCCTGATTTTGATGTTGGTGCCGGCGTGCTTCAGAATCTGTTCCAGACATTGCCTGGCGACCCACTCTCATTAGGCTACATAACGCTTAACTTCGACCTTGGTGATTATGCTGGCACAACAGTCAGATTTAGAGCAGCGGAAGTAGACAACCAGTTCTTTTTTAATTTCATGATTGATGATTTAACATGTGAAGCGGCGTCAGTGGAAGAGGTCCCGACCCTCTCCGAATGGGGATTCATAGTAATGGCTTCTATTCTTGGAATTGTCGGATTTTTGGTTATGAGAAGAAGGCAAGTAAGAGCCTAAGTTTTGAGACTACAATTGAAAATTCCTAAAGGGAGCTTTGCACTGATTAGTGCCTGCTCCCTTTTTTATGCAATTATGCTAATCTTTTACCTTAACTAACAATTCAGGGGTAATTGATAATGGCAAACGGTGTTCTTGAAAATTTATATCATGTAGCAATAGCAGTTAATAATCTGAGCGATGTTGAGAAAATATATGAAACCGCTCTCGGTCTTAAAGTTCAGCACAGGGAAATTGTAGAAGGGCAAAAGGTGAGCACATCGATGCTTATGCCAAAGGACGGCGGCACAGCGATAGAGCTTCTTGAGCCAACCAGCGACGACTCTCCAATCTCGAAATTTCTCGAAAAAAGAGGAGAGGGGATACATCACATCTGCTACAAAGTGGACGACATAGAATCTGTTCTAGCACGTTTGAAAGAGCAGGGGGTCAGGTTGATAGATGAAACCCCGCGCGAAGGCGCTTACAATTCTAGAGTCGCTTTTATTCACCCAAAAGCAATGAATGGTGTATTGATCGAGCTTGCCGAGCTTAAGGAAGATTAGTTTTCTTTAAGAGGCATCCAATCAGAAAATGAAATAAGCGGCAAAGGTTATAATTAGTGCGCTTACTATATTGAGAATGAATCCTATCCTCATCATTTCCCTGAGCTTTATTCTCTCAGTACCGAAAACAAGCGCATTGGGAGGAGTCGCCACAGGTAGCATAAAAGCGCAGGAGGCCGCAATACCGACAGTTATTGCAAGTTCGTATTTGAGCTCGTGACCGAGCTCGTGACCCAAAGCCAGAAAAATGGGAACCAGGATTGCGGCACTCGCCGTGTTGCTTGTGACCTCTGTCAGGAATATCATGAATGTTACTGATCCCAGTACAAACAGGAGTGGGCCGTGTGAGTGAAGGCGGGATTCTATCAATTTTGCCAAGTAGGCGCTTGCGCCGGTCTCAGTTAAGATTCCGCTTAAAGCAAGGCCGCCGCCGAATAAAAGTAATACCCCCCAGTCGGCGAAATTCTCTATTTCCTTCCATTTCATGGTATTGAAAAGAACAAGCAGCACAATTGCGAACATAGCTATAATTGATCCGAAACCATGAGCAACACCAAGCCAATTGGTTATCGGTTCACTAAAAAGCCACAGAATAACAGTTAATCCGAATATTGCAGCGACAGCATAACTCTTTTTATTTGAGAAAACCTCTTCAGGTTCAATTGTATTTAAAGTACCCAGATTAGGGAACTTGGGCCTGAGCATGATGTATAGCACGACAATCATGGCAGGAAGCAGGACCAGCATCATGGGAATTCCAAACTCAAGCCAGTCAGTAAAACTCAAGTCCAGGTTTGCTGCGGTTATAGCGTTCGGCGGGCTTCCGATTATAGTCCCGATCCCCCCGATGTTGGCGGAATATGCAACACCCAAAAGAATGAAAACTTCCGCAGCATGATTTCTTTCATTGAGTTTGGAAATTAAGCCCAAGGCCAGTGGAAGCATTATTGCGGCAGTGGCAGTGTTGCTTATCCACATGCTTATC
>CBDUCG010000090.1:0-8412 GCA_965365595.1 uncultured bacterium
GATCCGCCCTTAAAAAAGTGTAAAGTATGTAAGGGTAAACTTGAAAAGTTAATCTCCCTTTCTTCTTTCCAGCTTACAGGAACAGGCTGGTACGCTACAGATTACGCTAAAGGTCCCGGCATCCCGTCTCAAGTAGAGGACCAAGGCAACCCAGCAATTGATAGTGAGAAAAACACATCTGACAGTACCACAGCAAGTGACACCAAATCAACCGTTGCAGAAAGCGGCCCCTCCTCTGCAAGCGATACATTCAAATCGATAGAAAAAGAGACTAAAAAGGCTAAATCCAAGAAAAAGAAATAGATGATTTTATTTTAACTGCCCTACTCTTTTAGCATTTTAATCTTTATTTAATCATTCTTTACCAAACAGCTATGGACCTCGGAATAAAAGACAAAGTAGCAATTGTAGCAGCCTCAAGCAAGGGGCTGGGCAGAGCCACGGCTCTTGGGCTTGCTAGAGAAGCCGTTAAGCTCACGATATGCGCAAGGGATAAAGACACATTAATAGAAGCTGCCAACAGCATTATCTCGGAAACTTCTGTAGACGTCCTTCCCGTTGTTTGCGACGTATCAAAAACCGACGAAATTAAAAATGTAGTAGATGAAACAATCAATAAATACGGCAAAGTTGATATCATGATCAATAATGCCGGCGGGCCTCCCACAGGAGCATTTCAGGACTTTTCTCTTGAAGACTGGCAAAAAGCGGTTGAGCTTAATCTATACAGCACAATAACTTTCAGCAATGAAGTGATTCCCTATATGAAAGAACAGAAATGGGGGCGAATCGTTAATATTGCTTCATACGCTGTAAAGCAGCCCGTTGACGGGCTCATGCTCTCAAATACGGTAAGAGCCGGAATAATTGGCCTTGCAAAAACAATGTCCAACGAGTTTGGCCGCTACAATATTCTAGTTAACAATATTTGTCCAGGGCGCATATTCACAGACCGCATTACATTTCTCGCGAACGACAGAGCGGAAAAACAGGGTAAGAGTTTTGACGAAGTTATTGCCGAAATGGGGGCAGACGTCCCTGTGGGAAGAATAGGAAAACCCGAAGAACTGGCGAACCTTGCAGTGTTTCTCTCATCTGAGAGAGCAAGCTACATAACCGGAACAACCATTCAGGTTGATGGTGGGCTGACCAAAAGTCTGCTGTAGTTTATAATCCCTTCTATGGGTATATTTAGGAAAATCTCAGATACGGACGATAGCAACTCTGTAATTTATGTCGCCCTACTCTTTTTCCTATACCTACTAATCACTACAAGCTATCTTCCATTTACCCATAATCCTGAAGCTACTGTTAATAAAGGCCAACCGGCCTATATTGAGATTTCAAAGGACTGGGTTTAGACCATAGAAATCTATCATAATACAACTGAGCTCAACAAACTGAAAGTTAAATATAATCTAGACATAGATCTAAAATCCGGTGACAGGATTATGATTGATGATCACCAGGCATTGCTTGGCAACATCAGCGGTCGGAAGAATAATTAACTACAGAAACGAGCGTAGTCGTATATATAACATTGAATATCTAGATGATATAGGAGGTATCGGCAAGAATAAACTTGCCGCAATCAAAAAAGTTGCAAATCTTAATTAACTATTGTTTAAGTATAAAGTCTATCTCGGTTTCGGTGTTGTTATCATTTTGCCCGTAATCGTTAGGATAATAGTCCTGAGGCATTTCCTGCTCCTGCCCGTTTATCATTACACTGTTTCTTATCGAATCAAGCACATTTTCCCTAAGCGAATCCACGCTGAAAGGAATATGACCGTAAGGTGTATCTGCAAACTGTATGCTCGGAGGCTTTTTAAACGACCCGCCCGGATAATTGGCAAGCGCCTGTTCCATGAAATCTATCCAGATAGGAAGTGCAGCTCGTGATCCTGCTTCTTTTTTTCCCAGACTCTTGTGATCATCTCTTCCCACCCAAACCGCTGTAGTTAAACGCGGGCTGAATCCTATAAACCATGCGTCAGTGTAATCATTGGTAGTCCCGGTCTTGCCCGCAATTGGCGCCAAACTGGTAAGTTTTTGCGCTCTCCTGCCTGTGCCCTCGTTTACAACAGCCTGTAGCAAATCGGTCATGATATAGGCTGTTTCACGATCCAGGGTTTGCTTGGCCATTTCTGAAGAGCTGAAATCAACCGGTCCTTCCCTTATGAGATCTAAAAATTCATCGGGAGTAAGGAACGTGTATCCGCTGTCGCCAAAGAAATCACTTGTATCAATGAGTATGTCCTCTTTGAGTGATTCCAGGTCGGACCCGTTTTCACGTCCTGTCTCGGCAGCAAGTTCTTTTAAAATATCAAGCCTCTTTTTCTCTCTTTGGGCTTTGAGGTCTTCTTCCTGCGAAATGAAGGTGCCTCCCGTGTTGTCCTCTATTATTCTTCCATTTCTGTCGTATATACGGAGAATAAACTGGGGTTCAACAAGTTTACCCCCTGAGGCAAAAACATTGTATGCGCGTACCAGCTCAAGCATCTTCATATCTATTCCTCCGAGAGCGAGAGATGGGTAGGGATTTAATTTTGATGTAAAGCTGAAGTTCTTTGAGTAGTCGACAACATATGGAGGTCCGATATCGAGCATTAACCTGATAGTGGCAAGGTTTCTTGATTTTGCAAGTGCCTGTCTTAAAACTATTGCTCCCTGATATTCACCGTCATAATTCTGAGGAGCCCAGTCTTTAATCACAACAGGCATATCATAGAGAATGGAAGTCTCGGAATATCCTTTATCAAGAGCGGCGGAATACACGATAGGCTTAAATGCCGAACCTGGTTGTCTTATGGCTTGTGTTGCTCTGTTAAACTGAGAAATATTAAAATCAAAACCACCGGCCATGGCGAGTATGTGGCCATTGATATCCATCGATACAAGGGCCGCCTGTGCAATGGGGTTTATGTAGAGAGAAAACTTGTTTTTATCATTCCTTACACTTTGCGCCTTAACATTGATTATATCTCCCACTTTTAGTTCGGACGGGGAGATACTGACACCTTCAAGCTCATCATATTCGAGATGATTTAATCCGTTTCCGTATGGAGAGGTTACGGTATACCTCAAGCTACCACTTGCATCCCCTACCCCGACTTCCGCTATGTATATCTGAAGATCATCTTCGTCAGATTTTTTGACCTTACCGACTTTCGTTACGACTCCTTCATATACAGTTCCGGATTCAACAGTTTTAATATTTTGGTTATTCCTGAATTTCTTTATCTCTCCGCCGGTATTAAGGCTCTTGGAAACAAGCTTCCGCCCACGTCTTGCTTCCAAATCCAAAACCCCTCTTTTAACAGCCCAATTTGCTTCGTCGTTTAGTTCCAGATTAAGAGTAGTAAACACTTTATAACCGCCATTTAAAAACGCTTCTGTACCGACTTTATCTTCAAGGTACTTTCTCACATGTTCTACAAAATAAGGAGCGACCCGGTAGTTAACCTGTTTTCTCGGAACTATTTTTATTTCATATTCAATCGCCTGGGCCCTCTGGTCTTCTGTGATAAAACCGCTTTCAACCATCTTGTTGAGAACCAGTTTTTGCCTGTCAAGCGCTCTGTTCAGATGTTTTCGGGGAGAGAAATATTCAGGCTTCTTGGGAAGTCCGGCTAGAAGCGCTGCCTCTGCTATATTTATATCGGCAGCAGATTTTCCGAAGTAATTCTGACTTGCCATCTCTACCCCGTAAGTACCGTCGGCAAGATAGATATGGTTTAGGTATAAATATAAAATCTCTTCTTTTGAAAGGTTGTTTTCTATTTTATGAGCAAGGATTGCTTCCTTGATTTTTCTGTCCAGAGTTCTTTCAGGTGTTAAGAGAACATTCTTGATCACCTGCTGCGTAATAGTGCTCGCTCCCCTAACCCATGAGCCTTCCTGGATGTTTTCAGTCATTGCTCCAATGATGCTTTTTATGTCAACACCTTCATGTTCAAAGAATCGCTTGTCCTCAACAGCAATAAATGCGTTTCTAATGTGGGGTGGTATATTTTCATAACGGACCAGTTTGCGGCGCTCAAACGCAAATTCGCCGATCATTGTCCCATCAGCGGAATAAACCTCGGTTACAAGCTTGGGCTTATATCCGGTAACAACCGATAAGTCAGGTAAATCTTTTGAGTAGTATTTATATCCGGCATATAGAACCAGAATCCCCATGCAAATAGAGAATAGGCAAAATAATACAAAATAAAGGAGAAACTTGCTTTTCCTGGGTTTTGTTTTAAGTTTTTTGTTCAGTTTTTTCGCCATTAAACCTAATACAGTTCGTTAATAAATTATATTAGAGCTTATAATTCAAAACAATTATACCTGAGAGAATAGTATTAAATAAGCAAAAAAATAAGCTATCATTAATAATATGAATGATTCGATCGAAATGGAAACTCTAGATACTTATATCAGGAAAGTAGAGAACCAGGAAATAAAGGGGATACTGCTTAAACTTAAAAACGAGATGCGCAAATCCGACATTACCTGGGAAGCGGTAAAAAATATTTTAGTTTCCCTTAAAAACAAAGATTCAGAATGCGCAAGGGAAATTTTTAATTTGCTGATAATGGATTCTGAATAGTATCCTAGCAATTTCAATGGGCAGTTTATACAAAACAAGAGATGAATTTAGCGAACAAAAGTAATTATGTAGTAAACGGCATTCTTGACCTGATCGGTAGTACCCCTATCATCAGACTCAATAATATTGTGTCTCCAGGTTCGGCAACTATTTGGGCTAAACTGGAAAACCTTAACCCCGCCGGAAGTATAAAAGAAAGAATCTGCATGAGAATGATAGAAGCGGAAGAAGAAAAAGGGACAATAAATCCTGAGAAGACTGTACTTATTGACGCCACCAGCGGCAACACAGGAATAGGGCTTGCGCTTGTATGCGCTATTAAAGGCTATAAGTTAATATTGACCATGCCTGACGACAAGAGCATGGAACGAAGATTGCTCCTGGCCGCATATGGGGCTGAAGTTGTCTTAACTCCGGCAGAAGAATTAATGAATGGGGCTATCAGTAAAGCCAATGAGATAGCTGAGTCGACACCCGGAGCGCTGATGCTGGACCAGTTCAGCAACAAAGAAAATACAAAGACTCATCAATTCACCACAGGCGCTGAAATAATTGAACAGGTTCCAGGCAAAATTGACGCCTTTGTTGCGGGAGTCGGCACAGGCGGCACCATAACCGGAGCAGGAGCAAAATTAAAAGAATATTACCCTGATGTGAGTTTGATTGCTGTTGAGCCAAAGGAATGCGCTGTTCTTTCTGGGGGAGAGGCTCATGTTCATGAAATGCAGGGAATTGGCCCGGGGTTTGTGCCTGAAATTCTGAATATGGGTATTTACGATGAAATTATGCCTGTCAGCACTAAAGACGCCCGAAGTTTTACAAAAAAAATTGCTCTTAAAGAAGGGTTATTGGTTGGAATTTCAGCAGGCGCTGCAGGATTTGCCGCGCTTAAAATTGCGGAAAAACTTGGAAAAGGAAAAAATGTCGTAACTGTTTTTTGTGACACAGGGGAAAGGTACCTCAGCACGGGACTCTTCGACTAAGCGCAGAACAGCCGTAATTATGCAATATAATTAGGGAATCCATGTTGAAAACCCCTTGCTTGTGTGCTATCATTTTGATAGTTTCTGTGTATTATAATTATAATAATTAAAAGAGGTAAAATTGAACAGTCAGCTATTTAAAAATTTGGTACTATGGTTAGTAATTTTTGTTGCGATAATTGCTCTATATCAGCTCGTACAGACTCCAAGAACCGGAACTGAAGAAATACCGTACAGTGAATTTTTGGTAAGCCTTGAAAACGGGGACATTAAAGACCTTGAATTCAAAGGGGAACAAATAACGGGTCAGTACATGGGGTCAACCGAAGACTCAGTCAAGAGTTTCAAAACTGTCGGTCCTGCAAATGATCAGCTGATAAAAACGCTAGAAGAAAAAGGCGTTACGTTCAAATTTGACTCAAACGAGGAAGGCTCGCTTACAAGCATGCTTCTAAACTGGGCCCCACTTCTGCTTCTTGTTGTTATTATGGTCTTTTTTATGAGACAGTTGCAGGCGGGCGGAACCAAAGCGATGTCGTTTGGAAAAAATAAGGCAAGGATGCTCAGTGAGAATCAAAACAAAACTACGTTTAAAGACGTAGCCGGTATTGATGAAGCAAAAGAAGAAGTACAGGAAATAGTTGACTTTCTCAGAAGTCCTAAGAAATTTACAAAACTGGGTGGAAGAATACCAAAAGGAATATTGCTTGTTGGTCCTCCGGGAACTGGAAAGACCTTGCTTGCAAAAGCTATTGCCGGAGAGGCAGGAGTTCCGTTTTTCATCATAAGCGGTAGTGATTTTGTGGAAATGTTTGTAGGTGTCGGAGCTTCAAGAGTAAGAGACCTCTTTGTTCAGGCTAAACGTCACGCTCCATGCATAATTTTTGTAGACGAACTGGATGCCGTCGGAAGACACCGTGGAGCAGGACTTGGCGGAGGGCACGACGAAAGGGAGCAAACCCTGAACCAGCTTCTTGTAGAGATGGATGGGTTTGAATCCAACGAAGGAATTATTGTTATGGCGGCCACAAACCGCCCGGACGTTCTTGACCCGGCACTACTCAGGCCCGGGAGATTCGACAGACAGGTTGTAGTTCCAAGACCGGATGTCAGAGGCAGAGAAGAAATACTAAAAGTACATTCCAGAAACACCCCTCTTGATGAGGATGTTGTTTTATCGGTAATTGCGCGTTCGACTCCGGGTTTTTCAGGCGCGGACCTTGAGAACCTAGTTAACGAGTCGGCCCTTCATGCAGCACGGCAGGGAAGAATGAAAATCTCGATGGAAGATTTTGAGTACGCGAAAGACAAAGTGATTATGGGTGTCGAGAGAAAAAGCATGATCATAAGCGACTCGGAGAAAAAAATTACTGCGTACCATGAAGCGGGACACGCTCTTGTGGCCAAGCTCACCCCAGGAACAGACCCGATTCACAAAGTTACGATTATTCCCAGAGGTATGGCTCTTGGTGTAACTCAGCAATTGCCAATCGAAGACCGTTATACTCATTCCAGAACCCATTTGAATGCAACAATTATGGTCCTGCTCGGCGGACGGGCAGCTGAAGAAATTGTGTTTGGCGAAAGAACAAGTGGAGCAGGAAATGACCTTGAGAGAGTTACTGAAATAGCCAGAAGAATGGTATGTGAATGGGGCATGAGCGAGAAAGTAGGACCTATCACATTCGGCAAAGGTGATGAGCAGGTCTTCTTAGGAAAAGAGATTTCCAAGCATAAAGATTACAGTGAAGAAACAGCTATTGAAATTGACGGAGAGATAAGATCTATAGTTACAAATAACTATAGCAAAGCAAAAAAACTGCTTGAAGATAACATTGACCTTCTTCATAAATTATCAGAACTTTTGTTAGACAAAGAAGTAATAGACGGTAAGGAATTGGAAGAATTAGTTAAAGACAATAAACCTGAGCAATACCCGTCACCATGGGAAAATCCGATAAGCCCGGAAGGTTCCATGGCCTTTAGAGATAATAATATAAAAAATACGTAACCTTTTTGATCTATTGTAGTTTTATTTATTGGATGTTTATCAGAGGCCCGAAGTTTATATTATGAAAACCGTACTAAGTATTTTTATTTTATAGTGACAATGGAAGTCTTGGTAAAAACAAAGAGCAATGTGCAACCAAACATAAAGCCTGTGAGATCAACCTTCTCGCAGTTAGATTCTCATAATCTAAAGTGCAGGAATAAATATATCCCATTGGGATCAAACACAATAATTATGGGAGTTCTAAATATGACGCCTGACTCTTTTTATGACGGTGGGAAGTTTACAAGTATTTACACAGCCTTAAAACATGTAGAAAAAATGATAACTGAAGGAGCTGATATCATCGACATAGGCGGGGAATCCACAAGACCCGGTTCTCTGTCAATTACAAAGGAACAAGAGTGCGAAAGGGTAATTCCCGTTATATCTGAAATTAACAAAAACTTTGACACAATAGTCTCAATAGACACTACCAAATCGGAAGTGGCTCTAGAGGCACTAAAAGAAGGGGCTTCTATAATAAATGACATAAGCGGTCTTAAATTCGACGAAAAGATAGCGGACGCCGCTTCTGAATATAAAGCAGGTCTCGTATTATCCCACACTTCGGGCCGTCCTGAAGTCATGCAGGAAAATACACAATATGAAAGTCTGCTTGAAGACATAATCAGTTCTTTATCATCCTCAGTAAATAAAGCTCTGGATAGAGGTGTAGAAAGTGAAAGCATTGTAGTTGACCCGGGATTTGGTTTTGGAAAAACCGCTGAGCAAAACCTTCTGTTACTAAAAAATCTTCATAGAATATGCGAACTGGAAAA
>CBDUCG010000091.1:0-8332 GCA_965365595.1 uncultured bacterium
AGACGCGGATGGCTTGATGTAGCGTTTATAAATATCAATTGACCAGAGTGTTGACACTGAGTTGTAAATTGAATCGAGCGTGCTCATTAAGGAAGCGAAAAGTCCGGTAAGAATTATCCCGCTTACGCCCACGGGAAGGAAATCGTTTACCAGAGTCAGATATGTTAAGTCGGGATCTTTTAGAGGATTATCTTTCAATATGCCTGCAAGCGCTATTCCGGGAACTATGATTATAAGAGCCATTACATATTTTAGAACGCCTCCTACCAGTAGACCAATTTGAGCCTGCTTCAAATCTTTTGCGGCAAGCGCCCTTTGAAGAATCACCTGATTTGCGCCCCAGTAATTCAAGTTTAATAAAAGCATTCCGAATATCCCGACCCAGGGCAGGGTGTCGTGATCAGCAGGGAGGTGAAGGTGCATGAGGTTTCCAGTTGTATTCCAAAGTTCCGACCAGCCTCCCAGGTGATGAATCGCTACAAACAATATTACAAAACCACCTATCACAAGTAAGAAAAACTGCACGACATCGGTTCTAACTACCGCTCGTAACCCGCCTAAATAAGTGTAAATTGCAGAGAACGCGCCTGTAAATATGATTAATACGCCTAGCTGGTACGGAATGCTTAGATCAAGAGAGTTGAACAACTCCCCGAAGACTCCGTGGATTGCATAGGATGCCCAGAATAAGGCAGTGCCGAGGTACATAAAGGAGTAAAGAATTATCATAAAGACTGAGTACACGAGCGCGACTTTTTTCCCTAATCGGGCCTCAAAGAACTGTGTGATTGTTATAACTTTCATCCTGAGATAAATGGGTACGAAGACAAATGCGGCTATAAGGATTCCGAATATAGCGTTTATTTCCAGATTTGCCTGAGCCAGACCAAAGACATATGCGGAGCCCGCCATAGCTATAAAATGATTAGCCTGGATATTTGTGGCAATAGTTGAAACTGCTATATAGGGCCATTTTAATGATCTTGAGCTAAGGAAATATTCGTCTACACCGACGTCCGATTTCACTCTGCTCCATATACCGATGATCATGATTACGACAAAGTAGGTTAGTATGATGGCCAGATCAATATACATATCTCTTTACGTTTACCTTGTATGGGTTTATTATGTGAAAGGCACTTAATTGTATTTAGTCTAGACGATATGCACAAGGCCCTCAGAGATACACATTTACCCAAAGGAATATTTCGGCTACTAATGAGAGCGCCTATACTGATTTACCAATTTGGGCTTGGATTTATTCTTGATGAGCGCTTTTTGATGCTTACACATTTGGGACGAAATAGCGTAAGACCGAGGCATGTTGTGCTTGAAGTGATCAAAAGTGACCCGGAGCACGATATCTATTATATAGGTTCCGGATGGGGCGAAAAAGCGAACTGGTTACTCAATGTCCGGAAAACACCGGACGTAAGAGTACATGCTGGTAACAAAATATTCAGTGCCGTTGCTAGCAGACTTAGCTCTGATCAAGCTTCAGATGTTTTATTGGATTACGCGAAGAGAAACCCCAAAGCATTCCGCATGTTGGCCGGAAGGGTGATCTTAGGAAGAGATTTGGACATATCTCGGGAAAGTGCAGATTTATTAGCGCAATATATTCCGATTGTAGTCCTTAAACCTGTGAGGTAAGGTTGTAATAAACAGTTGAGAGGAGATGTATGTTGAAGAAACTTTTCGCACTACTAATTTTGATTTTTTCTCTGGCGCAGGGCATATCTCAAAGCGCAAATTCAGAAATATTACTTGCTACGGCAGATGAAACCAAGAATATGGAAAACGAGCTTATGGAAGCGAATAAAAAATTTAAATATAAAGGTAAACCGATACATCCGGGCTGTGTTGAACAGTTCAATGCAAGCCTTGTGGATACAGGTCCCCCGGTAATCAGAGCTGTCGATGTGGAATCGTGTGTTAACAGCAATGAGTTTGCTCAAGATTTCAATGTAAATGACGATGGTTACATCGTATATGAGTATGGTGAAGAAGGAGAAAATAAATTTTTTGGTTACAAATACATAGGAAAGGCGTCAGGGGGGCTCCATGTTCTGGATACAATATCAAGCGGCGGCGGAACAATGGTTGCGAAAACAATTTTTCTGACCAGGTTCGGTCTTGAAAATTATAAGTCCTTTGATGATGAGGGAAAGATTAATATCGAAAAGCGGCTAATAATGAAATTCATAGGCCAGATTGTCAGAGGTGACAGAGATGTGGGAAAAGTTGAATTAAAAAATAATGAGATATTATTAGGTGAATCACAGTATCGTAAAAAGATGGAGGTTATTCATCTTGATTAAATTTTACATATTGAGCTTTTCAGTGTTTGTAATCATGGTAGTGCTTCTGGTTTTTTCTTGCGGTTCACAATACAATTCCAAAAATGAGCTTTCCGCCTATTGCATCAGGTTATGTGTTGAAGATACTGGTGATCCGGAAATCTGCGATACACAGTGCAGGTGCGCAGCTGAAGATCTTTCCAGTCAATATACCGGTGAGGATTTTTCAGAGTTTGTGCAGAACCTTACTCAGAATGAAAATGAACACAATGAATATGCAGAAAAGTTAAGAAATTCGCTCGAATCATGTAAAAAAGTGAGTCAGTAAAGGATAGGGTAAAACAAACTAAGGCTTGGTTTGAATTTATGTAGGGTTGGAAGAGTTTAATAGGTGGTTCAAACCAAGCCTCCCATTATAATTCATCAATACAACGAGTTGCATCTCAAAACTAAAGTATTACTTTAATTGTATCAGATATTTTGTCAACACGGGAAATGGACTAAATGAAAGAATATTCAATTAGAAGGTAACAAATTTTAATGCAAAGTTGATAAAATAACATCTACTACATCTTTAATTTCTTCAGGATTAAGGACGGATTTACCGGTAATCATCAATCCATGATTGCTTGTGGCCAAAAAGCGGGATAATACTTGCGTATCTGTATCGCTAGGAAGCTCACCTGCTTCAACTGCTCTATTTAGGCAGTTTAGAAAAGCCGTCTGCATTCTTTCCAGCATTATCCTCACACAAGCGGCTACCTTTTCATCATGGGGCGCAAGCTCTACAACAGTGTTGCTGATCAAACAGCCCCTTGTTTTTCTTTCCATTGGTATATTTACCACATTGTCAAAAAAGCGTTTGATATTATCAAGAGACGATCCTTCTTGCTCGAGTACTGCAATTCTTTTGTATGTGAACTGCTCTGCGTAAAACTCCAGTGAAGCTATAAATAAAGAATGTTTATCGCCGAAAGTGTTGTAAATACTACCTCTTTTTATACCCATGTGGTCAACAAGGTCCTGAATGCTTGTTGCTTTATAGCCTTTTTCCCAAAAGATTTCCATTGCTTTGGAAAGGGTTTCTTCTTTGTCGAATTCGTAAGGTCTACCCATTTTATTGTTTCAACTGATATTTGCTAACACTATATCCATAATTTTGTAGTTAATCAACAAGAATTGCCTCAATATTACAATATATATTATTCCTAATTCATAGCTTGCATATTTCAGTTTGATATTTGCGCATACTTTATGTCCAGTGGTTTTCCTACTTCAGGTTTGCTCACTTTCCAAATCCAGCCGTCATATATGAAATGTAGAAAAGAAGAGCCTGTAATATAAAGTCCCAGAACGTATTCATTGATGCTTGTGCCAGCAATGCTTACTCCTGCTAAAAAGACCGTAAATATCCCGGCGTAGAGCCACTGTTTCTTGGTCACCCTTGAGAAGAAGCTTCTAGTATCAGGCCTTTTTTTGTACTTCGAGTTAACGAACAGATTCACAAATGCTATATATTCGAAAGCGTGTGAGAATCCGAACACTAAAAATCCAATAATCAGGTTTTGAAAGAATATCGCGTAAAGGATTAATATCGAGAATACGAAAATGTTTTTCGGAAGGCTGATTCTGTCCCAGTTCTTAAGCTCCACATATATGTAAATAGCGGTTATTGCAATAGCCGCTGCCAGGGCAACATAGGATATCATAGTAAAAATGTGTAAATAATCTCCCAGAAATCTGAGCAAGGTCCGTCCCTCATGATACTCAGCCAAAAGCCCTTTGTTTCTCTCCCCTAACGCGAAGAACAGATATACGAACCACGAATATATTATCGCTTTGTCCAGCCACGCGTAACCGTAACCCGCTTTTCTGGAATATATTCTGGTAAGCCCGTACTTTTGGGCTATAGTGTGAAACATAAGCCATATTATTGATGCACCGAGCAGAATATAAAAATAATTAAGTTTGTAAAATGTGACAGCTATAATCAAAAATGCGACCGGAAGTACAATGTACGCCCGTTTTCGCTTCTCAAACTCTTCTTTTTGCCCGTAGACTAAGGCAAATGTGTAGTGTCTGTGGACGAAGCTTGTTGCCGCCACTATAACTAGAATCGTCGCAAAGTAATTCTCAAAGATAAGGAACGCCAGGTATATGACTACCCACCCAAAGCTCAAATATAAGAGGTCAAATGCAGGGTCTTTGATCCAGATGTTTTTTGGCTGCGCTAATGTACTCATTTTGTACTGTTCCTCTTTTGTTTATTAAATCTGACATTGGTTGTGGGTCATCTTACCGCAATAGTTGATATCATCTATATCATAATAAATATATTAGCGTCAAAATCAATTTTTATCCTCAATGTTTGTGTATAATACTTTTTCATTAAGACAAGAAAATGAGAAATCAATGATTCAAATTGCACTAATTGGCTATACTCTTCTGGTAATTGCGCTTAGTCTGATACCGACTCCGGTTGCCAGCAGTGGAATGTACTCCGATAAAATAGCCCATCTACTTGCATATGGCATTATGGGTGTCTTGGCTTTTTTGTCAGTGAAAGGGATAAAGAGACGGACTTACCTGTTTATTGTAATTTTCAGCTTAGGGCTTATTCTTGAAATATTTCAAATTTATATTCCCGGACGAGATATGTCCTTATTCGATATTTTGGCGAATACGGCAGGGGCGGCTCTGGGCTATTTGCTGGGCTGGCTGATTTTGATTAGTTTAAAGAAAAATACTGAGCAAATAAGCTGCTAGCTCCGTAGACGAATCAGAGATTTTACTGTTAGACAAAGAAATAAGTATCGTTTCTAATCATTGGAATATTACGTGATTTGCTCATCTATAAGTCATTACACAATAATATTAATGAATATAGATAAATATATTTTTTCAGAGAGGTTATGATGGAAATTCAATTTTGCGGGGCCGCACAAACCGTTACCGGAAGCTGCCACTTGCTCACGCTTGATGACGGTTACAAAATACTTCTGGAATGTGGTCTATATCAGGGGAGAGAAGAGGAGTTTGAGGATTTTAACTCAAATTGGATATTCGACCCTTCAGATATTGACTGCTTGATTCTGTCACACGCCCATATCGACCACTGCGGACGCATACCCAAACTCGTCAAGGACGGATACAAAAGGGAGGTTATTTGCACCAGCGCAACCAGGGATCTGTCGGCCGTTATGCTGATTGATAGCGCAAAAATTCAAGAGAATGACGCTTATTACACAAATAAAAGATTAAAGAAAAAAGGGCTTGAGCCGGATGCCAAACCACTCTATACGCATGAAGACGCTTATGACGCTTTGCAAAGCTTTGTAGGTATCAGTTATGACAAATGGCACGATATCAGACCCGGTGTTTCAGTCCAGTTCAGAGACAGCGGGCATATTTTTGGCAGCGCAAGTGTGACACTCAAGATTGACCAAAAAGACAAGTTGCCGATTTATTTCGGTTTTAGCGGGGATATAGGAAGGCCCGACCGGCCTATTTTAAAAGATCCCGTTCCGATGGAAAATCTGGACTACTTAATTTGCGAATCAACATACGGCGGCAAAACACACGAACAACTACCCGAAGATGTAGAGCACCTTCTGCGAATAATTCATGACACTTGTGTTGATAACAAAGGAAAGCTTATTATTCCTGCGTTTAGTGTCGGCAGGACCCAGGAAATTGTTCATACTTTAGACAAACTTGAAACCGAGGGACGTTTGCCCGAAATGCCGGTATTTGTTGACAGCCCTATGGCTGTTAACGCAACTGAGGTTTTCAGGCTACATCCTGAGTGTTTTGATTCGGACATCCTTGAATATATGATTGATGATCCAAATCCGTTTAGATTTAACGATCTTAAATACATTCGTAAAACCGAAGACTCAAAAAAATTAAATTACCTAGACGGCCCGGCAATAATAATCAGCGCGTCAGGCATGATGACTGGCGGAAGAATTGTACATCATCTGATTAACCACATTGAAAACCCCAACAACACCATATTGGTCGTGGGGTTTTGCGCACCACATACACTGGGGGCAAAAATTAGACGGGGTGATAAAAAAGTCCGAATATTCGGCGTGGAAAAAACGGTTCGCGCAAAAGTTGAGATTATGGATTCATATAGTGCTCATGGAGATCAGAATGAGATGCTCGAATACCTGTCAAATCTTGATAGATCCAAACTTAAAAACATTTTTCTCGTTCATGGAGATATAGAAAGGCAGGAAAAGTTCAGGGCCGGTTTGAAACAGGAAGGCTTTGGTAACATTGAGATACCTGAGCTCGGGCAGAAATATAGATTGGATTTGTGAACTAGAATTAACGCTGCCCATATACGATTGACATACATTGTGGTGGAAGTTTTTTTTGAACGCTTGGCCCGCTTTTTCTTTTTGCTTTAATTTTTCCATCAGAACGAAACCATGAAGCCAGATCGCTTCCGCATCCATTGCCGCCCGTGTCTATCGTATTTTGTGATTCGCATAAATAGTTCCCTTTGGGACATTTTAGCCTTACATGAAAGTGTCCATCATGACCATACCACGGGCGAAGCTTATTTAGCCACTTTGCATCCGGATATTCCCTACAGAGCTTCTTTTTTATTACTGGATTAATGAAGATTCGGTCTACCCTCGGATCAGATGATGCAAGCTTGAGAATATATGCATTAATATCATTCCATTTAAATTCATCCACTCCCGTTTCGTCCTGTGTAAGTACTGATTGAGGATGGATATGCTCTCTTTCATTATTTGTAAGTGTGCGCTGTTTGGCTATAGGATGCTGCCATAATAAAATGTCCGCGTCCAGACCTATTTGATGACTACTGTGGTCGTCTGAAATAGGGCCTCCTGTTTGTTGTGAAATATCAGCGATTAATAACAAGCCGTTTAGTTCCGTGCTTACACTCTCCGATAGTGATTCAATAAATGAAATCATTTCAGGATTTCCATAATAACGCCCTCTGCTCAGTCTAATAACCTGAAATCCTTTACCTTCTGACTCAAGCGCTGATGAGTTCCGAATACAGCCAGCAGTATATGAGCCGATAGACTCTGAAACCGGAGCGCCAATGGCTTGTGTGCATAGGGTCGATACAATAAAGGTTGATACAAGTATTATAAATTTCATTACTATTATTATCTTAGCACCATGAGTTATTAATCCAAGACCGAAAATCGCCATATAATCAACCAAATGGTTGATTATAGTTATTTTTTGTGCTAATATCCTCCAAATGGTCGACACAAATTCTGATTTCCTGGACAAAGTATTCTATGCTTTGTCTAACACAACTAGAAGAAACATCGCGCTTGAGCTAACAAAGAAGGATCTTACAGTTAACGAGCTTGCTGAAAAGTATGATATGACTCTTCAGGGGGTATCAAAACACATACATGTTTTAGTTAATGCTGGTCTGGTTTCACAGGAGAAGAAGGGGAGAGCCAAGTATTGCAAATTCAACTATCAGCACCTGAGCAAAATCTCGGAACTCTTAAATCAGTACAGGGCGTTTTGGGAGAGAAGGCTCGATGCCTTGGATAAATACATAGAAAAAAATAAGAAGGAGAAAGATTGATCATGAGCGAGCATGCTGTTGTAGTCAGCAAAACTATTAATGCGACAAGAGAGGATTTGTTTGAGGCATTTACAAATCCCGAAATTATGAGTAGCTGGTTCTATCCCGAAGACGACATGTCGGCAGATGTTTTAAATGAGTTTGAAGTTGGCGGTTCTTATACGATCAAAATGCATGCCGGCAATGGTGGTATTTATACCCATGTTGGTGAGTATAAGGAGATAGTTCCGAATGAAAAGCTTGTTTTTACATGGAACTCTGATTTTGTACAAAATACCGTAGTTACTGTTACATTTAGTGAAACTGATGCCGGAACTGAAATTACTATTACACATGATCTCATGCCTTCTGAAGAAATGGCAGAGAATAACAGAAAGGGTTAGACCGGTTGTCTCAGCAGGCTGGAAAGTCTTGTGGCCGGGTAACCGTATATAAA
>CBDUCG010000092.1:0-8241 GCA_965365595.1 uncultured bacterium
TTTTGGTGAAGTTGAGCATGTCCACTATCGCGAGCACTCTTTCAAAAGTTTCCGGATGCCCGGGGCCGTTATCGTGGTCCACATAAAGCTTATCCAGAACGATTCCTACTTTAGCCATTTAATATTGCCTCCGGTTCATAAATATAGCATATAACTCATTTAATAATTTGATGAGTCAGCTAGCTTTTCAGATTCTTGATTGCACCAATTAAATAAAGCGATCCTGTGATGCATGATGGCTTGCCTGAAGCCAGAAGAGTCGAATAGGCAGCTCTATAGTCGCCAATGATTTCTATAATTTCAATATGTTTTTTGGCTATTAATAAAAGATTTTCCGTATCCGCAGTCCGCTCTGAGGGAACTGTGGTTAGGATAAGTTTTTCAGCTATGGTTGACATTATCCTGATAAACTCTTCATGTCCTTTGTCTTGAAGCATTCCGAGTAAAAATGTAAATTTGGTATCAGGATAAGAATTTTTAAGGGAATCCACCAGGACTTTAGCAGCCCCTGGGTTGTGGGCACTGTCCAGTAGTAAAGGTGGCTCGTCCCTTACAATTTCAAATCTTCCTTCCCATTTAATATTAGATAATCCTTCCCTGATTGATTGTTCCTGAATCTTTATGCCGTAATATTTTCTGAGGATTATTATTGCCGCTATTGCTAATGCGTTATTATTCAGTTGATAACTGCCTTTCAAATTAGAATTAAGCGACTTTATATCAAATGAAATTCCTTTGTATGAAAAATGCTCCGCATCTTCACTTGAAACAAAAAAATCCCTACCTAATACAAGTAAATCAGACTTATTGTACTGTGATACATTTTTTATTAGATCTAAAGAATCATTTTCAGCAGCCGTAATTACTGGTACCGAAGGTTTTATAAGACACGCTTTCTCAGCAGCGATGTCTTTAATTGTTTCGCCAAGATACTCTGTATGTTCAAGAGTTATATTTGTGATAACAGAGAGTAGGGGGGTAATTACGTTTGTTGCGTCCCATCTCCCGCCCATGCCGACTTCCAATATATTATAATCTGCTTTTTCCCTCGCAAAATATACAAACGCAGCAGCTGTAATTACTTCAAAATAACTCGGTTTTTCTGGCAGCACTTTTTCCGCAGCTTGTTTAATCTGCAGAATAATAGATGAAAGTTCCGATTCTGAGATCTGAGCGTCATTAATTGTAACTCTTTCAGTGATATTAATGAGGTGAGGGGAAGTATATAGCCCGACTCTATAACCCTCAGCTGATAAAATAGAAGATATTGCCGCAGCTACCGAGCCTTTTCCGTTAGTGCCTGCTATTATGATCCCCGGAACCATATCCTGAGGATTCCCAAGTGCCTTAAGCAGTGCCTTTATCCGATCAAGCCCTGGTTTTACTTTGTGCAATCCTAAAGAATTAAGGTAATTAAGTCCATTTTCCATAGTTATACCGATATTAATATTCATAGGGATTATATCACAGTTAATTGGGCGTAGAAGTATGTCTTTACCTATAAAGCGGCTTCTCTTTCTGTAATTCCCAAGCGAATTTATCCGGAACACAGGTTCCTTTTTACGTTTAGTAAAGAAAGTGAACAGTTGTTACTATTTCTTCAAAGTTTCGTCAACTGATAGTGAAGAAACAGGGGATATAGAGGAGGAGCATTTTAGCATTCCAGGCTCTAAGAACTCTACAACTTTATCATAGTTATCCGTTTCTACTATATAAATAATAGTATGGGATCCATGCTCAATAAAAACATTCTTTAATGTAAGACCATCCACCTTTTCATTTATACATACTTTTCTGTAACCCCCTATGTCCTTGGGACAATCTTGGGGATCATGGATCTGAGTTATTAAAAATTGCATGTTAACACCTCCTTAGATATTGGTAAATAAATCAATAATCGATCTCATTCTAATTAGATTCCCATATAGGAAAACAGAATAGCTTTCAACAAAATATAGATCAAAACTTATTATTCTAAGCGATAAACTAAAGCATCAAAACGAAGTTCTATTAGATCTCCTGGATTTCTTAAGCGCAATCCACTTAAAAACTATTTCTTTTGAATGAATTGTATTCTGGGATAAGGGAAATATCGGAGATAACGACTTTTTTCTTTTTTGAGACTGCATTTCAATTACCTCCCTACTATTTTTTTAAAATTAATACTAATGCATAAACTACTTACACTAAAATTATTGCAGATTAATTTATCAAAAACCCAACGATATTTATATTTAAAGCATAATTCGTGCCAAATTATTAATCTAATATTAAGAAAGAGTTGCATATATCTGTGTCTGATTTGATAAGATGTACAGTGTCTTATGTCAGATAATAGGATAGCGGGCAGGGTCTAATAGTCTGTTTTTTTTTAGTCATAGAAGAAGAGTGGAAAATATAGTACTATTTTACAAAAGGGTAGTAGCAGATTGATATAGCTATAATGTTTTGGGAGGAGAAATAATGACAAATAGTAATGATGACTTCATAAGTTGTTGGAATGAAATATTAGTTCCAAAATGGAACCGATTCCGTCATATATTATCCGGTAACGGGGCTGTACATAGTGAGATGGCTCAGGATTATTTCAAAATCCAGCCTGGTGATAAGGTGTTGGATATAGGGTGCGGATACGGAGAAACGTGTATTGAAATAGGTAAAATTGTTGGTCCGGAAGGTGAGGTCCTCGGACTTGATTGTACAGAGGCATTTTTGGAAATAGCCAATAAGGAAAGAGACGAGTCTGGCCTGGATAATGTTAAATTTGTTCTGGGCGATGCCCAAACTTATGAACTGCCTGAAAATTACTACGATGTAGTATATTCACGCTTTGGGGTTATGTTTTTCCAAAATATAGTATATGCGCTTAAAAATGCTCACAAAACGCTAAAGCCCGGTGGCAAGCTTTGCATGATTGTTTGGCGGACAATTGATGACAATCCCTGCTGGGGCATCGGAAAGGAGATTGCGCTTAAACACCTGCCGCCTCCCGGAGATAACGCTCAGACATGCGGACCGGGTCCTTTTGCGCTTGCGAATGAGGAAACTACTAGAGCCATGATGAATGCGGCCGGGTTTGAAAATATAGAGCTCTTTCATAGGAATGATGCGGAAATACCAATCGGTACAAGTATGGAAGAAGCAATAGATTTTCAAATACTAGTTGGCCCCTCGGGAGAAACAATCAGGGAGGCCGAAGAGCTTGGACAAGAAAAACTTCCTGCAATCCGAGAGCATATGAGAAAATCATATGAACCTTATGAAAGATCAGATGGTGTATATCTCCCCTCAAGCACATGGTTTATAATGGCAAGAAAATAGTTGGATTTAAAGTAAGCAAATAGCCTATTTTTTTATTTAGAGGGGCTTTAAGCTAATTGCTCTTGGAAAGAAAATACTATAGTTGATCCTCTGCGGACAAGTATGGGAAAGTAGTGGTAATTATTTCCAGTTAGCAATATTAACCTCTTGATATTTTCTCCACTTTAGTTTATTATTGAATATCAATATCAATATTAAAAGGGGCTAAAATTATGACTCCTGTGGCAATTAGAAAAATGGAAAGAAAGAAAACATTTAATGATTATATAGCAAAGAAACATCTCAAATCAACCAAGCAAAGAGATATAATATTCAACGAGTTCTTCAGTAAATATATGGGTAAGCATATAACTGTTGAAGAACTGTATGAAGATATCAAGCAAGAACATCCGACAATAGGATTTGCCACGGTTTACAGAACTCTAAAATTATTTAAGGAAAGTGGCATAGCTTCTGAAAGAAATTTTGGCGACGGTAAGGCTAGATACGAACCAATCCGGTCCGAAGCCGAGCACCATCATCATATGATATGTACTGAGTGCGGACAAATCGTTGAATTTGCAAATATGCAGATAGAATCATGTCTGCTACAGGTTGCCAAATTAAACGAATTTAATGTTTCAAATCATAAACTTGAAATCTACGGTCTATGTTCAGATTGTAAAAAGTTATAGATTTAACAAGAAACAAAGCATTAATAGTATATCAACCGCATAACATAAGCATTTCACTGACGGCCTCTTCTATTCCGACAATTACAGACCTTGAAACAATGCTGTGACCTATATTCAGTTCTTCAATTTCTTCTATCCAAGCAATAGGCTCAACATTCTGATAATCAAGTCCATGACCAGCCGCAACTCTGAGCCCCAGATCCATAGCTGTCATTACAGAGTTCTCAACTTTCTTAAGTTCTTTTTCTATTTTCTTTTCATTGTCAGCTTCGGCATATGAACCTGTATGGAGCTCTACCATATCCGCACCAATTTCCTCAGATGTTTTAATCTGCTTTTCATCAGGGTCTATAAAAAGGCTTACAAAAAGGCCTTTGCTTTTTAGTTTGTCGACAGCCTTTGAGACTGCTTTCTTGTTTCCTATAACGTCTAGCCCGCCTTCAGTTGTGAGCTCTTCTCTTTTTTCGGGAACAAGAGTTACCATATCAGGCATTACATCTGTCGCTATATCAACCATTTCATTTGTCGCTGCCATTTCCATATTTAGCTTTGTTTTCACGGTTTCCCTAAGCACATAAAGATCCCTGTCCTGTATATGTCTCCGGTCTTCCCGGAGATGAACTACTATGCCGTGCGCTCCTGCAAGCTCGACCAAGTAAGCGGCTAGAACCGGATCGGGTTCGTTTCCGCCTCTTGTCTGCCTTACTGTTGCAACGTGGTCAACATTTACATTTAATTTGGGCATTAAGCTCTTACTCCAAGTTCGTTCTGGATTGTCTGCGCCAGTTCCTGTGCAATTTCATTGATTAGAGTATCATCCTCTCCCTCTACCATTACCCTTGATATTGGCTCGGTTCCCGAATACCTGATATTGATGCGGCCTTTTCCGTTCAAACGCTTTTCGTTCATTCTAATCTGTTTTTCTATTTTAGGGATCTCGCTTATATCTTTTTTTTGTTCAACCCTAACGTTCAATAAAACCTGAGGATAGAGATCTATGATCTTAGCGAGCTCAGACAAAGGTTTTTCCTGGGATTTCATTATTCCGAGCACTTGAAGTGCCGCAAGCGTGCCGTCTCCTGTAGTTGTATGATCAAGAAAGATTATATGTCCGGATTGCTCGCCGCCAAGGTTTGAGTTTCTGGCTCTCATCTCCTCCACTACATATCGGTCTCCAACCTGAGTTCTTACAAATTCGATTCCCTTGTCTTTTATAAAATGTTCCAGCGCCATATTGCTCATTAAGGTTGTTACAACTGCGTTTCCTCTCAGAGTTCCATTTGCGATCATTTCTTGCGCGCAGATAGCTATAATCTTGTCTCCGTCTACAAGCTCTCCTTTTTTGTCGCAAAAAATAACCCGGTCCGCATCTCCGTCAAGCGCAATACCCAGATCTGCGCCCGTTTCCAAAACTTTTTCTCTAAGCAATGCCGGCTTGAGTGAGCCGCAGTCAGTATTTATATTTTTTCCGTCCGGGGTGACTCCAATTGTGATTACCTTGGCCCCAAGCTCGCTGAATATGGTAGGCGCTACCTTATAAGCGGCGCCGTTTGCACAGTCAAGCACCAGCTTAATTCCTTCCAGAGTCAATTCATTAGGAAAAGAGTTTTTGGTAAAAACCACATATCTTCCCGGAGCGTCGTCTATTCTAAAAGCTTTTCCAATTTCCTCCGGTGCTGATTTGATGAGCGTTTCTTCTCCATTCCAGATTAGTTCTTCAATTTCCATTTCTTTTTCATCCGGAAGCTTGAATCCATTCCTGTCAAATATTTTTATGCCGTTATCTTCGTATGGATTATGTGAAGCCGATATTACAATTCCCGCATCGGCTCTCATGCTTGCTGTTATAAATGCAATTGCGGGTGTAGGTAGGGGCCCGACCAGGTACACATTAGCGCCCATGGCTGCAATGCCCGACGACAGTGCCTGTTCAAAAATATACCCCGAAAGTCTGGTGTCCTTACCAATCACAATGGTCGGTTTATAAGTGCTATTTTTGTTCCGGCGTAGAGTATAAGTAAGAGCTTTTCCAAGCTTGAGACTCATCTCGGGAGTCATAGGGTAGTGATTTGCAAGACCTCTGATTCCATCTGTGCCAAAAAGACGTCTTCCTTTATTTTGCAACTATATTCTCCGGCTCAATTGAGCTTAATCTCAATTGTTTTAGGTGTTTGTTTAGTCAGCTTTAATATGTCTTTGTGCGGGTAGTTAACACCAACTTTTAAAGTATATCTTTTATTCTGTTTAGTTTTATTAATATCGTTTCCGTCAACATAGAGCTCAATATCATTACTGCTAAGATTGTTGATGATACTAAAAGGTCCTTCAAAGGCAAGTTCAGTGGCCGTAGTAGCCCCGCTTGTTTCAAAATCGAAATTGTCAAAATTAATATAACTTATATTAAGGTCATTAAACTCTTTCTGCAGCGTTTTTTCTTTTATCTCTATTGTTACTTTCACCGTATTATCACTAAGAATGTTAACGGTAGAGTAGGGCAGTCTCAAAGGTACCTCTATGGTAAATTTTGATTTTTCACCTTTCATCGAAACAGGGTCGGTCGTTATACTCTTGATTTTTGACAAAAGGTTCTTGGGACCCTCAATACGTGCTTTTGAAGGCGTAACCTCAGGAGTGCCGACGATTTCATATCCTTCCTCGGGCGGACCAATGCTGGGTTTTACTAACACTGTTTTCTCCGCAAGAGTATCAGCTTCAATCTTTATTTCCGAAGGACTTATTCCAGTAACTTGAACGTCTCTGGGAGGCATTATCTGATCAGTTGTTATTTCAAACATGGACATTCCTGTGTCGGCATTTGAAAGATCAACTGTAAATAGCATATTCTGAGAATTTATTGAAGAGAGCTGACTTCTGGGTCCCCTAACTCTCAAGTTCAGTTTCTCAGGCGGATTATTCACAACAACCAGCCCTGGAGGGAGATTGGCATAGTTGATATCTATTACAACATTTTTTTCTACATCATGCTGGAGGTTGGCGACAAGCCACAATGATACAGCTATTAATATGGCAAGAATCTTTTTCCCAATATTATTGGTAAGGGGATTTTTTTTGCCTGTATCTTCTTCGTTTGATTGAAAAGGATATTTTAACCAATCTACCATATCAGTTCACTATATATTAGCTTGCTCACTCTCCTCTGGTTTTATAGGTGATTTATTACTGCTCTGTTTTGGACGTGTAATTCCCAGAGCATCAAGCAACTGGTTATGGAGTGAAGTGGCGTCGAGGCCCCTTGTTATCTCCCCGCCCATGGCAAGCGAGATGGTTCCGGTTTCTTCTGAAACTGTAACAACTACAGCGTCTGTTTCCGAAGACAGTCCGATTGCCGCTCTGTGCCTGGTTCCAAGCTCTCTTTCCAGATCAGGATCGGTGACAAGCGGAAAAAATGAGCCCGCTGATGCTATCCTGTCTCTAACTACAATAATACCTCCGTCATGTAGAGGGGAAGCTGTGTTGAATATGCTGATTATTAGCTCTCTTGATAAAAGAGAATCTATCCTCATACCGATTTCGATAAAATCGGCTAGGCTGTTGTTTCTTTCTATGGCTATTAGTGCGCCTATCTTGCGGTTGGCTAGATAGCTTGATGCCTTGACTATTTCTTCAACATAAGATTCTCTGGTTTTTCCGGGTGATATTCTAAGAAGGAAAGGCCGTCGACCGATTGCGGCAAGACCCCTTCGGATATCGTGCTGAAAAAGGATTACAACTATTAATATTATGGAACCGAGAAACTGTCCCAATATCCAGTTAAGCGTGAATAAACCCCCCTGTGACAGATAGAACAGTACAAATAGCAGAATCAAGCCCAGAAGAACCTGAAGCGCTCTTGTTCCCTCGATCATGGTAAGTGCATAATAGATAATAAAGGCTACAAGGACTATATCCAGTGTATCCCATATATATCTGAAATTCTGAATCGTATCAAACATGATGAAGTCTATCTCGGTCCTCTCTTAATCTTTATTCTTAATTAATATTCATTACTGCATCTGCCATTACAGCTACTTTTTTCATCTGCTCAATATCATGAACTCTGATTATTGAAGCACCATTTGCTATTCCGATGGCAACGGTAGCAGCTGTGCCTTCAATTCTTTCGTTTAGTTCAGCCTTGAGTACTTTGCCGATGAATGATTTATTGGATGGTCCAATTAAAACGGGTTTTCCCAGTTCGCATATTCTATGAAGATTTTTTAGTAATAGAAGATTTTGCTCAGCGGTT
>CBDUCG010000093.1:0-8154 GCA_965365595.1 uncultured bacterium
GAAAGAGGTTTATTTCCCTAGAGTAAACGGCTCTTCTCTTGATTTCTATAGAGTTAATAATCTAGAGCAGCTTAGACCAGGAAAATTAGGTGTTTTTGAGCCTGATACAAATTTGCCCAAAGTGAACATTCAGCATATCAATCTGTATATTTTGCCGGGTCTCGCGTTTGACAGGTCTGGCAACAGGCTTGGTTTTGGGAAAGGTTATTATGATAGGGCCTTGGATAATGTCCCTCAGAGTAAAAAAGTGGGTCTAGCATACGAGTTTCAGTTGTTAGACTCTGTTCCGGTTGACGAATATGACCGAAAAGTGGAAATGATAATAACGGAACAGGGTATAGTTTTTTCTAGGAGAAATTTAGGAGGTAAGTAATATGTCAGTGTGGATAGTTATTTTGGTAGCTATTATTTCATTGGTCATAGGTTTTGCGATTCACTACATTTATAGACAAGTTGAATTAAAAAAGAATATCGGTATCAAAAAAGATGAAGCTCAAACCATTATCGATCTTGCCAATAAAGAAGCAGAAAAGATTAAGATTGAAGCTGAGTTGAAGTCTAAGGAAATCCGCGAAAAGAGAACTGCGGAAATGGAGCGTGAATCGCGGGAGAAGCAAAAAGAATTCTCCAAGTTTGAGAAAAGGCTACAGAAACGTGAAGAAATTCTCGACAGCAAGATCGAAGCTTATGACAAGAAAGAAAGAGAGGTTTTACAGATAGAGCGCAATATGGCAAACAAGGAGCGCATGCTTGAGGAGAAAGAAAAGGAGCTTGACGGAATTGTAGAAGAGGCCAAGAAGAAAATTGAGGAAATTGCTGGTATGACTCAGGAGGCTGCAAAAACCGAGCTTGTTAATATCATAGAGGACGAGGCCAGGCATCAGGCTGCTGTGAGATTAAAACAGATTGAAGAGCAGCTTAATGAAGATGCTGAACGAAAAGCAAAGGACATTATTGCCCTTGCCATAGGAAAGTACGCCGGAGAGTATACTAGCGAGAAGACAATATCGGTAGTTAATCTTCCAAATGATGATATGAAGGGGCGAATCATAGGGCGTGAAGGACGTAACATACGCTCAATAGAGTCGAGAACGGGAGTTGACATTATTATTGATGACACTCCCGAGACCGTTGTAGTTTCTTCTCTAAATCCTATCAGAAGGGAAGTTGCAAGAATATCACTTGAAAAACTCATAGATGACGGACGTATACATCCGACCAGAATTGAGGAAATTGTTACAGATGTGGAGAAACAGATTGATCGCGAAATACAAAAAGCCGGAGAAGAGGCATTGTTTGATCTCGGTATAGCAAATATGCATCCTGAACTAATCAAGCATGTCGGACGGTTAAAATACAGAACGAGTTATTCGCAGAACATACTAAACCACTCAATCGAAGTAGCGTTTATCTGCGGTATTCTGGCTGCTGAGATCGGATTTGATATAAAGCTTGCCAAGAGGGGCGGCCTGCTTCACGATATAGGTAAAGCGGTTGACCACGAGATGGAAGGCTCTCACGTAGATATAGGTGAGGACCTTGTGAGGAAATACGGCGAATCTGAAGAGATAATCAAGGCTGTAGCCGCAGCTCATGATCCTCAGCCGCAGTCGCTTCTGGCAATTCTCTGCCAGGCGGCGGATGCCATTTCCGCAGCACGACCGGGGGCCAGAAGAGAGACTTACGAGGCATATGTGAAGAGAATTGAAGATATTGAAAACATCGCAGGCTCGTTTAGAGGCGTTGAAAAATGCTATGCCATTCAGGCCGGGCGTGAAGTGCGCGTGATAGTAGAAAGCACAAAAGTTAACGATGAAGAGGGCGCTCTGCTATCACATGAAATAGCTCAAAAAATTGAAAAGGAAGTTGCCTATCCCGGGCAGGTTAAGATAACTGTTATAAGGGAAGTCAGGGCTACTGCGATTGCTAGTTAGTTGGGCAGTTGATTAGATTTACACACTTAATTTAGAAAAATCGGCAATTTTGAAAAACAGGTTCTTTATCTCAGCGAGCATAGAGAGCCTGTTTTCTTTTATCTTGGGATCCTTATCCATTACCATGACGTTATCGAAAAATTTGTCGACAGGTTCTTTAAGTTCTTTCATATGAAGGAGTGAATCTGCATAGTTCTTTTCCAGTATTTTTGCTTCCACCTTACCGCGGACGTTATTGAAAGAGCTGTGGAGCTCCTTTTCTGCGGATTCAATTAGGTGATCATCTATAATTTCATTTCGTGCATGGTCTTTAACAATATTTACAACCCTTTTAAAAGCGATTCCAAGAGTTTCAAAATCGGCAGCCTTTCTGAACTCTGAAAGTGCTTCGATTTTTCTCTGTGCGTCCAATATATCATTAAACTCAACAGAGACTACAGCTTCGACTACATCCTGAGCGTAGCCTTCTGAAGTCAATATGTTCCTGAACCTTTCAGTCATAAAACTCATTATGGTATCCAGAGTATCGTCCAGGGATTCCCTGTATTTATCTCCCGTCTGGTCTATAATGGTTTTAAGGCCGATTTTAAAGATTTTCCTGAGGCTCATATGATAGTTCTTAGCCAGAATTATATTTATAATCCCGATGGCCTGCCTTCTAAGAGCGTAAGGATCGGATGTTCCTGTGGGAATTAAGCCTGAAATAAAACAGGAAGAAATATTATCAATCTTGTCAACGATACTAAGAACAGAGCCGTAATCTGATTCAGGCAAATCACTTTCACGCCCTGTCGGCATATAATGTTCTTCTATAGCAAGAGCGACTTCCAGGGTTTCTCCTGAAATCTCGGCATAATATTTACCCATTATGCCCTGCAACTCAGGGAACTCAAAGACCATTTGTGTGGCTAAGTCTGCTTTTGATAACTCTGCCGCTCTTTCTATATGCCTTGTATTGTCTTCAAAACCCAATTTGCTCCCAAGCTCATTTGCGAGTGTTTTCAGGCGCTCTGTTTTCTCATAATACGAACCGACTTCAGACAGATATACCATTCCCTTAAGATCCTCCAGTTTAGATTCTAGCTGAGAGGATTTGTCTTCATCGTAGAAAAAGCGGGCATCAGTAAATCTTGCTCTGATTACTCTTTCGTTTCCCTTGCTTACAACGTCTGTGTCTTTTATCGGCGTTCCACAGACAAAAATAAAGTGTGGAAGCAGTTCGTGTTCATCAGATTTTGAAAAAACCGGAAAATACTTTTGATGGTTCTTCATTACGCTTATCAGGACTTCTTTGGGTAGTGATAAAAAATCTTCTTCAAAATCGCCCTTAAGCACAATTGGTATTTCAACAAGATTACTGACTGTTTCCAACAAATCGTCATCCTGTTCAATGAAACCGCCTATTTTTTCCGCAAGCTCGGCAGTTTCTTGATGAATAGCTTCCCTTCTTTTAATCTGGTCTAATTGTACATACCCATTTTTGAGGCCTTGTTGATATTCATCCCAATCCGTTACTTTAAAACCCTTAGGACTCATAAACCTGTGGCCATAGCTCTTATTGGAGCTTTTAAGATCCTCAATATTAAATGAGATAGTTTTGCCTCCGAATACTGAAAGTATCCATCTGAGCGGCCGTACAAATGTTACTTCCCCATCTCCCCACTTCATGGATTTTCTAAAAGATATTGATAATATCAGTTTGGGAAGAATTTCTTTCAATAATTTATCTGTTTTCTGACCTTTGATTTTTCTCTTTACTGCTAGGAATTCTCCTCTGTCCCTTGTCACAGTTGATACATTTTTTATATCGACGCCTTGAGCTTTTGCAAAGCCCAAAGCAGGTTTTGTGGGATCGCCATTTTCATCAAAGGCTATTTTTACAGGAGGCCCGTAAGCTTCCTCTGTTCTGTCTTCCTGTTTGTCGGGCAGGCCCTGAACTCTGAGCGCCAGTCTTCTAGGGGTTCCGTAGCTTTCAATACTTTCAAACCCAAGAGAATTTTCCTTAAGGGCTTTTCTTGCAAGAGATCCTAAATCTTTGACGGCATAATCCAGAAACCCTGCCGGTATCTCCTCCGTTCCTATCTCGAGTATCAGCTCTTTTGCCATGGGTTGTTCTTTAACAGGGGAAATCCCATTTCCTCCCTTTCAATTAAGTAGGCCTCAGCGCATTTTTTTGCAAGCGCCCTTACTCTTGCTATGTATGAAGCGCGCTCAGAAACACCGATTGCGCCACGCGCGTCAAGAAGGTTAAAACTATGAGAACATTTGAGGCAGTAATCATAAGCGGGCAGGGGGAGTTTCTTCTCGGCCAAACCCGAACATTCTAATTCAAATTTGTCAAAAAGATCTCTCAGCATTTCAGGATTGGATTCTTCGAAATTATATTTAGAAAATTCATATTCGTCACGGTGATGAATTTCGCCGTATGTCACGCCTTTAGTCCATTCGAGATCGTATACGCTTTCGACGCCCTGGAGGTACATTGCTATTCTTTCAGTTCCGTAAGTTATTTCTCCCGAAATGGGTTTTAAATCTATTCCGCCCGCCTGCTGGAAGTATGTGAACTGTGTGATTTCCATTCCGTCTAACCACACTTCCCATCCAAGCCCCCAAGCGCCCAATGTCGGCGATTCCCAGTCGTCCTCAACAAATCTTATGTCGTGCGCAAGCGGGTCGATGCCCAAGTGCTTCAAACTCTCCAGATATATATCCTGGATATCAATGGGAGAGGGTTTCAGGAGTACCTGAAACTGGTAGTAGTGCTGAAGCCTGTTGGGGTTGTCTCCATACCTTCCGTCTGTCGGGCGGCGGGAGGGCTCGACATAAGCCACGTGCCAGGGCTCGGGGCCGAGACATCTGAGAAAAGTCGCCGGATGAAATGTTCCAGCTCCTTTTTCAAGGTCGTAAGGCTGCATTACGATGCACCCCTTTTTAGCCCAGAATTCCTGAAGTCCTAAAATTAGTTCCTGAAATGTCATTTGTTATCTCGAAAATCATCCTCTGAAAATATGAAGGGAAAATAATACCATTATTAAGATTTTTTGGAAGTTAAGTTTTCAGTGCTGCGAATATTCATCTAATATTTACAGTAAGCTCATCAACGATTTCAGCTGCGGATTTTATTTCTTTAACAAATTCAGCGGAGCCACTGGCATAGAGCGCCATGGCTTCTATATGGCCCGTGGTTTCTTTTGTCGGAAGCGCTATGCTTCCTTTTGGAACAGGGCTTTTAACTCCGGCTAAATCCCTCTCGCCTACTATATCACCTTGAAACGATTTCACTTCATCGATGCACGATTTTAACACTCTGTGATGCGCATGTGGCCATCCGACGGAGAATTTTTCGGTAAGCACAGTGTCATCTTTTCCTGCATCAATAACCGATTGAATGTATATAGGATGCGCTCCTGACTCCTTTGATGAGACAAACCTTGTTCCGATACGGACAGCCGAAGCGCCTGCTTCCAAGACCACTTTTACATCATGCGCTGTTGCGATTCCTCCTGCCGCAATAACCGGAATACCAACGTTGTCTAAAACGTCCGAGAGTAGTTTCAGAAGTTCTATATCCCCACGCACATGGCCTCCCGCCTGAACACCCTGAGCAACAATCAGGTCACAGCCTGCTTTCTCTGCAAGAACCGCTTCTTTAACTGACCCAATCTGCCAGCAGGCAAGCGCGCCCTGGCTATGTCCCAAATCAACAAGAGACGGGTCCGGATCGCCGTAAAAGAATTCGACCAGGTGAGATTTGGATGCCGCTACTTCTATACATTTTCTGTCGATAAAGGGGACTAAAAAATTGACCCCAAAGGGCAGATCAGTCTGCTTTATTACTTTATCCAGGGTTTGAGTTAAGAATTCCGGATCCATGTGATTTGCGGATATCAACCCTAAACCTCCTGCATTTGATACCGCTGCAGCGAGTTCAACTGTATTTACGCCGGGCATTCCCGCAAGCTGGATCGGCACTTTGCATCTTGTTAATTCTGTAAACTTTGTTTGCATCATGTTGGATTTAAAAGACTATATTATCACATTGAAAATATTCCTCTAACAGATTTAATCAGGTATGTTTCATTTTCCAAATGGCAAAGACCACTTATAAAAGCTCAGGTGTAGATATAGACGCGGGAAATCTCTTTGTCGACCTGATAAAACCGCTCGCCAGGTCTACGTCGAATAAAAATGTTTTAGGCAAGCTCGGGGGTTTTTCCGGAGCATATCAGCTACCAAAGAATTATAAGAATCCCATTCTTCTGGCAGCAGCGGATGGAGTAGGGACCAAGCTTAAAATCGCTTTTATGACGGGCAAGTTTGATACTGTGGGTATTGATCTTGTTGCAATGAATGTTAATGACATAGTAACCTGCGGGGCTGAACCGATTTTTTTTCTTGATTACATAGCGACATCCAAACTGACTCCCGAAGAAGGGGTGGAGATAATAAAAGGGATTGCAAACGGCTGCAAACAGGCTGGGTGCGCTCTGCTCGGTGGTGAGACTGCGGAGATGCCGGGCTTTTATAAAAAGGACGAGTTTGATCTGGCTGGGTTTGTTGTGGGGGTTGTGGATAAAGGTAAAGTTATTGACGGGTCAAGTGTGAAACCGGGTGACACTGTGATAGGGCTTTCCTCAAGCGGTCTTCATTCAAACGGCTATTCGCTGGCGAGAAAAGTTCTTCTGGGAAAAAACAAATTTAATCTGTCAGACAAACCGAAACCTTTAAGACGCACACTGGGTAAAGAATTGCTTGAGCCCACAAAGATATATGTAAAAACTGTGCTCACGCTTAAGAAGAGTTTTGAGATAAAAGCTATGGCGCATATTACCGGGGGAGGGCTACTTGAGAATATTCCCAGAGTACTTCCCAAAAGCTGCTCTGTCGAAATAGACTCTTCGGCCTGGAAGATGCCGCCTATAATGAGGCTGATTCAGGAACAAGGCGGAATTGAACGGGAAGAAATGTACAGGACTTTTAACTGCGGTATAGGCATGGTAATTGTTGTGGCTGCAAATGATGCAGCAAAAGTATTGAGGCGTTTGGAAAAGCTTGGTGAAAAAGCATATCTAATCGGCAAAGTTGCTAAAAAGAATAAGGCAACAAATCAGGTTGTCATAGCATAACTCTTCGGTAGTTTAGAAAATTCTTCTTCCGGTATATTCGAATGTCGCTCTAATATTCAATCTTTCAAGGCCCCCCCAGCTTTTTGGAAACGGTGCAAACGGAGCCGCCGCATTAATTGCTCTTACCGCTTCATTATCAAGTCTTGCGTAGCCTGATGAATTGATCAACTGAACTCCTTCAAGATAGCCGTCACTCTTTATAGTAAATACAAGAAATAGTGTTCCATATTCTCCCCGGATTTGGGATTCTTTAGGATATTGCCAGACGGACTCAATCTGTCTCTTCATTTTAATAAAATAAGAAAGGTATTTAAACTCAGTTGTGCTTAGATCAACCGTATCTTCCTTCTTGTCCACATTGGGTGCGCCCCTGAAATTCTGCGGAGTACTCTGGTTTTGAGGCAGGGTCTGAGGCTGTGGATCAGAGCTGAAAAGCTGGTCTTTTGTTAGGTTGGGAAGTTCTTTGGTGGATTTTTTTGTTTCTTTTTCCAACTGCTTCTGCGGTAACGAGGCGACTTCTTTTTGTCTTGTAATGTCAGACCTTGTTGCCTGTTTCTTTGGTTTTTCCTGAGGTTTCTTTTCCGCTTTTTTTTGAGGTTTCACTTCCGGTTTTGGTTTGCTGGGCGGGACAGGGGGTGTATTTACTGATTGCTTGGTGAAATCATCTCTTGTTTTTTCTTCAGGAACATCACGGTTTCTTTCCGCGAGTCTCTTGGTTACCTTAGGAGGTTTAGTTTCTTTCTCTTTTGGCACAGGCAGTTCTGTGATTTCGATAAATTCTGGTTTTTTCTGTTCCTGGGCAACATCATTTCTCAAGTTCAGTATATCTATCAGATAGAGGTGGACAAATAGTAGAATCAGGATAAAAATTACCGTTGACCCTAAAATATAAGGCATCAATTTATTTCTACGACGCCTTTTCCTTCTTCTGATATGTATTTGCTTCACCAAACTAATTTTACCACTCGGTTATATTAAATTCTACTGATTAATAATGGGTTCTTACTCAAACTTCATAAAATGGTTTAAGATTGAAGAGTTCCATCCTGAGGGACCGATACCTTGAGCATATATCAAATTAGCTAATTTTATTC
>CBDUCG010000094.1:0-8114 GCA_965365595.1 uncultured bacterium
AATGCTCCATTTGAACCTGCCGGCATCACTGTTAATTAAATTGTCCCTCCGGGCTGGTTTTTGGTTGACATTCAATGCACAGGAGATCCGGGGTTCGAGTTTGCTATATTTGGGATCAATGATTTAGTTGCTTCTTGCGAAGTTGACGGAGAAGTTCCTGATTCACAGTGCACATTTTTCAATGCCAAGAGTACTTCCGTTCCCGCTTTTTTCGACTGGTTTTTTACTTTCACTAGCTGTTATTTTAGAAATTACTGGACTTACAGTATTCAGACGGAAGATGGCGACTTACTAGAATAGTTTATTTCTAGATCTCGTATATCTCGTTTAATAATTTAGTGGCCTGAGTTTTCTTCTGATAGTCAGGAAAAGGTGGGAGACTATTGTACCCCCGATTAATCCGTCAACAAATCCCCAGAGCGCCCATTTCAGCATTCCGGCTCCGTTGTCGGGGAAAAACAGGTAAGAGCTGCTGAGAGACTGTAAAGCCGACCCTTTGGACAGAAGAGAGAGATCGTCCATTACCAGGAACATGAGAAACATCGGTCTTACCGCAAAACCAAATCCCTCAATTTGAAAATCGTATAGATAGCTTACCCAGGCAAGAAAACCGGAGCAGATTCCAAGCATAATCCCAGTTGCAATACCAAACTTCAATGCGGCTGGGAATTTTTTACCCTCAGAGACAATGGACAAGAAATTGTAGAAGATAGCGATGAAAAAACCGCTTACATACCCGTCTATAAAGCCTGTAATTATTGCCACTAATACATTTACCGCGTCAATTGGCATCCCGTACTGTGAATAATATATTATCTGCGAGAGGGATTGTTCAAAGTCAAAAGAGTGAAGTATTACGAGCACAATACCGCTTAAAAATCTGAAATCAAGCTCAACCCAGGCGGTTTGAGCACCTTCTATTACAGATATCTCTATTAAAAGGACTGACGCGAGTGTCCAGATGATGCCTGTATAAATTGCAAAACGAAGTGCATTCATTATTGTTCCTTAAACCATCATGAAAACCTTAATATTACCCATCGTTAGGATGAATTAAAGTTCTCTAATATCTGGAATTTGTTATTTTCTACTGTTTTGCGTTAGATTATAATATGATTAATGAAAACCGGTATGCATAATGCTTAAAACCAGACTTAAAAATTTCGAAATAAACTGGATCAAAACTTCCCGTGAAAGGCGTGAACTTGTGGTTCAAGATATTACAGCAGGTTCAGAGCCGGGAATAAGGTTTTATCTTTTATTGAGTACATCCGCATTAATTGCCTCTTTTGGTCTTATTGCTAATAGCACGGCAGTGATAATAGGAGCGATGCTGGTTTCTCCTTTAATGACACCCATAATTGGCACATCACTCGGGCTAGTGGTTGGCGATACCAAACTTTTTGCAAACTCGTTAAGGTCGGTTGTGATTGGAACCGTTCTTGCAATATTCTTTTCTGCGCTTTTAGGATTTTTGCCACTTGCACTTGAGGCAACTCCCGAGATGCTATCCAGGGTAAAACCAACGTTGCTTGATTTGTTCGTAGCCGTGCTTGCCGGGTTTGCAGGTTCTTACGCAATGATAGATGAAAAGGTAAGCCCTGCGCTTCCCGGGGTTGCAATAGCCACTGCAATTGTTCCCCCGCTCTCAAACACAGGCATATGTCTTTCTCTTGGATATTATGGCGGAGCATTTGGTTCCTTTATGCTGTTTTTTGCAAATTTTTTGTCAATCCTGCTAGTTGCTTCAGCCACCTTTATAGCTGCAGGCATGTCTCCCTCTTCAAAGCTTAAAGAAGACAAGCAATTTATGAAAAGTCTGATTGTGGCCGTTCTTGGCTTTGTAATTGTTGCCGCATTTCTGACCTACTCCCTGATTGCCATAGTCAAAGAAAGAAAACTCGTGGAAAATATTGAAGACATACTCAATACCGAATTTGACAAGCTTCACTCAACTTCTGTAGATAATTATGTTTATGATGTAGAGGACGGTATTTTATATATACTCGCCTCAGTACGTACACCAATTCTTATGACCCCAAAAGATATAAAAATTCTACAAGGAAAATTCGAAGACAGGATAAATATGCCGATCGAACTAATTATAAGAAGTATCATATCCAAAGACGTAAGCGCCACAGGGAGTACGTCAGCAGTTATAGACCAAAATCTTGACGGCTTTTTTATCAATAAAAATTTGGATGAAGAACAGATTATGGTACGTCAGGCAGAGCAGATTATTTTAGAACAACTCTCGCGCTGGCCTCAGATGCGTTTAGTTAACACTGAGCTGGTCACCATATACAGGGGCAAAACAGTGGTGGCAACACTTACAGCTTTCAGGTTGTTAACAGACAGGGAAATCAGTACTTTAGAGAATAAAATCAGAGAATCGCTTAACGATCAGGAAATAAATTTGATTATAAGAACATTAAAAACAGATATTTCAGATCATAGTGGAAGCATGCTTTATGGATGGCAATATTATAAAGATCTTGATAAAGAAAAAGTGAAGGAGCTTGAAAAATTAGACGGCATAATAAAGTCTAAATTTGAGCACTACAACTGGCTGTTTCTCCTGAATATTCATAAGAAGTTTGATGGTGAAAAGATTGATGTGCTGCTTGAGGCTGTAGGAACGGACCCTATGACCCCGGTAGAGATATCCAGGTTAGAAAAAGAAGTATCCGAGGAAATATCAAGAGATATCAATTTGTATATGTGGTATAAGAGTGAAGTGGTAGTTACTGGTGACGGATATAAATCCTTTGAAGAATATAATGAGCTTAATGTTGAGAGTATGGAGCGCATGCTTAGACAAAACCAGGCAACTACCATCCAGATCAACGAAGATTAATAAGCTTTAATCCACCGTTTTATTGATGCTTATAATTTAGGATTATGTGTACGTAACATAAGCACGCCCTTTTCTATTTTATCCCTTTATTAGTTGCTGAAATTTGTAATACCCATATAACAAACAATTTTTTGTATTTGTCCTAAGTTGGCACGGTAGTTGCAAATATATAGCAAGAAAAGAAATGGTGAGCTCATTTCTCTACTTATCTCCTTTTATAGATGGGGGCCGGAATCTGGGACATTCCAGCCTCCATCTATTATTTAATTTTTGCACTAATGCACCTTTAACCAAGCCCCGGATTATGTTTATCCTATCCTCTGAGAGCCTTAAGAGATCCGGGGCGCATAAATAGATGCTCTTAGGATTAATTATGCATGATTTGTTTAAAGTTGTATTTGGTAGGACAAGAAGAGAAGACAATCTGAGAAAAAGGTGTTATAATTATTGGTTAATATGGATTTTAATTCTTACGATCCCGGGAAATTTTATGATGAGCTTTTCGAAAGCAAAGGGAAACCACGTCAAGGGACAAAAATACTTATTGACCGAATCAGTTCATTCCCCAAACAAGAAATTCTAGAAAGGCAAAAAGCTGCTGAAGCCGCTCTCTTTAACATGGGCGTCACATTTACAGTCTATAGTGATGAGTCCGGTATTGAGAAAATATTCCCCTTTGACATACTACCCAGAATAGTGGAGCCGGAGGATTGGTCGCATATTGAGAAAGGTTTAAAGCAACGCATCTATGCACTTAATCTCTTTATAGATGACGTTTACCATGACCAGAAGATTATTAAAGACGGTATTATTCCAAAAGACATACTTTATTCCAGTAAATGCATTCAGCCTAAGTGTGAAGGGCTTAATCCACCAAAAGGGATTTGGTGCCATATTACCGGGTCCGATTTGGTAAGAGACAAAGACGGTGAGTTTT
Source organism: uncultured bacterium (assembly GCA_965365595.1). Taxonomy (GTDB): domain Bacteria; phylum Desulfobacterota_D; class UBA1144; order Nemesobacterales; family UBA2774; genus CR02bin9. The sequence continues at coordinate 3,795 of CBDUCG010000094.1, forward strand.
ATGTGCTGGAGGATAATTTGCGCTGTCCTTCTGGCGTGTCATATGTTCTGGAAAACCGACAAGTGTTAAAAAGGACGTTCCCTCTGGTTTTTGAAAAATCGAATATTCTTCCTGTAGTCGATTATCCCAACAGGCTTTCTCGTATGCTTCAGTTTCTTGCGCCATCTAATATTGAATCTCCAAACATTGCTCTACTCACTCCAGGAATATATAACTCGGCTTATTTTGAACATTCTTTTCTGGCTCAGCAAACAGGCATTGAGCTTGTAGAGGGAAATGATCTGGTTGTAAAAGACGGTTTTGTCTACATGCGGACTACAAAAGGTTTTGAGAGAGTGGATGTCATCTACCGTAGAATTGACGATGATTTTCTTGATCCAAAGGCTTTTAATCCTGATTCTTTGCTGGGTGTTCCGGGGATCATGGAAGCATATAAATCGGGCAGGGTTGCTTTGGCCAATGCGCCGGGAACAGGAGTTGCAGACGATAAAGTCATATATGCTTATGTTCCAAAGATTATAAAATATTATTTGGGTGAAGACCCGGTACTGCCCAATGTGCCCACATATGTATGCTGGGAAGATAAAGACAGAGAGTATGTGCTGAATAATCTGGATAAACTTGTAGTCAAGCCGGCCAACGAATCGGGCGGTTACGGTTTGCTCATGGGGACTTATGCCTCTGCTAAACAACGGGCTGAATTTGCAGAGAAAATAAAAGAAAACCCGAGAAACTATATTGCCCAGCCAACTCTTTCTTTGTCCACAGTTCCAGTCATTGTTGACGACGATCATTTTGAAGGCAGACATGTGGATTTGCGCCCTTATATACTTTATGGCGAGGACATTTATGTAATGCCCGGAGGCTTGACCAGGGTGGCTCTGAAAAAGGGCTCACTAGTAGTGAACAGCTCTCAGGGCGGCGGTAGTAAAGACACGTGGGTATTGAGCAACCTGCCAAAATAATTGAGAATTAATATGACAGGAAAATATGATGCTAAGTAGAGTAGCAAATTCTATATACTGGATGGCGCGTTATCTTGAAAGGGCTGAAAATATTGCCAGATTCGTAGACGTCAATCTTCACCTTATGCTCGACAGCACAGTCGAGAGTGAAGAACAGTGGGAGCCTCTTGTCATAGTCTCTGGTGATTATGAAAATTTTAAGCAGAAATACAGGGTTGCTACAAAAGATAATGTAATAAATTTCTTGACTTTCGACAGGGATAATCCGAACTCTATAATTTCATCGGTGACTTCTGCCAGAGAGAATGCCAGAACAGTGCGTGAAGTAATATCTTCTGAGATGTGGGCCGAAGTAAACAAATTCTATCTAATTCTTCTTGATGCCGAAACTTCTGGTGAAGCACTCGACACTCCTTATGATTTCTATAATCAGATCAAAATGCAGAGCCATCTTTTTATAGGAACAACAGACACTACGATGTCACATGGCGAAGCATGGCATTTTGATCAGTTGGGCAGACTCTTGGAGAGAGCTGATAAGACTTCCCGTATACTAGATGTGAAGTATTATCTGCTACTGCCAAGAGTTGAGGATGTGGGTAGCCCTATTGATAACATAGGTTGGGCTGCACTCCTTAATTCAGCCAGCGCATTTGAGATGTACAGGAAAAAATTCAGGAGAATTACGCCTACTGATGTGGCAACATTTTTAATTCTGAATCTGGAATTTCCCAGATCAATAAGGTACTGCCTATTGAAAGCCCAAATTTCACTTCACGAAATAACGGGGAATGATATCGGCACATTTCAAAATAAGGCGGAAAGACGCCTGGGCCGTTTGCGATCAGAGCTTGACTACGCTAATATTGATGAAATAATTTCCCTTGGGCTTCATGAATTTTTAGACGGATTTCAGACGAAGCTGAACGGAGTGGGGGACGCAATTTTTGATACTTTCTTCTCACTGCGTCGTACAGATCAAGACTTGGATATAAAAGAGGTTTCTCAATGACATTTTGCGTAGGAATGAAGGTTAGAAAGGGACTGGTCGGTATAGCGGATACTCTTGTAACCACGGGTACTGAGTCGATCACAGCCAGAAAAGTTACTATTCATCAATATGGCAACCATTCACTGTTTCTGATGACATCAGGTCTCAGGTCGGTAAGGGATAAAGCGCTCACGTATTTCAATGAAGTGCTTGAGGAATATGATCAGGGGTTTGATAAACTATATAAAGCGGTCAATGCTTTTGCCGCTCAGGTTAGAAGAGTTGCGGAAGAAGATAAAAAAGCTCTTGAAGAAAGTGGGCTTCCGTTCAATCTTTATTCCATTATTGGGGGCCAGCTTGAACATGATAAGGAACATAAGCTTTATATGCTATATCCCCAGGGTAACTGGGTTGAAGTGAGTCAGGGTACACCTTACTATCTAATTGGAGAGTCCAGTTACGGAAAGCCTATTATGGACAGGGCGCTTTCTTACGATCTGAATTTGGATATGGCGCTCAAGATCGGCTACCTCGCATTTGATGCCACCCGCACAAGCGCAGTTGATGTTGACTTTCCTATCGACGTAGTGATTTATGCTACCAATAGTTATCACGTTGTAGAGCATCGCTATAGTTCCAAAGAACTTATGGAAATTTCAGAGTGGTGGCAAAACACTATAAGAGAGGCAATCAGGGAACTTCCTCACAATTGGGTTGAATCAGTATTTTCCAAGTTGGACGAAGCCCCAATACCCATCAAAAATGTTATACAAGATTGAGCACGCCACAAGTTATTCTTATAGTAAAGAGGTGTTTTTGGAGCCTCATATTGTCAGACTCAGGCCAAGGTCGGATGCTGCTCAAGTACTTAAGAGTTTCGAAATTGAAATAAATCCTTCTCCAACAGGAAAAACTAATATAACGGATATAGGAGGGGATTCCGTCTTTCTGTGGTTTGACGAACTTACGGACTCACTTGAAATAATATGCAAATCGGAAGTTGAAACAAAGCTTACTAATCCATTTGATTATATACTTTCCTCAGACAGGGCGCACCGTTTGCCTATGGATTATATCAGCCCATATGACAGTGTTTTGGAGCCTTACAGGACGCCGTCATCTGTGTACGGGGATGATTTTGAGGGTTTTGTAGCCAAAATAATGCTCGAGTCTGAAAATAGTTCCCTGAATTTTCTGTCTGCTTTAACAACCCACATATACGAAAATTTTGAACATGAAATAAGAGATGATGGCCCAGCGCAAGAACCTCTGGAAACACTGTCCAGAATGAAAGGGTCCTGCAGAGATTTTGTTGTGCTCTTTGCTGAAGCGTCCAGGAGTATGGGTTTTGCTGCCAGATTTGTCAGCGGTTACACAGAAGGAGATCTGTCGCTTATGGATAACTACTTACATGCATGGGCTGAAGTTTATTTGCCCGGAGGCGGATGGAGAGGTTACGATCCGACTCTCGGACTTGCAGTGGCCGACCGTCATATAGCGCTAACATCAGGGGCAACTCCAATAGAAGCCTCACCTGTAAGCGGCACTTTTCGCGGCACTGATGCTTCAGCAGAAATTGAATACCATTTACAAATTACTACGTGAAAAACATATTGATATTTATTCTTGCAGGATTTAGAATTCGGGTATTAATATCCTGTATTAGGAACTGAATTATGAAAAACTCACTAAAGAGATTTTCCTCACTTATATTTATTTTCTTTCTGGTCTTAACAATATCTCTATCCATATCCATGGCTTCGGAAATAGAAGGAGAGGAAGTTGAGCTTCCGGAACCTCAAGGGGCATGCTCTTCAGATTCCTGCAGTCCCGCAAAGCCGTGCCCAAGCCCTGATGAAAGTTGCTATTCCTCAAACGGGGTTTTTTACTGCTGTGTGGAGCCACCGTTTCCAGGGGCTGAATCAGTAGGAAACTAATAAAAAAAGCCTGGTGAAATTAATCACCAGGCTTTTGGTTGGATGGAGGATTGTATGGTCGATATCTTATATGGCATTCTCACTGCCCAGTTTCACTCCGAATACATAATAGGCGTTTCCATCTGCTGACTCAGATGATCTTGCTTCACTTGAGTTCTCAAGCTTTTGCACGACAAATGTATCGGACAGACTCTGGGCTACATAACCACCGTTAATACTATCACTGACTTCAGCCTGTCCTATCGGAATTTGTACTCCGAATGCGTTAACTTCGGCCTGTGAAGTGAGTGGAAAACTTAGCCCTACTGCTAATGCTCCTGCTAAAAGTAACTTTTTCATTTTACTGCCTCCTGTTTTAGCGTTTCGTGACGCCATTTTTCTATTTCGCCAATTTAGTTGCAAATGCAACCTTAAAGGATACAGTAAA
>CBDUCG010000095.1:0-7929 GCA_965365595.1 uncultured bacterium
AGACCTCAAATCCATCTTTAATCGTCTTATAAAGAAGAGTAGAACTATCTACTCCACCTGAAGCAATTATAACAGCCCTTTTATTCATTAAATAAGTTTATATGCTGTAATTCATATGGACAAGAGAATAGGTGCGTAAGACTTTTTGTTCTCAGTGAACTTTTTTAGGTAGAGTTCCTGTATTTTTTGATACAACATCATAGAAAATGCCCAGCTTGTTTTCAAGCTCGTCAACATGACTGACTACTTCCTGAATTTGATTATCCAGATCTTCTGCCTCAAGATCAATATCATCACACTTTTTCCATTCAACGATATGGCCTTTTATGTGACTGAAAGCAGCCTGCATGGATTTTACGTCTTCTGATATCTGGGATACTGTAACTACAAGCTCCTTCTTCTCTCTCTCTCTTTTAACATATCCCATCCAGAATGCTGCGAAGAAGAATGCCAGAACCAACAGAATCTGGGGGATAACAGTCTGCGTTGTCGGATAAAATCCTATTACATCAATGTACGGCAGATACTCAACAGGCGTAACACTAACTACTCCCGCTTCCTGAAGTTCTTTTATTCCCTTACCCAGCAAGATGAATGCAAGGAAATACAGAAAAATGCTTGTGAAGGTGAAAAAGTATTTAAGTGGAATGCGAAGAGCCATTTTGAATACCACATAAAAAAGGACAATCAAAACCAAAGCTCCGGCAACAATACCCCATATAACCGCAGATTGAGAGTTTTCTGCCTGATACCAGAGCGCCTGATAAAAAAGTACGGTTTCAAAAGCCTCCCTATACACGGCAAAGAATGATACGCTGGCAAGAGCTATGACACTGTTTCTTGAAACCGCGTTTTCAACCTTACCCTGTATGTACTCTTTCCACTTCTTGACTTCTATCTTGGTTATTAGCCAGTAACTAACATAAAATAGCACCGCTGCGGCAGTAAGTGCCGTAATTCCCTCTATCACTTCTCTCTGAGCACCGCTGATGGAAATTATGGTTCTTGCAAGAAACCATGTCAAAAGCCCAGCTCCTAAAGCTGCAATCCAGCCGTAATGAATATATTTAACAGACTTTCTGGATCCTGTGGCATTTAAAAAGGCAATTATCGCGGCGATTATTAATATTGCCTCAAGACCTTCTCTTACCATGATTGCAAATGAATTTAAAAAGGAAATAAATTTGCTCGATGATTCATTTTCCAATATAGCGGCGGCTGTATCTAAATCGGCTTGTAGAGTAACGTTCAATTCTTCTATTTGAGAGACCGGTTTTTCGGATTTAATGGCATTTCTATAATCCCCGAAACTGGCTTCAATCTTTGAGGTGAAGTCTCTGTCTTTAACAAAAAGGTCGGGCTCTATCTGTTCAAACCCGAGCAAATATGCGTCGAGCACTTTTTCGTAGGACTCCTGAGTACTTCCCGACTTGTATAGTAAAAGGGAATCATTGAGCAACTCGCTTGTCATAGTTATTACCGATCTTGGCGAACCGATGTTGTCATCCAATATTCCCTTTCTCAGATATGTAACCGCAGCATACCGGTCTTGCTCGCTCATATTAAAATCAAATTTGTCCAATATCTGATTGTTTGAAAGAACAGCAAGATTCTTATAGTCTTTTAGGTCATCTGAAAGTTTCGGGCTGATTTCTTTCCAGGTACCTATATTTTCATTAATAGAGCCAAGAGACATTACATAAAATGCAACATCCCATTTTTTATCATTAGATATTTGAGGAAATGCGGGCATTGCGGTCCCGGCAATACCAAATGTCATTGTGTTGTGAACTTTAAACGGCGAGAGCCCGGAATAAAATTCAGGGTCTATCAAGTTCGCAGGCGCGGGATTTAGCCCCTGAGCAAGGTTACCGTCCCCTGCGCCCTTCAAGCCGTGACAGCTGGAACAATTTGTATCATACAACTCTTTTCCTACCTCCAGTGACGGTCTGCTTTGAGGATGAGGTACAATTTGATAAGAAGAAATAAGATTTTCTTTTATTTTATTGGCTATGTCTTCTACATTCTGTACAGGAGATTTAGAAATGATTAAAGTTGATAGTTCATTAACCTTGGATTCTATATTTGCCTTGTCCCCGTCTGATAATTTTAGTGTTTTAAAGAGCTCTTTGGTTTCTGCTGAAAACTCAAGCATTTCATTGTATTCATCCTCGTTTATTACTTCACCGTTATTTACTGCATTTTGATAATCGCCTCCGATATAGTCAACTAGTGATAGAATTCTTTTTTCAGCTGATGAAGCGAAAGATAATGAAGTTACCAAAAGCAACAAAAGGAGAGTAGCAGAACAAATATTGAATAATCTATATATATTATTGAACAATTTTAACCTAATGCCTCCGTACAAAACTTCATCCATATTATTACATGACATGTTAATATTAACGCTAACGAAATTGAAATTGATTATCAATTAGGAGTTTGAGGTTACCATAAAACCCTTTACAGTCAAGCCGAAACATTGCAATACTATCTATTTAAATTATTATAATTAGCTTATTTATTTGAATAAGGAATCATGAGCATAAGAGAATGGAAAATAATAAACTAAATTTGTTCAACGAGTTCCCGCCGGTTTCAGAAAAAGAGTGGACAGAACAGGTACTAAAGGATTTAAAAGGCAGGGAATTTGAAAAATTAATCTGGAAAACTTACGAGGATATTGACGTACACCCGTTTTATACAGAAGAAGATATAAAACAGCTGCAAAACCAGACCGGCTCACTGCCCGGCGAATTTCCTTTTGTAAGAGGTGCGAGTTCTATTTCTAATGACTGGAAAATCAACCAGGAAATAAGTCACAAGGATATCAACCAAGCAAACAAGCTCGCATTAAAAAGCTTAAACAGCGGTGCAGATTCCCTCACATTTAAATGCGAATTAGATAATTCAAAATATGACGGTATTCCCATTCAAAATGTGGATCACATGACTCGCTTGCTCAATGAAATAGATATAGAAACCACTGCAATAAATTTTGATTCCGGAACAAGCTCAATTGGAATTCTTTCTCTTTATATAAATGAGGCAAAGAGGCGAGGTATAAAATTAAATAAGCTTTCCGGCTCGGTCAATTTAGATCCACTTAGGGGTTTAGTCCTAAATGGAAAGTTTTCTGGTAAGGAGAGTCTGGTTTTTGTCGGTCTTAGCGAATTAATATCATATCTGAACATGAAAATGCCTCTGTTCAAGGGCTTCAAAATAAACAGTTCCCAATTCCAGAACTCCGGAGCTTCGATCACACAAGAGCTGGCTTATACACTATCGGCTGGAGTGGAATACCTGGACAGATTAACTGAGACAGGCCTCACAATAGATCAGATTTCAAAGCAAATGGTTTTTTCTTTCTCAATCGGCTCAAATTATTTCATGGAAATATCTAAATTAAGAGCGGCCAGACTGCTGTGGGCTCAAATAGTTAAGCAGTATCAACCTGAAAATGAGGCTTCCATGATTATGAATATAGAAACAACAAACTCTTCATGGAACAAAACCATATATGATCCGTTTGTAAATCTATTGAGGGGCACAGTTGAAACAATGTCGGGAGCTATAGGTGGATCAAATGCTATAACTGTACGGCCGTTTGATTCGGAGTATAAAAATCCGGATGAATTTTCATTGAGAATGTCCAGAAATACCCAACTCATATTAAGAAACGAATCATACCTGGAGCGCATCGCAGACCCTTCAGCCGGTTCTTATTATATTGAAAGTTTGACCCATTCTATCGCTATAGAGTCATGGAAATTATTCCAGAGTGTTGAAAGTGAGGGAGGATTGATAGAATCACTGAAATCAGGCTCCGTACAAAATGCAATCGGGGAAACAAGAAATTCCCGGGATATGAATATAGCCCTAAGGAAAGATACGTTTCTAGGCGTTAATCAGTATCCGAATTCAACGGAACAGATGCTATCTAAAATTGAAGATAAATTGCCGATAACAAATATTCAGAAGTCCGGTAAAAGTCTGAACCCCGATCAGAAACTGTCCATAGAATTTGCAGTTGAATATTTTTCAGGTGAGAGAACATACCTGGGAGATCTATTGTTCGCACCATCAGAGGAAGAAGATCTGCAAATTAATCCTTTAATACCCTACCGGGGTGCCCAGATTTTTGAAGAGCTCAGAATTACTACTGAAACACATACCCGGGATACCGGTCAAATACCTGTCATTTTCTTGCTTACAATCGGGAACCCTTCAATGAGAAGCACGAGGGCTTCATTTGCGGAGAACTTTTTTGGTTCCGCCGGGTATAAGATTATCAACAATATAGGGTTTGATAATCCAGAAGTTGGAGTAAAAAAGGCCGTTGAGCATAATGCTGATGTTGTAGTTATCTGCAGCTCAGATGATGAATACCCGGAGTTTGCCACTGAAATAATTAAAGGACTTAAAGAACTAAATTCTGATATAAAGATAGTAATTTCGGGGAATCCCAAAGAGCATATTGAGAAACTAAAAAATTCTGGGGTGGATGATTTTATTCACATACGCTCAAATGCTATTGAGATTTTAACTAAATATCAAAAAATCTTGGGAATTAGCAAATAGGGACCGGTAACTGAAATTGAGACCTAATTTTACAGATATTGATTTTAAAAATTTCGACTTTCCAGAGTCTAATCAGAAAGCAGAATACAGCGATAACGTCTGGACGACTCCTGAGGGTATTGAAGTCAAATCATTGTATATGAAACAAGATCTTCTGGATATGGAGCATCTCCACTATGCAGCCGGTATTGAACCTTATCTGCGCGGACCATACTCAACGATGTATGTAACACGCCCCTGGACTATCAGACAGTATGCAGGATTTTCCACAGCTGAAGAATCAAACGCATTTTATAGAAGGAACCTCGCCGCAGGTCAAAAAGGGCTTTCCGTCGCTTTTGATTTGCCGACCCACAGAGGATATGACTCCGACCACGAGCGTGTAGTGGGGGATGTTGGAAAAGCAGGCGTTGCCATTGATTCTATTCTGGATATGAAGATTTTGTTTGATCAGATTCCTCTTGATGAAATTTCTGTTTCGATGACCATGAATGGCGCTGTGCTTCCAATTATGGCTTTTTACATTGTCGCCGCCGAAGAACAGGGCGTTAGCCCCGAGAAACTTAGCGGAACAATTCAAAATGATATTTTAAAAGAGTTCATGGTTCGAAACACTTATATCTATCCCCCTGAACCCTCAATGCGCATAATCGCCGACATTTTTAAATTCACGGCAAAAAAAATGCCCAAATTTAACTCAATCAGTGTAAGCGGTTATCACATGGAAGAAGCGGGTGCCTCTTCGGACATTGAGCTTGCATATACACTTGCGGACGGACTCGAATATATACGCACTGGGATAAAAGCTGGAATGAAAATCGACGATTTTGCTCCCCGCATCTCATTTTTCTGGGGAATCGGCATGAACCATTTTATGGAAATAGCGAAAATGAGGGCAGCCCGTATGCTCTGGGCAAAATTGGTTAAACAATTCAATCCCGAAAATCCAAAATCACTGGCTCTTAGGACTCATTGCCAGACTTCAGGCTGGAGCTTGACTGAGCAGGACCCTTTTAATAATGCAGTCAGAACCTGTGTTGAAGCTCTCGCCGCGGCATTGGGAGGAACACAGTCACTACATACTAACGCACTTGATGAAGCCATTGCATTGCCGACTGACTTCTCCGCAAGAATTGCTAGAAACACGCAAATTTATCTTCAGGAGGAGACGAATATTTGCCGCTCTGTAGACCCATGGGCGGGTTCTTATTATGTTGAATATCTTACTGACCGGATAGCCCACAGGGCATGGGAATTAATTAGCGAAGTTGAAGAGCTGGGTGGCATGGCCAAGGCAATTGACACCGGGATACCCAAGATGAGAATTGAAGAAGCAGCAGCCAAAAAACAGGCGAGAATAGATTCGGGTCAAGATGTAATTGTAGGCGTAAACAAATATCAGATTGAAGACGAAGACCAAATAGAAATATTAGAAGTCGACAACACCGCAGTGATGCGGTCTCAGGTTCAGAGATTAAAAGAGCTAAAAGATACCAGGGATAGTGAAGCGGTAAGACTTGCTCTTGAAGCCATAACCGTCTGTGCCGAGACAGGCAAGGGAAACCTTTTGGAGCTTGCGGTTGACGCCGCTCGCAAACGGGCGACTCTGGGAGAAATATCAGAGGCGTGTGAAAAGGTATTTGGCAGATACAAGGCTGTAATTCGATCAATTTCAGGTGTATATTCTTCTGAGATGTCTGAGGATAAAGACTTTATAAAAGCAAGAGAGATGGCGGACGAATTCGCATCACTTGAAGGCAGACGCCCGAGAATAATGGTTGCAAAAATGGGTCAGGACGGTCATGACCGGGGAGCCAAAGTAATTGCTACAAGCTTTGCCGATCTCGGTTTTGATGTAGATATAGGACCTTTATTTCAAACACCCGGAGAAGCGGCAAAACAGGCTATTGAAAACGACGTCCACATAATCGGCATTTCAAGCCTTGCGGCAGGACATAAAACCCTGGTTCCGGATCTTATTGCTGAACTTAAGAAATCAAACCGTGAAGACATAATGGTTGTAGCCGGAGGCGTAATTCCCAAACAGGATTACGACTATTTGTACGATTGTGGAGTAACCGCCATATTCGGCCCGGGAACGGTCATCTCTCAAGCTGCCCGGAATATACTGGAAATTTTAATTAACAATTTAAAACAAACCGACTAAACTATTCCATAGAATTTTCATTATTAAAGAAAATTAGAATGAGTAATATAAAGAGAAAAAGTGAACTTTCCTTTGAAGAGTATAAAGATGGCATATTTTCAGGAGACCGTTCTGTTTTAAGTCAGGCCATTACACTAGCTGAGAGTACTTTACCAAAACACAATGAGCTAGCTCAGAGAATTATCAGCGACTGCCTTCCAAATACAGGCAATTCTATCAGAGTTGGCATAACCGGGATACCTGGTGTCGGAAAAAGCACGTTCATAGAAACTTTCGGCTTACATTTAACGAAGCAAGAGAAACGTAAAGTTGCAGTACTTGCAATAGACCCTACAAGCGAGCGCTCTAAAGGAAGCATCCTGGGAGACAAAGTCCGGATGGAAAAACTCTCTCAGGATAAAAATGCTTTCATACGTCCATCTCCTACTTCCGGTTCATTGGGAGGTGTAGCCAAGAGTACACGAGAGACAATTTTACTATGCGAAGCAGCTGGATTTGATACAATTATCATCGAGACAGTTGGAGTAGGTCAGTCGGAAATCGCTGTAGACTCTATGGTCGACTTTTTTCTTTTACTACTTCTTGCAGGGGCAGGGGATGAAATTCAGGGAATGAAAAGAGGCATTATGGAGATGGCGGATGCGGTTGCCATCACCAAAGCTGACGGAGAGAACATCACCAGAGCCAAACAAGCTAAAAGAGAATTTGACTCCGCACTCCAATTATTTCCCCCCAAAGACGGGGGGTGGATTCCACAAGTAACAACATGCTCATCAATTGAAAACACCGGAATTACAGAAATTTGGGAAACTGTAATACAGCATCATGAGCTTATGAAAGAACACGGCATCTTGGAAAAGAAGAGAAAAGAACAGGCAAGAAAGTGGATGCATGAGGCAATACTGCTTGGTTTGGAACAGAGCTTTTACTCAACCGGTAATATAGTTAAATCAATCTCGGATCTTGAGCAAGAAGTTGTTGATGGCCAAAAAAGCCCTTTTGCTGCGGCAGATGAACTCCTAAATTCTTACTTTAAAAAACATTCTAAATAACAAAATATCTAGACATTTCTCAGTAAAACTGAAAAAATATAAGCATGGAAAAAGCGGCAAAATATGAGATAGATGCAATCAACGCATCCGACTTGGACGAGATTGTGGCTATAGAAAATGTTAGTTTTC
>CBDUCG010000096.1:0-7763 GCA_965365595.1 uncultured bacterium
CAAAAACCCTTTCCAGACCCTGACAATATTACTACTTTTATTGAAGGGTCATCCCCAAGGCGCTCAATCTCTTCTGTCAGCTCATTCATACAATCAATCGAAAGAGCATTGTAGGATTTAGGCCTGTTTATCAAAAGATTAGAAATTCCGTCATTATCACTACGGAGAACCAGGGATAGAGAACTTTCCTGTATAAAAGCCATAGGCTATCTCCTTTAAACTTTGATGTGTTTAATATTATAATAATTGGTGGAATTTTCTAGTAATACCGAATGGACAAACTTGAAGCAAAACTATTTTAGACTTGTTTACTAATTTTTCTTGACGCCGTCGGTGAGAATGTTAACCGTATCGTCTCTAACATCGGCGACTCCGCCCTCTACTACCAACTTGGTTTCAGAATTGCCCATTTTGTATTTTAACTCACCGGAGTGGAGTGTGGTAATGAATGGCACATGACCAGGTAGTATCCCAAATTCTCCAATTTCTCCAGGAGCTACAACTTCGTCTACCTGCTCATCTACTACGAGCTCTGTTGGGGTTATTACTTTAAGATGAATACCGTCAGCCAATGTTAATCTCTCCTATGCTAACCAATGCGATAGATAAGCGTTTGAGGGGCTTAAGAGCCCCCCATATTATTTTTTTGTTACGACACGATCTCTTTTGCTTTCTCATGAACTTCATCAAGGTTACCAACCATGTAAAAAGCCTGCTCAGGGATATCATCCATGTTTCCGGAAATAACCTCTTTAAAAGCCTCTATAGTGTCTTTAATAGGCACGTATTTACCAGGCGTACCCGTGAACTGCTCAGCTACATGGAATGGCTGTGAAAGGAATCTTTGAACCTTTCTGGCTCTTGCCACGACAAGTTTATCCTCTTCTGATAGCTCATCCATACCGAGAATAGCGATAATCTCCTGAAGCTGCTTATAACGCTGAAGGACTTCCTGCACCTGACGTGCAACTTCATAGTGTTCCTGACCAACAATCTGAGGATCAAGAATACGTGATGTAGAATCCAGAGGATCCACAGCAGGATAAATTCCAAGCTCAGTTAACTGACGGGAAAGAACGATAGTTCCATCCAAGTGAGCAAATGTGGTTGCAGGAGCGGGGTCAGTCAAGTCATCCGCAGGAACATAAATAGCCTGCACTGATGTAATAGAACCTTTTACGGTAGATGTAATCCTCTCTTGCAATTCTCCAAGGTCAGTAGCTAGCGTAGGCTGATAACCAACTGCTGAAGGAATCCTTCCCAGTAGCGCTGACACCTCAGATCCTGCTTGTGTGAACCTGAATATGTTATCAATAAATAGTAGAACGTCCTGACCTTCTTCGTCACGGAAATACTCAGCAAGTGTTAACGCGGTTAACGCAACCCTCGCTCTAGCTCCTGGCGGCTCGTTCATCTGACCGAACACAAGCCCTGTGTTACCAATAACGCCCGAGTCTTTCATCTCATGCCAGAGGTCGTTTCCTTCACGGGTTCTTTCACCTACACCTCCGAATACAGATACTCCACCGTACTCCTTGGCAACGTTGTGGATAAGCTCCATGAGCAATACTGTTTTACCTACACCAGCACCTCCGAACAGCCCAATCTTTCCTCCTTTAAGGAACGGGGCGATCAAGTCAATAACTTTAATACCAGTTTCAAAAAGTTCTAGTTTAGTGCTTTGCTCGACAAATTTAGGAGCTTCACGGTGAATCGGCCAACGCATCTTTGTCTCAACTGGGCCAGCCTCGTCAATTGGTTCACCAACAACATTTATCATTCTACCAAGCGCTTCCTTACCTACAGGAACTGTTATACCCTCTCCTGTATTTAGAGCATCCTCGCCTCTTTTAATTCCCTCGGTTGAGTCCATTGCAATACAGCGAACACGATTGCCGCCAAGCTGCTGGGCAACTTCAACTATAAGATTCCATTTCTCATCATTAAGGAGATGGTTTGTTAGTTTTAGTGCTGTATAGATCGGGGGTAGTTCGCTATCTTTAAACTCAACATCGATAACGGGTCCCATAATCTGAACTACTTTTCCCATATTATTATTTGTATTTGTGTCCATCTTACTCGTCTCCTTTACTTAATGCCTCAGTTCCATTTACAATGTCCATGAGTTCAGTTGTAATCATGGCCTGTCTGGTTTTGTTATATTGTAATGTAAGGTTTTTAATTACTTCGTTTGCGTTATTTGTAGCATTTTCCATAGCGGTCATACGGGAAGCATGTTCACTAGTCATCGATTCCTGAATTGCCCTTTGAACTCTGACCTGAACATATTTTGGAAGTAGTTCGCTCAGAATTCCTTTCTTGGTAGGTTCATAAAGATAATCTATCTGACTTCCATCTTCAGTCTCAGAATCGGCTTCAATGGGCAGCACTTTTTCATAGGTTATTTCCTGTGTTAGTGCTGATTTAAAGTAGTTATATACCAATACTACTTCATCGCTGTCACCCTTAATAAATTCTTTTGTTAATTGTTCCGATACTTTCTCAGATATTTCATCGTAGTTTCTATCTGTTATACCAATATAGCTATTTGCAACATTAAACCCTTCTTTTGCAAAATGCTCCTTCCCCCTTCTGCCTAAGAAGCTAAAGGTAACTTCGTCATATGTTTTAGTATCAGTAACCAGATAGGTCTCTAGTTTTCTGATTAGACTGCTATTGAAACTACCGCAGAGACCACGGTCAGAAGTTATAAAAACTAGATGAAGTTTTTTTGGATCATCTGACTTTCTGAGCAGCGGATGCGCTTCCTGATCGCATCTTTTAGCCACATTCAAAGTAGTTTCTTGATAGGCATCGGAATATGGGCGATAAGCCATAAGTAGATCCTGAGCACGCTTTAGCTTTACAGCAGATATAAGCTTCATGGCGCTCATAATTCGGCTTGTACCTTTAACACTGCTAATTTTCGTTTTGATTTGTTGTAAACTTGCCATAATGATTTATTTATAGAGAAGCTAAGTCCCTACTTTATTATGATAAATCTCCTAATTGATTTTTAAGTTCGTCAAGTGCAGTTTTAACACTCTCTGCTAATTCATCGGATACTACTTTCTTCGATCTGATTTCATCTAAAATGTTTGAGTATTTGGAATCAAAGAATGAATAAAGCTCTTTTTCGTATTTGCTTACTGCGTCTGCAGGATAGTCATCTACGTATCCATTTGTTACGGCGTAAATAATCAGAATCTGTTTTTCCACAGCAAGTGGTTCATACTGACCCTGCTTTAGAGCTTCAACAAGTCTGCTACCACGAGCCAGCTGAGCCTGAGTTGCTTTATCCAAGTCTGAAGCAAACTGTGAAAACGCTTCAACCTCTCTGTATTGCGCTAATTCCAGTCGGAGAGTACCTGCTACGTTTTTCATAGCCTTGATCTGTGCAGATCCACCTACCCTGGACACTGAAAGTCCAACGTTAATAGCCGGCCTTATACCTGAATAGAACAGATCACTCTCAAGATAGATCTGACCGTCTGTAATTGAGATAACGTTTGTAGGAATGTAAGCGGAAACGTCGCCAGCCTGAGTTTCAATAATCGGGAGCGCCGTTAACGAACCGCCTCCGTCTTCGTCTCTCATTTTAGCGGCACGCTCAAGGAGTCTGGAGTGAAGATAGAAAACGTCTCCGGGATAAGCCTCACGGCCAGGAGGTCTTCTAAGAAGCAGAGACAACTGACGATATGACCATGCGTGTTTTGTTAAATCATCATAAATCACAAGTGCGTGTCTTCCGGTGTCTCTAAAGTATTCTCCAAGAGCGCAACCGGTATAAGGAGCAATAAACTGAAACGGTGCGGGATCACTTGCAGTTGCAGCAACAATGGTTGTGTATTCCATTGCGCCGTGTTCTTTTAATTTATCCATAACTTGGGCAACAGTTGACTGTTTCTGCCCAACAGCTACGTAAATACAATACACGTCTTCGTTTTTTTGGTTAATTATAGTATCAATTGCAATCGCCGTCTTACCTATTTGACGGTCGCCCAATATTAATTCTCTCTGCCCTCTACCAATCGGGATCATCGAATCGATTGATTTAATTCCTGTCTGAAGGGGTTCACTAACAGACTGTCTGTAAACAACACCAGGAGCTTTTACCTCAATCTGTCTGGTTTCATCGCTTTGTATCTCGCCTTTACCGTCAATGGGCTGTCCAAGAGCATTCACTACCCTTCCCTTCATGTTGTCTCCAACAGGAACCTCGGCGATCTTGCCAGTACGCTTTACAATATCCCCTTCCTGAACTTCGGTATCCTCTCCGAAAAGCGCGATACCGACGTTGTCTTCCTCAAGGTTTAGAACCAAACCCATAATGCCGCTCTTAAACTCAACAAGCTCTCCGGCCATAGCCTGATCAAGACCGTATGCTCTGGCGATACCATCCCCGATTGAGATTACGGTTCCGACTTCCGAAGTCTCAACTTTAGTGTCGTAACCTTTGATTCTATTTCTTAGTATTTCGCCAATTTCTTCAATCTTAATTTCCTGCATCTTATTGACTCCTTATTACTTTATGAACTCCTGAATTTTTCAAAATTTTCCAGCTTAGGAATGTGAGAGAACACCTCTTATTCTCTCAAGTTGGGTCTTAATACTACCATCGAACACCTTATCTTCAACCTTTGCTATAACTCCTCCGATTATCTCTGGATCAACCCTAGCTGAAACATCCACTTCCTGCCCCATAACCTGGATTAATTTAGCTTTAATTTTGCTCAGGTCTTCTTCTGACGGACTTGTGGCCATAATAACTTCGGCCTTAATTTTTCCTGAAGCTTTTCTTAATTTTTGTATAAATGTCTGCTCTGAATTCAAGAGCGACTTAAATTTATCCAGCTCAAGAACCAAGCTAAGAAAATTGGTGGTAAGCTTGTCATAACCTCTTTTTGAAGCAATGTCTCTAGTAACTTCCTCTCTTTCCTTAAGCTCGTAAGTAGAACTCCCAAGCACATTCTTAAGCTCCGCTGTTGAAGATGTAACCGCAAAAAAATCCTCAACGTCAGAGGTGATTTTATCAAGCTTGTTTTCCTGTTTTGCGCTCTCTATAAGAGCTTCAGAGAGATCTCTTAGTGTTGCGATTGATGCCATGTATCATCATCCCCCACGTTATTGGTAAACTCATCAATAAATCTCTGTTTTTCTGTCTCAGTCAAATTCTCTTTTATTACTTTTTCCGCAATTTGCAGAGCTAGGGTTACTACTTCTGACTGAATTTCCTGTTTAGCCCTCTCAGACTCAAATTGAATAGTTTCCTGGGCTTCCTTTTTAATGCTATTAGAGGCCAGATTTGCCTGCTTAATTATTTCTTCCCTCTCGGCCTGCCCCTGATTAATAATGCTTTCTTTTATGCTGTTAATCTCGTCCTCTATACCCTTGAGCTTTTTATCATACTCTTCGTATTTTTTCTTGGCTTCTGCAATTGTATGCTGAGCGTGATCAATTTCACTGCTTATTGATCCTTTTCGCTCAACAAGGAAATTACGTACTGAATCCTTCAGAAAATAAACAAGAACACCAAGAAGGATTACAAGATTGACAGCGTGCTCAAAAACATATCTCCAGTTAAAGGTATTTCCTGTTTCCGAGCTGTTTGTTAGCAAAAGGTTTAATAGTTCAAAGTCCGTCAAACCCTCACCTCCTTACCCAAAACTTTTGTAGCTATATCGCCGGCCAATCCGTCAATGTCACCCTTAATGTTATCTTTAATTTCCTTTGTATCGGCCTCAAGTTTGGCTTTAGCTTCATCAAGTAGCGCTCCGGTTTCCTGCCTTGCTTTACTTAGTACCTCTCCGGCCACTGTTTGGCCTTCAAGTATTAATTTGCTACGCTCTTCGGCAGCTATTTCTCTTGCTTCGTGCAATTTAGCATCGTATTCTTCCATAATTGTCTTAACCTTGTCTTCAAGCTCATGGGCTTCTTCAATCGCTCCTCTTGTGAGCTTGTCCCTTCTGTCGACCAGGTTTATAAACGGTTTGAATACTAGTTTATTTAGTATGAATATTGCAATTAGAAAAATTACAATCTGAATAAAAACTGTGTAATTTACGCTCAACAAGTCCTCAGAAGCAGCAAACGCATTGCTTGTTATGAAAAGAAGCGCGAGCGAATAAAAGATAAACTGTTTTAGCCTCTCAAAATACATTTTTATCTCCTTAACAACACTAAGCTGATTCTCCAGCTGTTTTCTGACCATTGGCAAACATAATTTTTAAAAGCGGCGGTGCAATAAATGTAGTTAACATTACCATTACTGTCATCGCTGAAAAGAGCTCAGACGTAAATACTTTATATGTCAACCCGACCTGGGCAAAAATAAGCCCAACCTCTCCTCTGGGTATCATACCAACGCCAACTACACTCTTATTTATGCCCTTTTGAAACACAGCTAAACCACTTACTAATTTACCTATAACAGCCACAATAAACAGTATCAAAGCTATCAGAAGTATAGGTATATTCTCACTAACAAACGGATTAAACACAGAGACATCAACCGCTGCCCCAACCATAATAAAAAATATTGGGGTAAAGAAATCCGATACTGGTTTTAAATTTTCCTCAATTGTCTTAAACTGGTCGGTATTTGCCAGCACCAAACCAGCAGCAAACGCACCGACTATGGGTGCTAATCCTACCAGACTTGCCAGAAAAGCAAAGATAAACGCGAAAGAAAGTGCGCTTAAAAGTAGAACCCCTCTGACTTTCATCATCTGTACAAGTTTAAAAAGCTTTTTAGAAATTAAGTTTCCTAGCAGTATAGCTACAAAGAGAAATCCAAACGCTTTCGCAAATATTATGCCTACACCTAGAGTAGAAACGCCGCTTCCGTCTCCGCTTCCGGAAGCTTCTATCAGTCCGCTAACAACACCTAAAATTATTAACCCCAGAATATCATCAATTACAGCCGCACCGAGAATTATTTTTGCCTCTCCGCTCTGCAATTTACCCATATCTGAAAGTACTCTAGCAGTAATACCCACACTCGTAGCTGTCAAGGTAGCACCTGCAGTAATAGCAATAAGAAGGTTAAGGTTAGGATCGGACCCGCCTAATAAGCCAAAATGCTCAAATGCTACAATACTGGCGAAACCGAGAGCAAAAGGCACTACAACACCTACAATTGCAACTAATGTGGAGGAAAATCCGACTTTGATTAAATCTTTCAGGTCTGTTTCAAGGCCTATTTCAAATAAAAGGATTGCAACACCGACTTCTGCCAAAAGATGAAATGTGTCATAGCCCGCCATTCCCGCCACAGAAGGAACAATAGCCAGAACACTCCCTCCAAGTATAACCCCCGCGACAAGCTCTCCCAAGACCGAGGGCTGCTTGATACGTTCAGCTAACTCCCCGAAAATCTTGGAGAATACCAGTATGCAGACAAGAGCTAAAAAGAACTGTTCTATCGAGAAATGTCCCGATTCTTCTAAAGTCATTTAAGAGTGCGTTTCCCTAGGTATATATTCGAAAAATCACTAGTATTTAACATGATAAAATCTGAGTGTCAAACATATGGGTTTTTTCATTTCCTCTTGTAGTGTAACCACCTTTACCTACTAGCAATTTTGGAAATAGTTATCACACTAAAACATTACTGTAAAAAAACCATATGAATCGTTGGCAAATGCTAAGGTTTTTTATTTTTTTCTCTGTGTAAATCTCTTTCGAGATCAAGCTCCGTCCGAATCTCCAGCAAGTGCAGAGCATCGTTTGCTTCTTCTATATCTTTGCACTTATAAACGGCT
>CBDUCG010000097.1:0-7613 GCA_965365595.1 uncultured bacterium
GATCGGATATTATGTGCGATTTTCAAATATTGCTCTTATGTAATATTGTGTCAAAATGCGGGTAAAAGAAAATGGTTTACTGACATATTCGCTGACAATACTTTAATTAGCTTTGTAGACAGTTTTATATTATTTCTACATTGCTCCCCATTAAGATAGAAGTATATTGAAGTTGGCTTCAAAGCTCTCAATGCACTGAACAGAATAACTATCTATGAGTGATATAGATAAACCCGCCTTTATCTACGCCATCGGTTTTTATCCTGTAGTAGTATAACGTTCACTATCACATACTCACCTTATAATTGGTCATGAACGACAGAAATGTGCAAGGCAATTAGTATATGGGAGAGCGTTCTCGGAACTGGTCCTGCTGTAGGTCAGGTGTGTTATTTATAATATAAGATCAGATATTTCCAAATGATCAAAATAGTTCTCAGGAATTAAAGGAACTTCAAATATCCTCAATCCAAAAAGCGCTTTCTAGTATCTTGATCCGGTATAAAGCAACTCTCTGACTTGCCAAATAATTTGTCGCGATACTTTGCGAATATATCATAAAAATAATCTCGTATATTTTTAGGAATATAGATCAAAATATAAGCCGCCGGCCATAAGCCATTTAGATATCTCATAATCCTAAATATTGCGGAAGACTTTGTATGAACATCGCCATTCTCCAATAGAATTATTGTACTTAAATCTTTTGTTAGAAAATCGTAATCATCATATATTGAATTTGCGAATTCTGAATCTAAGGGTGAGAAATAAAAGTTTTTTTCTTTATCCCTATCCAGAATAAACTTAACGGTTCCATTGCAAAATTTACATGTTCCATCAAAAAGTATGATGGTTTTATCATCATATGATATTGTTATTTTTCACTCCCTGAACTCACTTTATTGTGAGATCGCGTTATTAAATACAAAACTAAAACATTACAATTTAAAAGTAATATAATTCTCCGAGGATAATTTTCAACTTGTTTGCTTTGTAGTCCCCATTTCCCAACTGTAATCTGACTTGACAAAAGTGGTGAGGTACGAAAATTGCATTTATGATATTTTAAGTTAATGGAACTAATTGTTCTAAATATATTCTTATTGGTTAGTAGATAATGGGAATTTATTCGAATGATAATCTGGTCGGGCAAATATATGATTAAAAAAACAGACTTTCTATAAATTGATATTATCATTAACATGAAGCTGAAACTACCAAAAAACAATATTTTGATGAGATTGATTAGTAAATATAAGAATCAGTTTCTTTCAGAAACATGGGCATTGCCTGTAGATGCATTCCGTATATTAGCAGGTTTACTGTGTCTTTATTATTTCATAACCATATTTCTCGAAGTTGAAGATTTTAGTAATCCGAACGGATTGTTAAACCATGAATTATTTATTGAGGCTTTTTGGTTTTATAAGATCAATTTGATACAACCCTCTTTTGCAACCACAAAACTATTTTACGGACTGTCTTTAATAGGCTGCATAGGGTCCGTACTTATAACTGTAGGCTACAGAGCTAGATTAAGCGCTGCAATTTTATATCTAATCGCTGTTTGCACCCAAAGGTGGAATTTTGGGGTCATGTTTGTTGATGATTCAATCATGCATCTTCTACTTTTTTGGATGATAATCCTTCCAATCGGAAAGACGCTCAATTTAACCAGATGGCTAAAACAGGGGAACAGCGCCTTTGATGAGTGGTTGTTATACAAAGTTCCAGGAGCGACTGTAAGATGTTTTTTAATCAACGTGTTATGGATATATTTTTTCGCGGGGACCACAAAACTACTCAGTCCGTTATGGAGAGAAGGCTTTGCTATGTATCCCATTTTATTACTGCCAATTTCACATATGCCAGATTTTTGGAAACCCGAGTACTTACCCGCATTTAAATACGCAACATACACAGCATTGGGAATGGAGATAATAATTCCATTTTTATTAATCACCAGAAAAGGTTCTGCAACTAAATATTTCGGACTATTTCTTCAAATCCTGTTTAATCTGGGAATAATCCTGACATTAAAAATACCTTTTGCAAATATAGCTCTGATCGCTTCCAGTGTATTGTTTTTCAGAGAAGAAATAATGGAGACAGTTTTAAAATGGAAAAATATAGAAGGATATAAATTTGAAGTTGTAAGATTTAATTTGGCTTCCAGATTTGCGTTAATATTTGTAATACTGATAATATTATCAACGAGCAGAGGTTTACCGCTAATAAGCGACAATATTCCAGCCCTTGATAACTTAAATTGGAGAGTGACTAGATTATTTTGGGTTATTGGTATCGGCCAGAATTATTATCTTTTTAATTGGATAGACAGGTTGAATTATCATGTTGATACAAAAGCAACATTCAATCCTTCAGGTTCACTTACAAGAGCGTTAGATTTAGGTGAAATCCTACCGTATAAGGTGCGGAATACTCTGCTTATGATGAGGTATCATGACATAAACTGGATGTTTAAATTTGATCCGGATCATTTGCGACGCTACAAAGAGGACCTGAACAAAAGAATGGCAGGGAAAATTTGCACAAAAATCGGTGAAGACGGGACAGTTGATATAAGAAGATACTTACATCATATTACACCCGAGAATTATGATTTAAAAGATAGACCTAGGATTTACAGGACTAAATTTGAGTGTATAAATAAAAAAGCTACAAATATAAGAGTATTTGAATTTGTAAGATAATTGATAATATTCTAGCTCATTAGCCAAAAGATGTCTGACCGATTTATTACTTTACCTATTAGAACATTTAGATTGAAACTAGGTTATAGTTATAAAGAAGGTTTAAAAATATAAAATTAGTAGACCCAAAAATATAAGTAGAAAAGAGGAAGGAAAATGACCCAAGTGTTAATTTCATGTGATTATTTTATGAAGTGTTTGGTATTTGCATTAATATTCGGATTTATATCATTGGGTGCAATAGGTGGATGTAGTAATAACAACGGTGGAGAACAGAATGGCACAAAAACACTTACGGAAAATGACTTTGGTATGGATCCAAGCTTGGTTGCTGATCCCGAAAAAAATCTTATAGTAAAATTCCTCGAGCATCAAGACTCTGAGAGACATAAAAACGATACCGGGGAAGTGGGGAATGACGTATTTCCAATTACATACAAAAGAACACTGGAACATACCTTCTGCTGGGAAGATAATGACCCTGAAGCAAGGCACTTTATGGAGCTTGAAAATGCCGATGGAAACCTGATTTTCAGGCTTGACGCAAATGGAGAGTGTATTACAGAAATTATAGAAGCAGGTGATTATGTAATGACTATTCACCATGACGGAAGGATTTTGACCACGCATCCCGTTTTTATAATTCCGAATCCGGATGATATAGAGCAAGCGAGAAACACAGAGGGATTATTTAACAGATTAAAAGTAGCAGTAGCTCATATAGTCAAAGATATGCAAAATACTGTAAATATAGAAGCGGAAGCGCAAACGGTTCAGGACAATATAGATACTCTTATAAAAACTAATAATTGCCAGAATTGCGATCTGCAAGGAGCAGACCTGAGCAATGCAAATCTGAGTGGAGCTGTTCTTAACAATGCAAATCTGAGTGGAGCGAAACTTAATAACGCTAATTTGACTAATGCTAACTTGAATGGAGTTATTCTCTCTTCCACAAATTTTAGTCGCGCAACGTGGTGTGACGGCGGTTGTATATGTGACGACAACTCATTTGATATGTGTATTGGATGCGCATCAATAGATACATGTATTCCTTTAACTGTGCCACAGAAATTCAAGGGAATAGCATACGATCCAAAGCCCTCTAACTACGAACAGGAGGCTCCTCCAAACGGAATGTACTTTGACGACGACTTTTACAACCAAGACTTTTGCCAACTTTGGGGTAATAAAACATCTGTGGGTTGCTCTCAAAAACCGGATAAATTCCGCGATGACCTCATGACTATGAAAAATATTGGTGTTAATTTCATTCGCATGTACGATTGGAATTGGCAACGCGACCATGAGGGATTTCTTGAATACGCAGCAGACATGGGTATTAAGGTGAGCATTCCTTTTTGCAATGAATGTATGGCAACAGAAAATGCTGAAAAGATCATTGATGATATTAACAACTATTCAAACAAAGCCAAAAGTGCAATCGGCCTTTTCATTGTTGGTAACGAGCTTAATGGTTTTCTAGATTTCATTCCACAAACATTAAACGCGATAAAAGGAGCCTCTGGATCTCTTGCTAATGTACCCATTTGCACACCTATTAAAACAAATGGTTCAGGTAAGCAGGCAGTTGTCGCAAATGCACTCATTGATACGACTAACATATATAATGTTTACAAACAGAACTCAATGGAGAACCGTTTTATCGCCTGCGTCAATTTCTATGGAATTGGCCTACCCGGCACATCTGAGGAACCATCACAACAGCTGGAAGATTTTGTTGATGGAATGCTTGCCCAAGGAACATTACTCTCTAACAACTCAATTGATTTATTTCTTTCAGAGCTTGGTGTATTCCTGGTAGGAGGTCCTGTGCCAATGAATGGTAGTTGTGTTCCAATGAACATAGAGCCTAATGCAGGAGGAGACGAATCTTTGCAGGCTATGTGGCTGGATGGAGTACTTGCCAAGTCAAATGATCTAATGGGCTCTAAATCAATGTACAGTGGTAGTGCCATGTTTCAATTTATGAATAAAAATTTTTCAAATGTATGCGCTATCGATCACAACCTGGGGATCTTTTCCCTGGAACAGCCCTCAATGCCGTGGCAGGGAGAAGCCCGCAATAATAATGGTAATCCTCCGACAGATCCTGCTTATCCCATAGATAAGCTCAATGAAACGCCTAGATTTGCACCTGTTATGAATAATTATTGAGCACAGTTATGACCTGAGACATCTAATCTTGGTAAAATGCGTGCAGTATAATCCTGATTATAGTGTAACTCTAGGCATCTTTACTTCTACTATGTCCAAATATATATTGAAAAAGCAATATTATAAGATGCCTTAAAACAGTTCCGCTAAAGATCAGCGAGAAGAAGAATCTAAAATCTCCAGGGCTTAGGTATACCTGAAAATGCCATACACCCATTTCCGCATTTAAGAGTACGGAATCTCCCACTATTTGAACCTTATCTTCTATGTATACTTCCAGATCTCCAGCTGAGCTAGAAACCTTCATTAAACACCTCCTCATTATAAATTGGATGTATATTTATTCAACTCTACTGGTGCGTCACTAAGGTATTTAAATAATTTCTCGGCCGCTTCCTCGCCTGAACGGACACAATCGGGGATACCGACCCCCTTATATGCATTACCTGCAAGCTCCATACCCAGATATCGCTCTGCTCTTTGGCTGATCTTAGCTATTCGCTCAAGATGCCCGACAGTATATTGTGGCATGGATTCGGGGTTTCTTTTTACCATGGAAAAAAGCGGCTCAGACGTTATCCCCAGAAGTACCGAGAGTTTATTATGCGTAGCGTCGCATAGCCAAGAATCGTCTCTGTTGTAAACCTCTTTATTTATAGCCTCTCCCATAAAACATCGAAGAAGCAGGGTTTCAGTAGGTGCGCGTCCCGTAAACTTGAGACTGCTAAACGAGCATGCGGTAATCGGCAGGCCTTCTGTTCGCGGAACAACAAATCCTACTGCGTTAAGTGGTTGTGAAATATTTTCCCGTCTGTATAAAAGGTTTACAACTATGGATGAAGCATACTGTATCTGGGACAAATATTCCCCCAAAAGAGGGTCGAACCCTTTTATCAAATCGGCTGCATGAATTGCCGGAATGGCAATTACGACTCCGTCCGCATTGATAGACTCATTATTGTTTATTAATATTTGCCATGTGTTCCCGATGGGCTCGATTCTAGTAACCGATTTGTTTAGCTGTATAACCCCCTCAGGGAGACTGGATGACAGAGCGTCAACTAGTTCCCTCATGCCTCCTCTAAAAGACACGAACTGGTTGTATCGGCTAGTATTGCCTTTGTTTTTAATTACATTTCTAGATTGTATTGCCTTTCTCATCGCCATTATCAAACTTCTATGCTTTTCTTCCATCTCTACGAAGTGCGGCAGCGCAGCTCGGATGCTGAGGTTCTCCGGACTCGTGCCGTAAATCCCGCTGACAAGAGGCTGAACAATCAGGTTGAATGCTTCGCTACCGAGTCGACGCGTAAAGAAGGACTTCACGCTCTCGTCCTCTATTGATTTTCTCCGCGGCAGTAGTAAATCTAAGGACATCCGAAGCTTGCCAAACAAAGAAAATAGCGGAGAGAAAATAAAAGGAGCCAATCGAGTCGGAGCGAACGAAAAACCTTCGGGCAGGGGGCAAAGTCTATTACGATAGGCAACCAGTACGCGCCTGGAATAATCGTTTGTTTCAATAATTCTCGATTCCATGCCCAGCCGCAAGCAAAGATCTAGCGCCCAAGGTTTTGTAGTGATAAAAGAATCGGGGCCTCCTTCAAGTATCAAATCGTCTGTTACTTCTGACGAAACCATACCCCCTAGCCTACCGCTACGCTCAAGCACAATGATCTCAATACCGTAACCGTTTTTTGTGCTTAATTCGTGGATACGATGTGCGGTACTCAGACCACTTATACCTCCCCCTATAACCACTACACGATAAGATTTAACCATTTACTTGAAACCAAAAATTGTAGTATCTATTCATCTCTTGAATGAGCCTTGATAACTCGAGCTCTATATCTAAATTTTATATACTTACAAGTTGTAAATGGCAAAAAGAGTGCCAATTCAATTTGCTTATCCTAAATGGGATTCCGGTTTGTAAAAAATGCAAGGTGTCAGAAATTCATACAAAAAAACCGTTACTTTTAGTTGAGTTATCAAAGATATTGTTCATATAATAATCAGAATTACTTTAATCTTTGATCAATTATTATGGCTTAATTGCACCGAGAAACTTGTACATTTCCCACAATACCATCTGAGTGGCATAGGGATTGCAAAATAAATTATTATGAATGGAAATAAAGCTCGGAATTCGATGATGAAAAGCCTACAGGATATCGATTTTTCTGTCTCACCTTTTATCGTTATTTGGGAAATAACGCAGGCTTGTGATCTTGCTTGTCGCCATTGCAGAGCAGAAGCTATAGATTGGAGCGACCCTCGGGAGCTCACTACTGATGAGGGGTTAGATCTAATTGACCAGGTGCATTCGATGGGAGCGCAGATAATGGTATTGACCGGAGGAGACCCAGCAAAAAGAGAGGATCTTTGCGATTTAATACGTCACGGTTCTGAGTTGGGTCTTAGAATGGCAACTATCCCCGCTGCTACCAAAAAGCTTACTCCTGAGTTGGTTAAGAATCTAAAGTCAGCGGGGCTTTCTCAGATTGCGCTCAGCCTTGACGGCCCGAACTCTGAAGTTCATGACACTTTCAGGGGTGTTCAGGGGGCATTCGATCTTACAATTAAGGGTGCTGAATATATACGCGAAGAAGGAATTCCTCTTCAAATCAATACGACCTTCAGTGAATATAATTTTGATTATTTCGACAAGATTGGGGAGTTGGTAAAGTCTCTTGGTGTTGTCTTCTGGGAGGTCTTTTTCCT
>CBDUCG010000098.1:0-7504 GCA_965365595.1 uncultured bacterium
AGCACCTGCAGTTGATCAAGCAGTGGCCGACCTATCAGGACAGTTTTGCCTCAGCATACGGGGTTGCCGGTGCTCAGGCAAGATATCCTCTCGAAACAATGCAGTGGGAAAAAGCAGCTAATATTGAAACCAGAACACATAAAGATTTTGCGTGGGACAAGTATCCTCAGTATGAGGCTATCACTTATTTCGCCAAAGGTATAGGCGCTGCCAGAAGCGGAAATGTTGAAAGTGCTGAGCAGAATTTGGCCAAGCTTAACGCGCTCTATGATCAAACGGTGAAAAACGGTGAGAAGTACTGGACTGTTATAGTGGACGCTCAGCGTCAGTCTGTAGCGGCATGGCTTCAGTATGCAAAAGGCAACAAGAAAGAGGCTCTTGCAATGATGGAAAAAGCAGCCGATACCGAGGACTCTGTCGACAAGCATCCTGTTACCCCAGGGGCTGTTCTTCCGGCGCGCGACCTGTTGGGAGATATGCTGATTGAAATGGGCAAGCCCGCAATGGCTCTTGTAGCTTACGAAAAGAGCCTTCAGATATCCCCTAACCGTTTCTACAGTATGTATGGCGCGGGTTATGCTGCGGAACTGTCGGGGAACAGAGAGAAAGCTACCAAGTATTATCAGGAATTGATAAACGTAGCTGCAGACGCAGACAACCCGAGACCAAGAGTTGATAAAGCTAAGGAATATTTATCTGCTGATCAGAGCTCGTAGATAACATTATCTATTAAAGGTGTACTATAATACAGATACGGGGTAATAAGATTAAATCCGTTTCGGTATTGTCATCATGGATAAAAAGAGAACTCCATTTAGCTCAATTGAAGAGAATGAAGCAATTCTGGCAATTCTGGATGGCACTTCATCTGAGATTGGGCAGGACTTTTTTCTTTCACTGGTTAAAAACCTTTCTGCAGTGCTGAATACGTACGGCGCATGGGTGACTGAATACTTTGAAGATAATTTAACCATGAGGACCAAGGCCCTTTTTCTAGGGGACAGATGGGTTGATAATCTCGAATATTCAGTAATAGGCACAGCCTGCGAAACTGTTGTGAATGAAAAGCGGCTTGTACATGTTAGAGATGATCTCTTCGCAAGGTATAAAGGCAATCCCGACCTTGCGGGTTTCAGGAAAACAAATGCAGTAAGCTATATGGGAATACCTTTTGAAGATGTCGACGGGAGGATTCTGGGTCATATGTCTGTAATAGATACGGACCCGATATCCGAGGACCGTGAAGTTTTTAATATCTTTCGTATTTTCGCAAACCGGGCAAGTGCCGAGATGCGGCGTCTAAGGGCGGAGAAACAAATTCTTGAAAGAGAAGAAAAGCTCGTAAAGCTCTTTGACAGCGCCATGGACGCAATTGTTGAACTAGACAAAGACTTCAAAATTAACCGTATCAATTCCGCTGCATCTAAGGTGTTTGGGGTTACAGGGGAAAACATAAAGGGGAGGCTTTTTAACCAGTTTCTCAATAAGCAAAGCAGCAGCAAGCTAATCAAGCTTACAGAATCTCTTGATAAGCGTCCTGAGGGGGAGAAATTTATCTGGATTCCTCGGGGCCTGAGAGCTTACAGCGCAGGAGGGCAAGAATTTCCGGCTGAGGCAACACTCTCCAGGTTTGAAATGGGGAAGGAACATTTCTACACGCTTATCCTGAGAAATATTAATGAAAGACTGCTTTCTGAACAGCGTATCCGCTCTCTCACCATAGAATCCGAATATCTCAAGGAAGAACTCAAGTCCCTCACAGAATCAGACGGTATTATAGGCGGTAGCGGGCCTTTGATTAAAGTTTTGAAAGATGTGAAGAAAGTGGCTGGAACAGAAGCGACTGTGCTGATTACCGGTGAGACGGGGACAGGAAAGGAGCTAGCAGCCAGGTCCATCCATTCCTCAAGCCGCCGCTCAGAAAAACCGTTTATCAAGGTCAACTGTCCGGCAATTCCCTCAAGTCTTATAGAAAGCGAGTTCTTCGGACACGAGCAGGGCGCTTTCACAGGTGCCACCAGGAAGAGAGAAGGCAGGTTTAAGGTTGCAGACGGTGGGACAATATTTCTGGACGAAATTGGGGACCTTCCGATTGAGCTTCAGTCCAAGCTTTTGCGCGTTCTTCAGGAAGGAGAGTTTGAGCCTGTAGGCAGCTCAAATACAGAAAAAGTGGATGTCAGGGTTGTGGCCGCAACTAACAGGGATTTAATGAAAGAAGTCAAAGAAGGGAATTTCAGGGAAGATCTCTATTACAGATTAAATGTGTTTCAGATTGAGCTTCCGCCGCTCCGGGAAAGAAGCGGTGATGTAGAAAGAATCGCGCAGGCATTTGTGGAAAAGTTTTCCAAAAGAAACGGACTCAGCTTGGAGCTTCTCAATGAGGATGATGTAAGAAGGCTCAATGCATACAGCTGGCCGGGGAATATCCGCGAGCTTCAGAATGTAATTGAGCGTGCTGTGATTACATCCGTAAACGGAAGAGTCAATTTGGAGCAGGCGCTACCTGGAATAACCACGAAAAAAACTACTACTGCTGACCCTGATGACATTGATAACGAAAGTATTCTTTCAGACATCGAGATGAAGGAGCTTGAAAAAGCAAATATCCTTAAAGCGCTTGATAAAACGAACTGGAAAATTTCAGGAAAACAGGGGGCAGCCGCTCTGCTAGGGCTTCCGACCTCAACCCTGAATTCAAAAATTAAGTCACTCGGTATCCAACGACCGGAATAATCTCCTAATTTTTTAAAAATTATCGATAATCCGCTAAAACAACTAGCGAAATTTCGCTATTAGCGAGATCCCGCTAGAATATCATTAAAACTAAATAATTTGTAACCCCCTATAAATAAACAATATTGTTGCGTTTCGATACTTTGGCACGCCCCTTGCGATTAAGTATCAGCAAATAAATCAATAGGAGGTAAGTCACATGAAGAAGTTAGCAGCCATCACAGTATTAGGATTAGTTCTCGGGTTCACAAGCTCGTCATTCGCAGCAGATCATATGAGTCTTTACACACAGGACTCAACAGGTCGGGAAGTAACAAGCGAATTAAATGGCGGGGATATCGAGACAAGTCCAATGAGCTTCTATGTAAATCCTGTCATAAATGAAACAGGCGGCGATTTAATAACGGAGGCGCATAATGATGACAACGGACTTTTGGTGTTCGGCATCAGGATTTAATGTTTTAAGATGCGGTAGGGGGCGCTGAGCAAATCAAACAAGTTCGCGCCCCAACAAAAAACAATAAACAGGAGATCAATAAAATGACAACAATACAAAATATAGATGTAATCAAAACCAAAATGAAAGAAGCATGGAACGCAGGTCATTACGGTACTTTCGCAACTTATATGGAACCGGGAGCGGTCGAGATTCTTGAGAGCTGGAACATTCAACCGGGCCAGACTTTTTTAGACGTAGCTTGCGGAGCTGGACAGTTGGCTATACCGGCAGCAAGGAGGGGGATAAAAGTTACAGGTGCAGACATAGCGACCAGGTCGATTGAGCTAGCGAGAGCAAGAGCCTCAAAAGAAGGGCTTGATGCTACATTTGACGAGGCAGACGCCGAATGTCTACCTTATGAGGATAATTCCTTTGACGTTGTTGCAAGCATAGTAGGAGCAATGTTCGCACCCCAGCCGGACAAGGTAGCGTCTGAGCTTGTCAGGGTATGCAAACCGGGAGGTAGAATTTTTATGGTCAACTGGACGCCTCAGGGAATGGTGGGACATATGTTTAAAGAAATAGGCCGCCATGTGCCGCCGCCTCAAAATGTGCCGCCACCGCCGCTGTGGGGAGATGAAGAAACAGTGAAAGAGCGTTTTGGAAACAATGTGAGCTCTCTCACACTAACCAAGAAAATTTACCCTCTCTGGACATACCCGTTTGGAGTTGAAGAGCTGGTTCAGTTTTTCTTTGATTACTACGGGCCGACTGAAAAAGCTTATGCCGCTCTTGATGATGACGGACAGAAATCTCTTAGATCAGGGCTTGAGAAAGTCTTCTCCGATTACAATATAGCAACAGACGGCACAATTGATTTCGTAGCCGAGTATCTCGAAGTTGAAGCGGTAAAAGCATGAAAAAACTAAAATGGGGCGGACTCAGAATCCGCCCTGTTATCATTCTCTACGTTTTCCAGAAAACCCTAAAAAGCTAGGAAGCCCTGTTAGAAAAACATTGAATTAGCATGGGAATTTATTTTTTAGCTTACGGAAATTTTTTATAATAGCCACAAATAACTTGAATCATCAACATTTATCATTACCATAAATAAGTAATGGTTCATCATGAACACTAATAACGGTTTAGAACAAAACAATATCGTTAAAAATTTGATGTACTACCCGGTGGGCTCTTCACCTCTAATTCTAGTTAAACTTTCCCATACCAAGTGCGAGATTATAAAGAATAATGGAAACAAAGTTTACTGCGCCAAATACCCGCTAATAAAAGGCCTGTTCAGGAAAGACGTAGATGAAACAAAAAAATACGGACGGCTGATTTGCGACACTGTTGCCGACAAGTTTAAGAATTTCGGGTTTTTCACATCTGACGAACGGCCCAAATATGGAATCTCATACGGAATATCGGAAAAAGAGTACGAATATATTTTCCAGAAGTTAGACGCCAGTCAGGATGAGCACTTGGTTGTCATGTTTGCCTACAATGAAAAAGAGGCCCTTAAATCGCAGGATTTTTTTGAAAAGCTGATACGTAAGACCTACTTTTCATACACGATGGAAGAGAAAACTCTAAATATGTATTTTGGCGATTTGTGATTCAAGGTAGATAAGACCTGACCGGAATCACAATTGCTGTTGTGATAATTGTATATGTTATAACTTCAGATATTGACCCTGTAATGAATGCGGCGCTCAGGTTTAAGGAATCAATGATCGGGGCACTAGTTGAGGTGACGGTGGCTATGAAAGTATGGTACGTGTACGGATTGAAAAAAGTATTGGCTAAGAAAATTTAGATATTAGGCGTTATAGAAATTATTTGGAATAAATATATAAGAAAGGGAGCCACATTCTTTTTAAGAAGGGCTCCCTTTTATATTTATCAATTTTGATTTAATAACCCGTTGGTTATTCATTTTGCGAGTAATTGTTCCAGCTCGCCGTTTATTTTAAGCGCTTTATTTAGCACTTCTATGATATTGAAACTTCCTTATTTGGTGGACTGTCACTTGCTCCCATTATTACTACCTCCGTATTTATATTATAGTAAATATTGGACTCCAAATCAAGAGGTTTTTTAGTGCGGATTGTGAATTTCACGGGAAAAACTGGATTTTTAAGAGATTTTTGTGATAATAGTTTCGGAGCAGGAAATTGGTTACTTGGGGCTCAAATTTCGCAAACACTGGAGGAATGAAATGAAAACTAGAGCAGCAGTCGCATGGGAAGCCAAAAATGACCTTGAGATTGTCGAAGTGGACCTTGAAGGACCAAAAGAGGGCGAAGTGCTTTGCCGGATGGTTGCCACCGGAGTATGCCACACCGACGCTTACACGCTTTCAGGGATTGATCCCGAGGGAGTGTTTCCGGTAATACTTGGACATGAGGGTGGGGCAATTGTTGAAGAAGTCGGTCCGGGAGTGACCACTGTAAAACCAGGAGATCATGTTGTTCCGCTCTATATACCCGAGTGCAGAGAATGTAAATACTGCCTATCGGGTAAAACTAATCTCTGCCAGGCGGTGCGCGACACGCAGGGCAAGGGGCTCATGCCCGACGGAAGCACCCGTTTCTCAAAATACGGAAAGGAAATTTTTCACTACATGGGCACTTCAACTTTTTCGGAATATTCCGTCATCCCTGAAATTTCTCTCGCAGTTATTAACAAAGAAGCGCCGCTTGATAAGGTCTGTCTTCTGGGTTGCGGCATAACTACCGGAATAGGGGCTGTATTAAATACCGCAAAAGTTCAGCCCGGCTCAACAGTCGCCGTATTTGGGCTCGGATGCATTGGGCTGTCCGTAATTCAGGGCGCGGTCATGGCAAAAGCTGAGCGTATAATCGCGATAGATATTAATGAAGACAAATTTGAAATCGCGGGTCAGCTTGGAGCAACGGATTTTATTAACCCTTCAAAACTTATAGGCCCAATTCAAAATGTGATTGTCGAGATGACAGACGGCGGGGTCGACTACTCGTTTGAATGTGTGGGCAAGGTGGACATTATGAGACCCGCGCTTGAGTGCTGCCACAAGGGCTGGGGCGAGTCCACAATTATCGGAGTCGCCGGAGCAGGGGAGGAAATATCGACCAGACCGTTTCAATTAGTAACGGGCCGGGTGTGGAGAGGATCAGCTTTTGGAGGTGTTAAGGGCCGCTCAGAACTTTCCGGGATTGTCGACAACTACATGAACGGGGAAATTAAAATTGATGAATTGGTTAGCTATAACATGCCGCTTGAGCAAATTAATGACGCTTTTCATCTAATGCATGAAGGTAAGAGCATAAGGAGTGTTGTTCTTTTC
Organism: uncultured bacterium; assembly: GCA_965365595.1. Classification (GTDB taxonomy): domain Bacteria; phylum Desulfobacterota_D; class UBA1144; order Nemesobacterales; family UBA2774; genus CR02bin9. Next base: position 6,501 of record CBDUCG010000098.1, read on the forward strand.
TAATATTTACAATGGGCCAAATAATCAAGCTAAAACAAAATCTGTCTTTCGGCGGAATAGTGGCTGTTTATTCACACGAGTCTGAATCTACAAGAACGCCTATGAAATTTTCCGCCTATCATCCGCCGCAGGAATTCAAGGTTAAGGTGCCGGTTTTGTTCTGGCTCTCGGGGCTTACCTGTAACGAAGAGAATTTTATTACAAAAGCGGGCGCTCAAATGTGGGCGTCACATCATGGGATAATGCTTGTGTGCCCGGATACAAGCCCAAGAGGGACAGATCTTCCGGGTGAGCACGATTCATGGGACTTCGGTTCAGGTGCCGGTTTCTATGTAAACGCTGTCACGCCATTGTGGCGAGATCACTATAATATGTATGACTATATCGTAAAAGAACTGCCTGAACTGGTTGCTTCTAATTTTAACGCCGACATGGATAGGGTCGGTATCTCCGGGCATTCAATGGGAGGACACGGTGCGTTGGTATTAGGCCTCAGAAACCCCGATCTATATAAATCAATATCCGCATTCTCTCCAATCGGCGCGCCGTCGCTTTGTCCCTGGGGGCAAAAAGCATTCACAGGTTATCTGGGAGAGGACCGGGAGCTCTGGAAAGAGTACGATGCGTCTGAACTGGTAAAGAGAGTTAGGAGAAATGATATTGTTCTTGTGGACCAAGGCACGGATGACGAGTTTTTAAAAGACCAGCTTATGTTGGAATATCTGGTCGAAGCGTGTCACGAAACAAAATTCCCCCTCAAAATAAGAATGCAGCGTGACTACGACCATAGTTACTATTTCGTAGCAACTTTTATCAAGGACCACATCGAATTCCACGCCGAAAATTTCGAGAGGTTGTAACAATATTGAAAAAAGGGTGAATACCAGCAAGTATCCACCCTAATGCTAAATGACCATAATTAAGCTTTTCAAGAGTATTTGTGAAATTTTCAATAGAGAACAATTCTGCATCTTGCAGTCTAGTTTTAATCATCTCTTCATGAA
>CBDUCG010000099.1:0-7360 GCA_965365595.1 uncultured bacterium
ATTAGGGTACAAAAATGTAAAAGATTTTGGCCGGTTTATACTAGTTAATAATCTGACTAAATATTTGAAGAGTAAGGATTGGGCGGGTTTTGCAAAACGATATAATGGACCCGGTTATAAAACTAACAAATATGATGAAAAACTGGCGCGAGCATATAATAAATACAAATTACCAAGCTAGATAAACCGCTTTAATATATGATGAAAAAAATAGGATTAGAAGTAGTGCAATTCCAAAAATCTAAGGTATAATCATTCTTTAACTCAGAATTCTTGCTTGAATGTCTGAGGAATTTTCACAAAATTTGACAATTATCCAAGAATAATGGAGTAATGTTAGCGATTTAGTTAATCGGGAGGAATTAAAAGAATGCATGCTGTAATCAAAACAGGTGGAAAGCAGTACACTGTGAACCCGGGTGACATATTGGATGTCGAGCTCCTGTCTGGAAATCCTGGTGATGCTATCGAATTCAATGAAGTGCTTATGGTTTCAAATGATAAGGGAGAAGTGGAAATTGGATCTCCCCTGGTTGAAAAAGCAGTGGTAAAAGCAAAAATAGTTAAAGAGACAAAAGGCAAAAAAATTGTTGTATTCAAATTTAAAAGACGTAAAGATTACCGGAATAAGAACGGCCATCGTCAGCGTTATACAACAGTTGAAATTACTGATATTGTGAATTAAGGGGGTATTTTTATATGTCAACTAAAAAAGGCGGCGGAAGTAGTAGAAATGGTAGAGATTCTGATGGAAAAAGGCTTGGTATAAAGAAATTTGGCGGTGAAACAGTTATTGCCGGAAACATCCTTGCCAGACAAAGAGGCACCAAGTTCCATCCTGGCGTCAATGTAGGTATCGGTAGGGATCACACTCTGTTTGCTCTAATAGACGGAACTGTAGAGTTTCAGAAGTTTGCTAATAACAAAACTAAAATTAATATCCAACCTTTATCAGAGTAAACTTTCAGTATACGGATGAAATAATCTTTTCATCCAATATTGCATACCGGAACCAAATAGCAGACAATAGTCTGATAAGGTATTTGAATTGTTTTTTAACAGCATTTAGACAATAAATTCAGCTTAAGTTTTAAGTAGTATTTTGCTAATATTTAAAAGTTTTAATTCTGAGCACACCTCTGGAGACTTATAAACATGGGATTAGGGTCCAAAATGTCTAAACCAGGAACTGGGATATCAGCGCTTCTGGTTGCAATTTTTGTCCTTGTTGCCATCATTGCTTCAATATTTAGTTCCTATTATTTCACATCAACGATTTCTGAACAAAGAACCCAGGAGCTTGAAAAATTATTCAGCCAATCGTCGTCTGGTTTTCAGGAAACGGCTGAAAACATCCTAAACGCACGTGGCGATATTTACTACATAAAACTTCTTGATTCAGATGGAATACTACAAGAAAGTTTTGGAACTGAAAATGGCGATAATATTGAAATAATTCCACTCACTACTTCAGCAAATTCAACAATACTTGTTGGGATAGACGGTACTGATTTCAGGAGCTTGACTATTTCAGTTGCAATCTGGAGTGCATTAATCGGGCTTGTAGTTTCAATCATCACTCTATTTTTACTTTCGTTCCTGTCAAGCAGTAATTCAGACACGGTCGAAAAACTGATTGCCGGCATGAAAAGAGTTTCAAGGGGAGATCTCTCAAGCAAGCTAGAATCGAGTGACGCCGGAGATGACGTTACAATGATAAGAGCATTTGAAACATATAATCAAATGCTGGATCTACTCAAGAGAAAAGAACAAGCAGCTCCTCCTAATGAGCCTGTATTTCAGCCTACTCTCATAGAAGAAGAGGATATTGATGAAGAGGAAGAAGAGCAAATAGAAGATAAAAACAGGAGAGTAACTGTAATAGTTGCTAAAATTGCAGACTTCCAGGACCTTTCTTCAACCCTCGACCCTACTGAGTTTAATGCCTTCCTTGCAGATTACAGAAAATCAGCTTCTTCGATTATTTCCAATTACGGAGGAGTGATAGAGGCACTAATGAAAGATGAGATAGTCGCTTTCTTCAATGCGCCCGAAGAGCAAACTAATCCGGAACTTAGAGCCATATGCTCGGCCGTTGAGGTGCTTCAACACTTGGCAACTATTAGCCGGGAAAGAAAACTTCAAGGAAAGGCCGCTATAAGTGGTAAAATTGGAATAGGTTCGAAATCATTAAGCGTGTACGGAAGCAACGGAGTCCCTCAGGGTATTAAAACAGTTACAGATTACGCCCGGGGCATATGTGATCTGGCTCCAATATGGAGGGTTATAGTAAGTGAAGAGCTTTATTTTTCAGTCAGTGAATATGTCGAAGCAAGAGAGCTCACACTTGGTGGAGAGTCATATTACTCAATTATCGGTGTCGAAGAGGGTCTCGTATAACTCTCTTATTCCGATCAACCCTTGCAGCATAAGTAAATCAAATCCCCTCAAATTTAACAATTTGTTTCAACAATATAGCTTGGGTAATCTCTATTAGAATCATGAGTAAGAAAAGAATTGTTGTAGCGATGAGCGGTGGAGTCGACAGCACTACAGTGGCAGCGCTTTTAAAAGAGCAGGGCCACGAGGTGATAGGAATAACCATGCAGCTTTTGAATTACAAAGACGCAGAGGGCGGCTGCTGCTCAATCGATCATGTAATTGACGCCAGAAGAGTAGCCCAGGAAATGGATATTCCACATTATGTAGTGAATTTTATTGATTCATTTAAGGAATATGTTCTCAAAGATTATGTTGAAAAATATGAATCTGGGAAGACTCCGATCCCCTGTGTGTTGTGCAATCAGTATGTTAAGTTTGACTTACTTCTCAAAAGAGCTCTTGAGCTTGGAGCGGACTATCTGGCAACAGGGCATTATGCCAAGATTACAAAAGGAGACGGGGCGTATTCACTTAATAAAGCCGATGACGAAAATAAAGACCAGACATATTTTCTCTACACATTAAAACAAAAAGAACTGAGTAAGCTTATGTTTCCGCTTGGTTCATTAAAAAAAGAAGAAGTTAGGGATCTGGCTCGGAATCTGAATTTAAAATTAGCCGAGAAACCTGATAGTACAGGCGTTTGTTTTGTGCCTTCAGGTAATTACAGGGATTATTTAATCAGCCAAAATGCATTCACCGAAAAAGAGGGCGATATTGTTAATACTGAAGAAGAAGTTCTGGGTAAGCATAATGGTGTTTACTCATTTACAATCGGTCAGCGGAGAGGTCTTGGTATTGCTACAGGAAAACCCATGTATGTTGTAGGAATAGATCCCAAAGAGAATAGAATTATTGTAGGGGGAGAAGACAAAATTTACAGCAAAAAACTACTGGCTGAAAACATATCCTGGGTAAAACCCAAAGATTTATATAACGATCAGGAAATTAATTTTGAAGACGGTTTTGAAGTAAAAGCTAAAGTCCGAAACCGACACCGTGAGGACGACGCTTTTGTAACGATGAAATCCGAGACAGAGGCGGAAATAGAATTTAGGGACCTACAAAGATCCATTACACCGGGTCAGGCAGTGGTACTCTATAAAGACAGGCAAGTCCTCGGCGGAGGCTGGATAAACAGAGTCTTATAGAATGAAGAGTATATCAATCGTAACATTAGGCTGTAAAGTAAACCAGTACGACACAGCCGTCATACTTAACCAGCTTCCTAAAAGCAAGTACAAGAAAGTTCCGTTCTCTGATAAAGCCGACGTATATGTTATTGATACATGCACAGTGACGCACAAAGCTGATGCGGAAGCCAGGAACTACATTAACCGTGCAAAACGCGCAAATCCCGACGGGTTGGTGGTCGTAACAGGCTGCTATGCCCAGGTATCCCCGGAAGATTTAAAAAATGTAAAAGGGGTTGATTATGTAATCGGCAACTCTCACAAGTTTTCATCACTTTTGAAGATAATAAGAGAGGGTGAGCGTCAGGAAGAGCCCAAAGTATTCATATCGGATATTTTCAAAGAAAAAAAGAAGGGATTTGAATCTCCAGATATAGAGATTTTCCCCGGACGCACCAGAGCATTTCTCAAAGTACAGGACGGGTGCAACTACGCCTGCACATTTTGCATTATCCCTAGGGCCAGAGGACGTTCCCGCAGTCTGGAAATAAAGGAAATTTTGACCCGCATGGAAAAACTCGCCCATTCCGGATACAAGGAAATTGTATTGACCGGTGTTCACATCGCAAGTTATGGAAGAGAGATTGGAACAAGCTTCTTTGAACTGCTCCGTGCAATAGAAAAAGAAAAAATTGTAAACAGGGTCAGGCTCACATCTCTTGATCCAGCGGACACTGAGCTTGAGTTAATTGATTTCATAGCAAACTCCGAATCAATATGCCCTCAGTTCCATGTGGCTCTTCAAAGCGGAGATACAGATGTTCTTAAAAGAATGAGAAGAAGATACGGTCCTGAAAAGTTTCTGGACCTCACAGACATGATAAGAAAACGAATTCCTGATGCTGCTATAGGCTCTGACATTATGGTAGGATTTCCCACAGAGACAGAGGTTGAGTTTATGAACACATATAATATCGCAAAAGATTCTGCTCTGACCTATTTTCACGTATTCCCTTATTCAAAAAGAAAAATGACTCCCGCTGCGGTTATGACAAATCAGGTACCGCCTGGCATAATAAAAGACAGAAGCAGAAGGTTAAGAGAGCTTGGCGCCGAGAAAAAAAATGAGTTCTTTAAGCAATTCATCGGAAGGACGTTTCCAGTGTTAATTGAAAAAGGTTCCAAGGGGACTACCCCAAACTATATTCCCGTCAAATTTAATACCGATAACTACAATATAGGCGATGAAGTACTTGTCAGAATTATTGATGTTCAAAATGAAGATGCAATTGGAATCCCGGATAAAAGCCAAAATTAATTTTATGCCAAAGAAGCTAATACCTTTCGCCTTACTTTTGTTTTTCATTCATTCATCCTGCTATATCGGATATTCATCGGGTGATGAACTCAGTCAGGAAAACTGGATTAATTCAAAAAATACTTTAACCATATGGGCACTTGCTGATATTCAACCAACGAATAAAGGCCACGAAGAAGCATTTGAAATGGCTATTAAGGATATTAATGAAAATGTTCCGAATATAGACATGGCCATTGTCGCCGGAGACATAGTTAACGAGACGAACGAGGAAATATTTGACTGGTATGTGCAGACCAGAAACGACTCGTACATTGAAGATTGGTATGAGATAATCGGAAACCACGACCTTAAAACGGATATGGGGGAGCTTTTCAGGCAGAAATTGAGAGAAGACGTTAATTACTCTATTGTCAAAGGTAATATCCTTTTCATTTTCATGTCCGATTCTGTAAGAGGAAAGGCAACTCAGATATCTGATGAAACATTTGAGTGGTGGAAAGACCTTGTTATAAATAATCAGGACAAAATTATTGTAGTCACAACCCATGCGCCTCTTGAGGACAGTGGAATACCTTTTTCATCATTCACAGACCGGCAGGTCATAAATTCCGAAAGATTTACAGATGTACTAAGAGAATACGAGGTCGATCTTTGGCTTTCGGGCCACTTGCACCTGCCTCACGGGGTTATGAATAATATTGTAGAAAAAGATAATTATGAGGGCGCTATTTTTGTGCATATATCCTCTATTCGCCCGGAAGTTTTTGGTATGAAGGAATCCGAATCAAGGCTGATAACTTTTTCATGCGGATCAGACAAGGTGCTGATACAAAGCCGAAACCACAAAGAAGCTCATTTTGCCCGAAACCATGACAGAGTATTTAAACTTTCCAAAAAATATCTCTGTAATCCTGAACCTTACGTAAATTAATTACATCCTAACCATTAGGCATAAATTCACTTATGTCTAAGAATGCTTATTTGTTTGCCCACTATTTAAATCTTTGAGAGGGGAAAGATGGAAACCGGGTTTATTAAAAAGCTTATAAGTGTTATTGTAAACAATGACGATGAGCAAATAAACAGCGTACCCGATGGAGATCTGGTCAAATCTTATACCGAAGACGGAAATGAAAGCGCATTTGAAGTAATTGTAACCCGCTATTCTGACAGGATTTTTCGATTTGCTCTAAGAATTACTAGAAATGATAGAGATGCGAAGGAAGTATTTCAGGAAGTATTTCTAACTCTTTCAAAAAAACTTGATACTTTTAGGGGTGAATCAAAATTTTCAAGCTGGTTATACAGAGTAACCGTAAACGCAAGCTACATGTATCTTCGCTCTCAAAAAAAGCATCAAAACAATATCAGTCTCGAGAACTATTTCCCCTATGATGAAAAAGGAACGCTAATGGGGCGCATCATGTACAAAGACTGGAGCTCAAGACCTGATATTATTATATTTAACAAAAAGGCAGTTAAAATTATAGAACACGCGATTAACGAGCTGCCTGAGTCATACAGAGCTGTTTTTCATCTAAGAGATGTAGAAGGGCTTTCAAATGAAGAGGTGGCTGATATAATGGAGATATCGATACCCGCCGCCAAATCGAGACTTCACAGAGTCAGGCTTTTTTTGCGTGAAAGATTGTCAGATCATTTCTATGAATGGAGAAAATAAATTATGTTTATGTGTAAAGACGTCGTAGAAAATATTATGGGTTATATTGACTGCGAGCTTGATCTCGAAACCCTAAGAACTCTTGAACAACACACAGGCGACTGTCCGGAATGTATGGCATTTGTGAATACATATAAAAGAATGTTGGAAATTACAGGCAAACTAAAAAATAAACCATTTGTTACTCCCGAAATAAGAAACCGCTTAAGGTTGCTACTAAAATCAAAAATTAAACCCTCTTAATTAAATTTTCTTACCAGTTTTTTGTCGAAAGATTTTTTAATCAAAGACAATATAAATTCGTAGAGTTATGTAGTCGACAGCGGAAGTAATTCTATTATTTACCCGACTGCTGGTTAATAGTAGTAACTCCCGGGTTCAATCCGGATTGGGTTGTAGCCATCTGGTTATAAATGTCCTCGGCGCGCTCCTTGTCGCCCAGCTTCTCGTATGAGAGGGCCGTATGCAGCTTTGCCGGTCTTTCATAAGGACTTGTAGGGTCTGTGATTTCCGAAAAATAATCGATGGCCTTCTGCCATTCATTCTGATTGAAATATGCCATACCTTGAGTGAGTAATGCTGAATCAACCAGCATAGGCTCATCCACTTCGTTAGATTCAAAACGCTTTAACAAACTCACAGTCTCATTGTAATTACCTTCGTTAAAATTAATAATCGCTGCGTAGTATAATGCTATATTTGAAACACCTTGACCCGGGTAAGCTTTTTCTGTTTCCAGAAACCCATTAAGTGCTCCCTCTGTATCTCCGCTATTATATAGAG
>CBDUCG010000100.1:0-7306 GCA_965365595.1 uncultured bacterium
TGCATAATGGTTCAGCATAAAAATCTTAGTTTCAATAATTAACGCAATGTATTACAGAGCCCAGGTTGCTATGTTCAGCATTCAAAATTCCATATGCGTGGGCCCACTCGTGTCGAAGAAGCGGTAAAGTCCCGCTTCTCATAAAGGCTTTGTAACTCACTGAAATTAAGTTTTTGGATCATATTCGCCGTTACACAAGCCGTAATGGTAGTTGCATGTAAATGTGCTTTTTACTATTGCAATGGTAAATTGTCTAAACCCGTCACAATTGTCAGTAACATTCACACAGCTACTGAATTCTGTAAATAATTCATCGACTTGAATCGATAATTCCACCTTTTTTTCTGAGAATGATTTTACGGTAATAACTTTAAAATGGTATTTTTCGGTGACAAGAGATGATTGATTTATGAATTCATCTTTACTAAATGTTTCGGGCTTCATAATGTATATTTATGTGCCCTAAGTTCGCACAAGAGGACATAATCAATGACATTAATAATATTATGAATGCGTTTTTTGCATGCCATTAAGCCATATTTAATTTACGATTCTATCACATTAGAGAAATTTTTAATATATCCGTATAGTTAATTACAGAAACAACCATCTGACGCTCGTCAGCTAGTCAACAAATGAAATATTATCCGTACATATATAAAAAATCTACCTGATCCTTTGGAATTTGTTTCCTTTGATTGCACTATGAATCTGTTTATATTGTATATTAATTTGATGGGCCTGGGTATAGTTGGAGAAGTATAACAAATTAATGCAGAAAAATATTATTGAAGCGTGTTTGGCCTGGTTTGGTTCCACAAGACCAGGAGCATGGACAATTATTAATATTGGCACAAGGGTGGACAGGTGGCTCGTCAGGTTCTCTGGCGGTCGATTTAACTCGACTTTTGCCTGGCCTTGCCTTCTTCTTACGACAAGGGGAGCTAAAACCGGACTAAGAAGAACTGTCGCATTACTTTTTTTAAGGGACGGAGAAAACCTTGTGTTAATTGCATCAAAAGGGGGTAATCTAAAACACCCGGCTTGGTATCTGAATCTGAAAGCCACTCCGGAAGTAGAGGTCTATATAGATGGCGAGAACGGGAAGTATTTAGCCTCAGACGCTGAAGACGATGAGTACGGAAGACTCTGGCAAAAAGCCATTGATGCATATTCAGGGTATGAAAAATATCAAAAAAGAGCAGGGGAGAGAAAAATACCTGTCGTTATACTTAAACCCGATTAACTCTGAATTAATTTCTTGAATTTATTTTTTGGGAAAATTGTATGCAAGATTAAGCTTGTGGAGCATTGAAGTCTTTTTGTACTGATGTCTTTCCATTCTTTTCAGAATATTGTCCAAAGCGATGAGTGCTTCCAATATGTGTGGTCCTTTGTTTAACATCACACATTCTGCCCTGTGTCCCATTGCCGCATCTGTTATTTCCGCCCTTGTAGGAGCTCCCTGTTTAGCCAGAGTCTCCAATACTTGTGTTGCCCATATCACTGGAATATGAGAAGCTTCGCAAAGCCATAAAATTTCTTCCTGCACTTCAGCCAAGCGCTCATACCCTGACTCGACAGCCAAGTCCCCGCGGGCTATCATTACCCCGCAGCTAGGACTTTTCATGGTTTCAAGCAGTATGTCAGGCAAGTTTTCAAAACCCCGCTTTGTTTCGATTTTTATAACAATAGCCGTCTTTTTAGCTTTAGATCTAATTTGTTCTAATAGGGACTTAATATCTTCTTCGTTGTTAACGAAAGAAAGTCCGACAATGTCAGCATTCTCCAAAACAAAGTCCAACAGTGATATATCTGAAGAGGTCAATGCCGGTAGCTGTAACTTGCTTAGGGGGAGGTTTATTCCTTTATCGCATTTTAATTTGCCAATGGTTTTATCTGTCTTTGTAATTCGTATTGTCAAACCTTTTGAGTTTTTCCCTTCGATAATTCCTGTAATTTTTCCATCATCAAACACAATAGGCTCACCGACTTCAGCATTATCCAGTACGCTTGGGATCGTGCAACCAATTGTCTGAATCATTTCGTTATCTATTTCTTTTGCTTCTTTTTGACCGGCATTTATATCTTTACTAAGCTCCAAAATGTGTCCGGTCTGTAGGCTTAGAAAATTTTCCTGAGCCGGAAAATTTTTAACTTCTCCCTGGTCTTTTCCTGAACAAGACAAAATCGTTCCCGGTACTACGTATGAGGTTTTTAGAGATTTGGCGTAAAATCCTGTATCCGTTTTCATGGTTATCGTCATGGTGCGATTAGCATCTCTTGCATCCACGAAGTTAATCTTATCGCCAATTTCAAGACTGGTGAGCCACTCTTTATCAACCGGAATAGCGACCTCGTTTTCTTTATCGGCGTTTCGAGTATATGCAATATCCGACGTGAGTAAAATATTTGCTGGCTTTACAACATGTCCGTAAGCATCTCGTTTAGGTCTGAGCTTAATTACAGTTGGACCAGGTCTCAATGGGCCGGTTCTGAGCTTAGGACCGGGTAAATCCATTAATATCTTGCATTGTTTTCCAGTTTCCTTTTGAGCTCTCTTTAGATTGTGTATCATTTGCGACCAGTTGGATTCATCATCATGGGCGCAGTTAATTCTCATACAGTTCATGCCTCTGTCCAATAGGTTTAGGAATAGTTCGTAATCATAGGCAGCATCAGTGGGCATTGTAACCATTATGTGTGTGTGTCTTCCTTCTGATCTGTGTCCTAAAAGTTTTTCTGTATGATTTTCAAGTAATTCTATTGCTGTTTTGAAATCAAGGTTATCACCGTCAAGATTGTTGAGCTCCTGAGGCTCATTAGTAATCCGGGATAATGTATACAGAACCGCATCAATAGTAGCGAGGACATGCATTTCAGAGCGTCCAAGGGAAGAAAGCCCCATTTCAGCCAAATTCATCTGAAGCGCTCTTATATCATGGCGTCGTAAGGCAAGGTAGTGGATCAGATTTCTACCGCTTTCTCTGAAAGATGGATCAAGATTATTGATAGTTTTATTATATTTATCCGACATACACAGCATTTCGCTGCGAATAGTAGTCAATTGTTCAATTAAGCTAAAAAGTAGATATTTAGACTTTTTTGGCTTCATTTATCTAACTCAACGACCCAGCATTACTGAAAATTCATCTTTATAAAGTAACATATAATTGTTAATGTTCAGTTAAGAAAAGCAAGACTATATAATCTAATTAGGCTTGATCTTAATAATTTGTGGTCATTTATTCTTCTTTTTAGGTGGCAGGGTTTTAACAAATTCAATCCCCCGTTCAAACAATTTTTTAAATTCTTTTCCGTTACAAACCCTAGGGGTTCTACATATACATAGACTTTTAATTGTTTTCCAGTGAAATCCATAGTTTAAACATGTGGGCTTTCTCGTATTTCTCAGGATCTACTCTCACAATAAGCATGTCGTCAATGATCCCAACACACATGTGGTCTTTGTACATATATGCAAGACCGCCGAACATTTTCTTCTCAATAACATCAATATTTCCGGTAAACGCTTTACTCAACCGCTCTGCTAATTTCTCATTATAAGTCATGATTTCATTTTAATTCAAAAAATATTATTAAAACAGATAGATTTTATCATATTGGTATTTAATTCTTGATATGAACAATCTCATCATCTATACTTCCACACATGAACAGACTAAATTTACTAACTAAAATTGTATTATTGCTCATTTTTACTCTGATTATTTCAGGCGATTACAGTTATTCGCAGACAGCAGAATCCTATGTCCAGAGCGGCAGGGCAAAGTTTGAAAGCGGTGATTATCAGGGCTCAATTCAGGATATGTCAAAGGCAATCGAGCTTGATCCTAAAAATGCTGTTTCATATGCGGGAAGGGGTTTTGCAAAGGCTTTAATGCAAGATTTTCCAGGAGCTATCCAGGACTTTAGTAAAGCTATCGAACTTGACCCTAAAAATGCAGATTACTATTTTTTCAGAGCCAGTGCAGAATCATCAAATGGAGATAATAAAGTTGCTATCAAGGATTTTGACCAGGCTATAAAACTGAGTCCAAAAAATCCGGTATTGTATTTCTCAAGAGCCAACGATAGAGCCAAGACCGGAGATAATAAAGGCGCTATAAAAGATTACACAAAAGCAATAGAGCTTGATCCTAATAATCCTCTTGCGTACATGGGCAGAGGCTTTGCTAAAGCAGAATTAGGGGATAAAGAAACAGGCTGTAAGGATTTCTCCAAAGCTGAAAGCATGGGGTATACTCAGGCAGCGGAGATAAAAAAGGATATTTGTAAATAACACAACTTTTCTATTATGCCATAGAGCAGGAAATGATACATACTGCAGTATTATGTTCTACCTTATTCGAATGCGCTTAAAGGAGGCCCAATTAGCGGAGCTTTCACAGGATCCGCAAGGCCAATAAACACAACCACAGCATCTCCGCCCGGGTTTTTGGGTATGGCTAAAATCTCCCAGTTATTAAGTGCCCATACGTTCCCTGAGGGATCAATTTGCACTGATGTGCTCCTCGCAAGGCCATTAAAGAAATAGCCATCAGGAGCTATTGGATCACCAGTATCAAGTCCGGGAGGACATTTGGTTGTATCTTCTCCGCAGAAGTATGAAACAGTTTGTCCATCAAAATTAGACAGCCAAACATTGCTTGCACCGTCGACTGCTATGCCCCATGGCATTAGTATACCACCGCCTTTGAATGGACCGGTTGGGGTTCCTTCAGATGTTACCTGTATCAATGAAGCGTCTGGGTTTCTGAAGTCTGGGGCAACGGTGAGTGCGACTATTTCTAACAGACTTGGGACAGAATTGCCATCACATGGAGCAGTTACAACACCAGAGTTTGCAACCCATGCGTTTCCGAATACGTCTGTCGCAACACCCATCGGTCTAAAAAATCCTGGCTCACCAATCCCTTGGTTACTGACGTTTACTATTAAATTTCCCTCTGGATCGAACTTTGCAACGTTAGCACTCTCGTTCCCGGTTACCCATGCGTTTCCCTCGGGGTCTATGGCTATATCGAATGGCGCTTTCACAATTAATTCGTCAGAATTATCATTCTGCTGTATCACGAATGCATTATCAGGTATACCCAGTGGGAACTGTGTCACGCTATTACCGTTACAATTCGCGATCCATATATTGTTTTTCTCGTCTGATACTGTACCCTGGGGAAAGTTAATGGTGTTACCGGCACCCTTAAATCCACCTATGTCAGGTCCCACTGAATCCGGAGAGATAGGTGTTCCATCAGGAGAAAACTTAGATACGGATTGAGACCTTCTGTCTTGGTCGAGTGGACAGCCAATACCCTGAAACGCGAAGTTTCCTATCCACACATTGCCTTCTTTATCTAGTGTGATTCCGTATCCTGCTCCATATAGCCCGCCTCCCTGATATGGCGCGCCTGTGGCATCCTCGCCATTTGGTGTTAGCCTTAGCACGTAGTCACCCCCGCATGCTACCTCAAGCGGGTTGTCCCGAAACACATAGTTATTTGTAATCCACGCGTTCCCGTTTTCATCAAAAGCCGTATTACCCGGCCCGTTTATTTCCGTTTTGTTTCCAAGGTACCTAACGGCGAGAAGCCATGCTGTAATATTTTCGGTAGATTCAAGAATAGGATTATAGACCTGCTCCTCAAGAGAGAAATCAAATAATTCGTCTACATTCTGCCAGGGAAAATGTGCAATATTCACAGCAGCCGATAGGGTGTCAACCGGCTCATCTCCTCCAGGTGTAGTGGCTAGATTAAACAGTGTATCGCACATAATTTCGTCACGCACACATGAGGCAAGCATATTAGCAAGCGAGTTAAACGAACCTTGTGTGGTGGTGCTTGATCCATTTGGAAAAGTATTCAGAAATATAGTAGTATTACCTGTATCAATTTCCACTAGTTTGGTGAATATTTTAGCTGCATTCTGTAGTCCCGGTGAAGGACCGTCGATTTGGCCACCTATATAGAATTGTGCCATAGTATATGCTGTTGCAACTGTTGTTCTTTCATTAATAACAACATCTTTCTCAACCGGTCTCTGACCTAGTACCGTTGTTAATATGACTACCCCTGGAATAGTTATGTCTCTTGTAGATTTATTGGTTACAAAAACCTCTCCGGAAGTTAGATATAGTACTGCGTCAGGATCTTGCGGTGGACTGTAATTTATCCTGAAAAATCCAGTTTCATCTGTTTGAGCTGTTCCTAAAATCTTAATACCATTTTCAGTTCCTGTGCTTCTTAGAACAACATTGGTAAATTCTATCGGCACATCACCGCTCAACACAAATCCTCTAACTTGAGATTTGTCATTGTTTGAGTCGCATGAGTAAATCATAAGTACAAGAGAAAGATAACTAAAGACAAATGTTAGGATAATAAAAACGTATTTCTTGTTCATCATAACTACCCCGCGCATGTGAGTATACAATAGTAAAATATACTATTATGATAACAAAATGAAGAGAGTTGATTTCATTGACTGACTCTTAATCTCTAATTGTTTCAGAATCCTTTTGGCAAATGGTTTATCAACCCTACCTATCTTAATCCATTTCTTCTTACTAATCTTAAATACCGCATAGTAACTACCATGTTTAAACACTAAATAAGCCATTGTTTTATGCCTCCTATCGATTATTCATAGGAAACAGAAGATAGTATGTGTTAGGTAGACAATGGGTAGACTGTAGATGCTCTAGGATTACTCAAGTAGGTGTAACTTCTAATGATCATTTGAGCCGACGATCGGATTTGAACCGATGACCTGCTCTTTACGAGAGAATTAATAGCTAAGCTCAGGTTAGTTAACCCACTATGATTATTTAATATTGTCATGGGCTAATGATCCTGTAAATAACTATTAATGATTGGTTGGTTAGATAATGGTTAGACACTTTTAATGTATATGCCTCCTGCGTGGTTAGTTAGATTATCATCGGGTGGTTAATGAATCAATAGTGGGTTAAAGATTGTGGATAATGAATTTTTAATAAGCAGAGTAGGGGCCCATGGTTAGGCCCCTTATCGGTTTAGTTTTATTATTTGTTGGCTACTAATTGTCTTCTACGAATTACTATGAATCCGATGATTCCAAATAAACCAGCCATTGCTATTAAGCCCCATTCGGATAAGGTTGGAACTTGGTTAGGTTCTACTATTATTAATGTATTTTTCCAGATTTCTGGATGCGCCGGGAACTGCGCTCACAGGTGCACGACCTCCTCTCGCCCCGCACCCTGAAGCGGAAAGACGGCAAGTACTACTCCCTCTACGGGGCC
>CBDUCG010000101.1:0-7275 GCA_965365595.1 uncultured bacterium
GGGGAGTGCCCATAAACCGGCTCAGTAGGGTTAAGCGGCAGGACTTGCCAGTATTTTTGTTTGGATTCACTTAGAAAATCAACAAACTCGAAAGAATTGTGACCAAAATCTCCGATGCCGAATTTGGTATTGAGAGATGTAATATGTAATAAAATTCCGCTTGCTCTTTCGCTCATAATAAATGTTCGGTTCTATTTGGAATAATCGTGTTATGAAGGTTTTAATAAAACCAATGATCTGTCGATCATTTTATAAGATTCATTAGATTTAACTGTAATTTTTTTCTTTAAAGTGCTGTATGAGGTATCGATTACAACTTCCCATAATGATGCAATATTGTTCTTGGGAAGCATGAAATTAACAGTCTTGGATGAACCGTTTAGCAGTATCATAAAGGAATTCTCCTTTACACTCTCCAAATACATTTCTTTATTAGATATGCCGTCACATGTCATTACAAAGCCAAGACTCATTTCTTCTTGGTTTTCCCATTCTTGGTAAATCTTCTCTTTTCCTTCAGCATTATACCAAACCAGATCTCTAATATCGGTATGCCCAATTTCATGTCCGCTAAAAAATTGTCCCTTTTTAAGTACAGGTGAGTTTGCCCTGATATTTATTAACAGTTTAGTAAATTCTAAGAGTTCGGTATTATGGCGGACTTTGTCCCAGTCTAACCAAGAAATTGTGTTGTCCTGACAGTATGAGTTGTTATTACCTTCTTGTGTCCTGCCGGCTTCATCCCCGGCCAAAAGCATCGGCGTACCAAGGGACAGAAATAATGTAGCCAGGAAATTTCTTTTTTGTCTCTCTCTTCTGGCTGTTATTTCTTTGTTATTAGTTTCCCCTTCGATTCCGAAGTTATGGCTGAAGTTGGCATTTGTTCCATCGTTGTTACATTCAAGATTGGCTAGGTTATGTTTTCTTTCATGAGAGACAAGGTCTTCAAGAGTGAATCCGTCATGTGAACAGACATAATTAATGCTTGTGTGTGTGCCTTTAGAGCGGAGTTTGTATATGTTGCTTGAGCCGCACATTACATATGCCATATCTGCCAGTTGTCCAGTGTCGCTCCTCCAGAATTTTCTAACAGTGTTGCGGAATTGATCGTTCCATTCTGAAAATGGGTCTGGAAAATTGCCGAGCTGATATCCCCCGTATCCTATATCCCACGGTTCTGCTATTAGTTTTACTTTGGAAAGAACTGGGTCGCTATAGATGCGTTCCAGCAACTCGCTATTTTTATAGAAATCGTGCTCTTCTCTACCAAGAACTGTAGCCAGATCGAATCTGAATCCGTCTACATGCATTTCCTCTACCCAGTACTTAAGGCTCTCAATAATAAACTTAATCACAGCAGGTTCTGTTGATTTAACAGAGTTCCCGGTGCCAGTAAAATTTTCATATATATCGGGATTATTCATATTGAGCCTGTAGTATGTAGTATTATCTATTCCTCTAAATGAGAGGGACGGGCCTATATTTCCTCCTTCAGCAGTGTGGTTGTATACGACATCGAGAATAACTTCTATATTTTCTTTGTGAAAGGTTTTAACCATATTCTTAAATTCGTTTACTTGTTCACCCAAAGCCCCGCCGCTAGAATATCGGCAATCGGGAGCAAAAAACCCTATCGTATTATATCCCCAGTAGTTTGTTAGCCCGTTGTCAGTCAGTCTTTTCTCCGACACGCTGTGATGTACGGGTAATAATTCTACGGATGTAACGCCTAAAGATTTGATATATTCCAATGATGAAGGGGAACATAAACCCGTGTAGGTACCTTTTAACGGCTTTGGTACCTCGTCATTTAAAATAGTAAAACCCTTTACGTGTAATTCGTAAATTATTGTATCTGACCAGGGGATATCCGGCTTTATGTCGTCACCCCAATCAAAATCCGTGTCAACGACCACACTCTTCGGCATGTATTCTGAGCTGTCTGCTGTGTCGGGAATAAATTCTGAATCTGCCTGGCTTATTTTATAATCATAGTGAGAATCATTTAGAACAATTTCACCTGATATTGCTTTTGAGTAAGGGTCGAGCAGAAGTTTGTTTGGGTTAAACCTCAGACCATCTTCGGGTTTGTAGGGCCCATAGAATCTAAAACCGTAAAGCTGTCCAGGTTGGAGATCCGAAATGTAACAATGCCATATGTCATCTGTTTTTGAATTGATTTTGATTCTGGCGTATTCACTTTCAGTGTTATCGTTTGAGAATAGACATAGCTCTACCATGTGAGCGTTTTTGGAGTATATGGCAAAATTTACACCCTTACCATCCCATGTAGCTCCCAGAGGATCACAGCTCCCCGGCAAAATCTTCATTGGTTCCAGTTGCTTTTCCACAAAAATCATTCCAATATTGGACTATTTGAATATAGCATTAAATATATATATTTAAGAGTTGGCAAGAATCATGCCATTATGATTCAATTTTAAAATAAAGCACTCCCAGTGGCGGTAGTGTTATGTTAATGTAGTGCCCGTTTTCGTCTCTCAATGAATCAACTCCACCGTCATTTCCGACGCCGCTTCCTCCATAAATATCCGAGTCACTGTTTAAGCACTCTCTCCAGTAGCCGGTTCTTGGAACTGCAATTCTGTAATTGTATCTCACCACAGGTGTGAGATTGCAAGCTACTATTATTATTTGAGAATCTTCCTTTGTTTTTCTTAAAAAGCATAAAGTGCTGCCAAGTCCGTCATCTGCAATAATCCATTTAAAGCCGTCTTGAGAAAAGTCTATTTCATGGAGAGCGGGCTCATTTTTATAGAAATTATTTAGATCGCTTACCCATTTCTTAATGCCTGCATTTAGAGGGTTTTGAAGTATATTCCAGTCCAGACTATTTTCATGGTCCCATTCGTTCCACTGCCCGAATTCCCCCCCCATAAAGATAAGTTTTTTGCCAGGGTGCCCAAACATATAGCCATACAGTGCCCGTAAATTAGACGCTTTTTGCCAACCATCACCCGGCATCTTGTTAAACAGAGATCCTTTTCCGTAAACTACTTCATCGTGAGACAGTGACAATACAAAATTTTCGTTAAATGCGTAGATCATGCTGAAAGTCAGCATGTTATGGTGATACTTTCTGTGAATTGGGTCTTTTGTAAAGTATTCAAGCGTGTCGTGCATCCATCCCATATTCCATTTCATTCCAAATCCAAGCCCGCCCACATCTGTAGGTCTGGATACCATGGGCCATGCAGTTGATTCTTCGGCAATTGTCTGAACCTCGGGGTGTTCCGTGTAAATGGATTTGTTCAGGTCTCTGAGGAATGTTATTGCTTCCAGATTCTCATTTCCACCATACTCGTTGGGTATCCATTCCCCGGGGTTTCTGCTGTAATCCAGATATAGCATGGATGCCACTGCATCAACCCTTATTGCATCTATGTGGTACTTTTCAAGCCAGAAATGAGCACTACTGACCAGAAATGATTTCACTTCATTTCTGCCGTAATTGAAAATATAACTGTCCCAGTCCGGGTGATAGCCTTTTTGAGGGTCGGCATGCTCATAAAGGTGAGTACCGTCAAAGAAATGAAGTCCGTGCTGGTCTCCAGGAAAATGTGAAGGAACCCAGTCCACGATTACTCCTATGTTGTTCTGATGCAGTTGGTCGACCAGATACATGAAATCCTGAGGCCGGCCGTATCTGCTTGTAGGTGCGAAATAACCCGTTGTCTGATATCCCCATGATCCGTAGAAAGGGTGTTCCATAATGGGTGTGAATTCTACGTGAGTAAATCCCGTTTGATGAATGTAGTCCGAAAGCTCGTGAGCAAGCTCTCTGTAGTTTAAGGCCCTGTTTTCCTGATCACCAGTTCTTCTCCAGGATCCTATGTGTAATTCATAAATTGATATGGGCGCGTCGAGCGCATTTCTATCTTTTCTCTCAGAACACCACTTTTCATCATCCCAGCTGTAGTCCAGACTTCTTATAACAGATCCAGTTCTTGGGGGTTCTTCCCACTGAAACGCAAAGGGGTCTCCTTTGTCTACCTGATAATTATTAATTTTAGATACGATATGGTATTTATAAATGCTTCCTTCTTTGAGATTCGGTATGAAACCTTCCCATATTCCGGATTCATCCCACCTAACACTTAACGGATGTGACCCATTATCCCAACTGTTAAAATCGCCTATTACAGAAACATATTCAGCGTTAGGTGCCCATACGGCAAAATGCGTACCTTTAACGCCGTCCAAGTCCATCACGTGGGAACCCAGTTTGTTATAAAGCTTTATGTTGTTTCCCTGTTTGAATAGATAAATATCGTAATCTGTCAAAAAAGTTGGATCATTCATAATATTTACAAGAGTTTTCATGGTAGTATGGTAATCGTCAAATTAAATGATATTCTGGTTGCTATTATACACTCTAAATTAAAAAGTATCAGTTTAATATGATTGTGCGTATCGGTTTAATGCAATTGTTCATTGTACAGTTATAATTGTTAAATATGATTTGTTTTGAGCTCACCATTTCCCAACAAAATTATATAAGATTAAATAATACAATAAACAGGAGTTTATATTGATGATTAAAACTAAAGTCAATTTTGCTCGTGAGGCTAGCTCTCTTGGTGAAAGAATAGCTCAAAATTTGAAGTATTCCATGGGGAAAAGAATTTCTCATGCTACCCCCGAAGATATATTCTATGCTCTGGGTCTGGCGGTCAGAGAGTTTATGATCGATAGATTTTTTGAAACTGAGGAGAAATATCACAAAAAGGACGTAAAAGCTATGTACTACCTGTCATTGGAATATTTGATTGGCAGGTCGCTATCAAACAACTTGATCAATTTGGGCATGTATGATCTTTGTGTTGACGCTCTTAAAAAAATCGGCATATCTCTGTCTGATATAATTGAAACTGAATCAGATGCTGCTCTTGGCAACGGGGGGCTTGGTAGACTGGCCGCATGTTTCCTGGATTCGATTGCGACGCTGGGGATGCCTGGATTTGGTTACGGAATCAACTATGAGTTTGGAATTTTCAGACAGAAGATAGTTAACGGTTATCAGGTAGAGCAACCTGATCATTGGTTAAGAGAAGAATCCCCTTGGTTAATTGAGAAAGCCGATGAAGCTTGTATTGTGCCGCTTTACGGTAGAGTGGAGATAGAAAAAGATGTAAACGGTAATTACAAACCGTTTTGGAAAGACTGGAAGTTTATCTACGGCGTACCTTATGATATGCCAATTGTAGGTTACGGTGGTAAAACTGTCAATTACCTCAGGTTATACTCAGCAAGAGCATCAAATGAATTTGACATGAACATATTTAATAGCGGAGATTACATAAAAGCCGTTGAACAAAAAACAACATCAGAAGTAGTCTCAAAAGTACTGTATCCTTCCGATACGGTGGATCAGGGAAAGGAACTTCGCGTTGTTCAACAGTACTTTCTGGTTTCCTGTTCTTTAAGGGATATTATTCGCAGATACTCTAGAAATCATAAAAATCTGAATAAGCTTTCATCAAAAGTTGCTATCCAGCTTAATGATACTCATCCTGCTCTGGCAATAGTAGAGCTTATGAGAATACTTGTTGATGAAAACGGGATGTCTTGGAAACAGGCATGGAACATTACAGAGTCAACTTTCGGATATACAAATCATACTTTACTACCAGAAGCTATGGAGAGATGGCCGCTTTCTCTATTTGAGCGTATACTGCCTAGACATCTTCAAATAATTTATGATATCAATGAGCGGTTTTTGAAAAAAGTAAGCGCAAAGTGGCCTCACGATATAGATCGTTTAAACAGAATGTCGATAATAGAGGAGGGATACGTCAAACAACTCAGAATGGCAAACTTGTCCATAGTTGGAAGCCATTCGGTCAACGGTGTGGCCGCTCTTCATTCCGAGCTTATAAAAACCGATCTTGTGCCGGATTTTTATGAAATGATGCCCGAGAAGTTTAACAACAAAACCAATGGAGTTACTCAGAGAAGATGGTTGTTGAATGTTAATCCGGAACTAGCAGGTCTGATTTCAAATACAATAGGTGATTACTGGATTACAGATCTCTATAAGCTCCGAGGGCTTGAAGACTATATTGATGATGAAGATTTTACAAACCAGTTCCAAGAAATAAAAAGTAGAAATAAAGAACGATTGGCAGCACATATATTTAACATAGCACATACAGCCATTAATCCGGATTCACTGTTTGATATTCATGTGAAAAGAATTCACGAATACAAGCGACAGTTGCTAAACATAATGCACATAATACACCAATACTACTGTATTGTTGAAGACGGTTTAAGCCTTAAGGTGCCTAAAACCTATATATTTGCAGGTAAAGCGGCCCCAGGGTACTGGGCGGCCAAAAATATAATTAAGCTTATAAATAATGTTGCGAATATAGTTAACAATGATAAAAGAGTAAATGATCAGATAAAGGTTGTTTTCCTGCCGGATTATAAAGTCTCGCTTGCTGCCAAGATTATCCCTGCTGCTGATATAAGTGAGCACATATCGACTGCAGGAAAAGAAGCGTCGGGGACAAGTAATATGAAGTTTGCTCTAAATGGCGCGCTTACGATAGGTACACTAGACGGAGCTAATATAGAAATAATGGAAGAAGTAGGGGCAGAAAACATATTTATCTGTGGATTGAAAACTGAAGAAATAAATCAACTGATAAAGACAAACAGCTATAATCCATACCGTATTTATGAAAATAACAACTACATAAGAAGGGTAATGGATGCTTTTAAGTCAGACGCTTTGTGTCAAGAAACCCCGGGACTGTTCAGCTGGATATATGAAGCTTTAGTCCATAACGGAGATGTATATTTTCATCTTGCGGACTTCGAATCATATGCTGAAAGTCAAAAGAAAATAGAACTTGAATTCACAGAGAAGTCTAAATGGGTGGAAAAAGCGATATTGAATGTCGCCCGTATAGGCAAGTTCTCAAGTGACCGTACCATATCAGAATACGCAGATGAGATATGGGACATTAAGCGTTACTAGCATTATATAAATTTAGATATGTGATTGGAGATTTTTTGAATTCTGCATTTTTATTATCAAATCTTGGGAAATTAACAATGCTGGATTGAAGTATGATAGCCCGTACAGGTTTATAGATTATAATAATTCGAATATCCCCAAAATATACCCGCCAAGAAACAGGTATTATTTCTGCTGAAACCGATTTCACACATCATCATTGAATACAGTACAAACTTTATATTATATATTTATAAAAATGGATAAATCAATTGCTATTACTTTGA
>CBDUCG010000102.1:0-7237 GCA_965365595.1 uncultured bacterium
TTAATACAGAAACAAACTTGAGGGGGCGGAACTCACTCCGCTCCCTCATTATGATCCTTAGTAAGGTTAATTTAATCTTTCATATAATTTTATTTCCCATATAAATCGGCTAAAGATATCAAATACTATGCGAATCGTTCTGCAGCGTGTAAAAATGGCAAGGGTAGAAGTGGAGGGAGAGTTAGTAGGTCAGATAGGCGAGGGAATAGTTGTGCTCCTTGGGGTCGGGAAAGAAGACGAGGAGTATGATGTTGACTATCTCGTCGACAAGGTTGTGAACCTGAGGATTTTTGAGAACGAGCATGGAGTTATGAACGACTCAGTTATAGACAGCGACGGAGAAATACTTGTCGTGTCCCAGTTTACAATATACGGCGACTGCAGAAAGGGAAGGCGGCCCTCATACGATAACGCGGCGCCTCCTGAGATGGCCGAGCGACTGTACGATCAGTTTGTCGACAAAATAAGAGCGCGCGGGATTAAAGTTGAAACAGGTATGTTCCGAGCGATGATGGATGTTTATTTGATAAACTGGGGGCCTGTTACGCTTAACCTTGATAGTAAGAAGCTGTTCTAGATTCAATTCCTATTATTAACTTTAAGAAACTCAAACTTCCTGTTTTCCCACGGCACAATTGCAATTCCTAGTTTTGGTGACACAGATCGAACCTTTTTATATATGTATCTGACTTCTCTCGTGGGTAGGTCTTTTTTTGTATCCCATTTGAGTGTTTGTACTTTCATAATTACTTTTTCCGGACTACCCATAACTCTTATAGCATCTTCCGCGTTATCAATTGCCAACTCACACACATCATCTAGGCCGATATCAAGCTCTTTCATTATCTGGTCCTGATAGGCCATTACAGCTAGATAATCGAATTTCCTGGCTAGCCGGTCGTCATGTGCATACCATGCAAGTGCGTTTTTAGGTTTGTAGAATAATTCATATCCGACATTAAGCGCAAACCTGATCTTGGGATTTGTTTCTCTAACTAAGTCAATCAATTCCTCAGCTACTAAAATTAATCTCTTGTTTTTCCATTCCTGAAACTGCCAGAACTCCTCTGTATATACAATCCTTTTTACACGGCCTTCCGGTTTTAGTTCAAGTTCCGAGTACATATTTTTTGCTTCAACGTCCTTACCAAATTCGCTCAGATACTGCACTCTGGCCTCAGTGCCGAAACCCTCCATATGCCGAATAACAAAATCGTCCTGAATCAAAATTCCGTCGATGGGATATTTTGCCAGGTCCGAATAGAGCTGCTGAAGTTCCCAGATGACGACTTCGTTAAAAAGATCAAGCTTGGGAACAGTGATATAATCTTTTTTTGCAAATGAGTATGCATTGTCCATGACATCGCCTTTTGCTCCATAAGTAGCCTGACGTGTGGTCATCCAGGCGAATATCTTGAGCTTATGTTTATGAGCAATCTTGGTTACCTGCCCCAATATGTCGTCGATAACAGGGGAATGGCTCGTCTTAAAATATACTCCGAATTCAGATTTGGGATTTGCGAATTTGTAAATTCTGTCGCCTTTATTGCCAAATACTCTGAATATAATGACGTTAACCCCAAGACTCTTCATTACTTTTACTTCTCTTTCAAATTCTTTCATATTAGTGGCTTCAGAGTAAAAAATTTGGGCGGCTACAATCGGTTTTTCTGAATCCAGAGCGAAGGAGTTAAATGTGAGAAATAAAAATGATAAGAATATTATTATTCGGACCATATTATTCAAATTCCATACTTTTTAATCCGATGTCAAGTTGTTTTACTCAAGTGAATTATTATATTAATTCCATGGGAAAAGTTGTCTGCACTCATCCGAGGGCGAAAAGGGATTACGACATAGAGGAGAAATATGAAGCGGGGCTTGAGTTAAAAGGTTCTGAAGTGAAATCTCTTCGTGACAGCCAGGCAAGCATTAAGGAGAGCTTTGCCATGCTGAGGAATAATGAAGTTTTTTTAATCAACAGTTATATAGCGCCATATGTGCAGGCATCTGTTTTTAACCATGATACTAGAAGGGATAGAAAGCTTCTCCTGAACAGGGGAGAGATAAAGCGTCTCATCGGAAAAACACAAATCAGAGGATACACACTTGTGCCGACTAAAATTTATTTTAAGAACGGAAGAGCGAAAGTAGAAATAGCGCTTGCCAAAGGTAAAAAACACGCAGACAGGCGTGATGATATCAAAAAGCGAGAAGCTGAAAGAGAGATGGAAAAGGCAATGAAAAGGCGCTATTAGTAGTGTAGACTTAATATGGAATGACGAAGTTAGCAAATATTGCATTTTCAATATTTTAGAAATAATGTTCTTTGACATGGGGGCGACATGGCTTCGACGGGGAATGGGATAGCTTGTGCTGCATGCCGAGCTTCTGCTAACTCGTTAAACTGGCGGAGCACACACAAGTGCCGAAAATGACTATGCACTCGCAGCCTAAATAGAGCTGCGACGGCTCCTTAAACCCTGCCCGTGGGTTTAAATGAGGCGACAACTTAACGGGCTGGTCCGCGGGTGGTGCCTGAGGCACCCAACGACGAGACTTCACTTTAGGCTGGCAGCGAAAACCCTGTCTATTGGTAACTTCGCTGTGAGATTAAACAATAGACTAAGCATGTAGAGGCCTTGTGAGTCTCTTTCTCGGACCCGGGTTCGATTCCCGGCGCCTCCACCAGTCATAATAAAACACTAAACAATTAAACTCAAAGAAAACTGCTTTACTTTTGCATGCGATTCTTTTTATAATGGATGTATGGTGGCATTACATACATTTGTATTAATCTAAATAAAATCACAAGGAGAAAACAAGAATGAAATTCTTTCGGGATAGTTTTATCTTATTAATTTTCTATGCTTGTTTATTTGCTCCAATTAATTCTTACAGTGGCTCTATGGGACCTACATATCTCAATCCGGAAACTGACAATGCATCGTTTCAGCTATTTTATTACTGGGATTTAAGAAACCGTGACAGCTCCTTTCAGGTTTTTAATAAAGGAACAGAAATGCTAAGAGTGCATGTTCAGATATTCACGGCAAACTCTGCAATTCACCCCTGTGAAGAAATTAATTTTATTGACCAGTTCACTCCACAGGATACTCACGTTTACAATCTCAGAAATATAACAAGAAACAGCGGCTCGCCACTAAGTGTGGGCTCATTAAGCGACGGCACTTTCGGGTTCGCAGTAATCACTGCATTAGGCCCCACAGGCTTTGATACATTGACCGATCCGGTTCTGCTGGGAAGCTTCAGAATCATAGATGAATCAGGTTATGAATACAGAGCAAATCCTGTTGGCGTTAAACCTATTGGTTTTACAACAGAGACGTTCGCATTTAACTTTGCCAGTTACCCGGGCCAATCCTTTTCAGACGTAGTAGGAATACCAGTCATATGGACTGGAACCAATTTTAGAAATCCTGTTGGCGGTTCTAGCATAGTAGCCGTATTTTCTCCCGAAATTTTGGATGAGAATGAATTTGTTACGAGCTGCAGCGAAGCTGTTTTTAGTTGTTCTGCTACTGGCATGAATTTAGGAATAAACAATTCAATACGAAACTCTAAAACAAATACCAGGATATGCCCAACATCGCAGAACACGGGCATGATGAGATTGAAACGTCCTTTCACAAGCGGCGGTGGAGCACCTGGAATAACCCAGGCTGCTTTCTTTGTGGGTTTTATAGGGCTTAATGACGGAGGACAGAACGGAAGTATGGATTCATTTATAGCCGTTCCTTAAAAACCGTTGGAGGAGAAAATGAAAAACAAAAATAATGGAAAGAATATTTTACCAATTACTGCTTTCACAATTATGATATTAATCACTGCTTTAATCACATCCTGTGGGGCCGGGGGAGCTGCAGGAGGCGATGGTACGCCAACAACTCAGGGACTATGCGAATTTGTTCCCGTCGAAAACGGCGCTATTAGTATTCGTAATGCACAGGAATCGGGCACTACGTTTTCCTCCGGATTGATTGGCACATTTGATAGACTGGATACCGGTCAAATTGTCGGCGGTATGGACTGGATGTATACAAGCGCAGGAGACTTCTCTACTACCTCTATGGGAACACAAATAATTTCTCCATGGTCGAGAAAAACCAACAGAAACACAGAGCTGCAGATAACCAATCAATCCCTGTCTCAGTCTGTTACCGTGCACGTTCAGATATTTGATGAAAACTGTGTCGAGATTCGTGATTTTTGCGATCAGTACACCCCGCTTGATACACACATATACGACTTCAGTGATATTTTAAGCAATTCTGGTTCAGTAATATCAAGTGGTGCTCTCGCTGGAAAAGAAGGATTTGTAACAGTAACTCCAAACGTGAGCTGTGGTAGCGATTACAGGGCTATATCTTTTCGTTCTTTAAGCGGTGACGTAAGAATTACCGATTCAGCAAATGGCTTTCAATATGGAACAAGAGCATTTGCTAGAAACCCGGATACTGCTACTTCATGCACAGAAACAATATCAGGATCCAAAGTTTTGACCGGATCAGGCAACTGCAGACTTAAGCCTTTCCTACCCGTTGAATTTACCCATGTTTTCTCTCAAAATCTTAATGCAAACCAATCCAGAGCAGATCTTGTTTTTATAACTTTGTCCGATAGCTACACATCATCAAGCTACAATCCAATTGGCAGCAGTACAGTATTATCTCCGTTAATATTTGATGAAGATGAACTTGCTTTTAGCTGCCCTCTTCAAACTGCTTGCTATCTGAGACTCGGGTTAAACGAAACAATAAAAGACAGCGATGTTCCATTGCCGCTGCCGGACAGTCCGTGCGATTCGAGCCTACCAGGAGCCATAATTGGAACTCCCGGCGATGACACACTTTCAGGAACAAGCGGGGATGATGTGATAATAGGGCTAGGAGGCAATGATACCATCACTGCAGGCAGCGGTTCAGACTGTATTGACGGCGGGCCTGGAAACGACTCAATAAACGCAGGCAGTCAAGACGACACAATATATGGTGGAAGAGGGGATGACTCTATTGATGGAGGCGGAGGTAATGACACTATTGACGGTGGACCGGACAATGACAACATAGATGGTGGTGGCGGTACTGATACCTGTACAAACGGGGAAAGCCTGACTAGCTGTTAATCTGAATAGGCAGTTTAATGCTCTTTTCAAATATCATTCTGATAATTCCAAAGAATGCTGGCCAACACTATCAGGAGCGCCAAGCTGCTCAACGCCAGATTCACCGGTACCCAAGTTATGCGGGTAATTCAATGCTACTGGTAACGGTTTAAGCAAACTGCTCCCCCAGCCTAGCGAGCCGGGGGTTTCTTCCAACTTTGAGGAATCGACTAAACTTTCAATGGCATATAAGAAGCTTATTGACTGTCCGCTCCCTAAATTTTCTTCAAAATTATTATAAGTTTTGGCAACTAAATAGCCTTTCTCATCAAAAATCAGCAAGAGAATTTCTCGATCTGCTTTCCCTTTAGCAAAGGAAAACTTAAACCACCTGAAAAAATCATATTTCGCACTTAGCCCAATCTGGTACTCGTCAATGTCCACGGATTCGTATATGAAAACCAGCCCATTGTTGAACTTGCTAAGTTTGGATGGTGGTCCCATCTGGTTTATTGCATCACCAATGTTTGTTTTTTCCAGTTCGAATGATTTATCTGCTAAGCTGGTTTGTTTATTAATATCTTTTGATATGACAGTACATGACGATGTAATAAACAATAAAAAAATTGCCAAAAGCAGTAACTGTTTATTTTCTTTCAACATTTTCTATACTAAAACCATAGTCTGTAAGAATGCCTTCTTCGTTAAAGAAAAATATCGCTCGGTCATAATTAATTTTTTCAGTCTTATAATTAAAGAGCAAAAGAAATACTCCTTTCCCTTGTTTATCTTGCAGAAGATAATAGAATATGGCGCCGTTATCCATATCTATTATCTGAGAGGGGGGGCCGAATAAATTTATTATTTCATTTTGTGTTGTTATTCCCTTTTCTATGCCCTGAACTTTTGAATCGTCTCTCCATAGGTTATCAACTCCTTGTTGATCAGAAATGGAAAAACAACCGGAAAGAAATAATAGAAAACATAAAATCATAATCATTTTATTCATGCTTATATAGTATCACAGAAAATTAATCATAGTTTGTTCACTATGAACGGGAAGGTTTATAACTTATGAGCAACAGTGAACCTAATATTATCGCTACTCCATAAGTCACTACAGATAGAGGTAAATATATTGCGGCAAGAAAGCCACCTAATGCCGCACCAATTGATTCGGCTCCTACTTGTAATGCCAAATTGTTACCCAGAACCCGTCCCTGACGCTCCGGTCCAACCAAAGTTGATATATATGTGCCACATGCTGAGATAGCCCACATCATTATAAAAAATGCTGGCGTAGAAGTGACCCATATCGAATATTCCGTTTTTGGGATAACTATAATGATAATCAGTACGCCACCTACCAGACCAGACCATATTGTAATTGATTTAAGACTGAATCGTTGTGCAATCGGAGCAAAAAATACCATGTTTGATAACCCGCAAAATAAAGAGACCATGCCATAATAAAAAGTTACTTTATCCAGACCCAAATGCCACTCGCCTACAATATATATTGTAATAGTTCTTGCGATTCCAAATAAGCCTAAATATATGAGAAAATTGACGAGATAAACCCTTCTGATTTGAAGATCAGTAAAAACATTTAAAAGGTTGGTAAATGTTTTGAAGTAACTTGTGGCTTTATCTTTATCCGGAACATAAGGATCGTGGAAGCTCGTCAGAACCCAAACATAAATCAGACCTAACGATGCGGCAACTACCCAGAAAGGAACCGAAAGACCGTAATGTACCGCTGTCTGACCGCCTGCAATCGGACCTACGAAGTACCCAAGACTCATAAATGCGTAAAGATATGAAAATAGCCTTCCTCTGTTTTCTTCTGTGCTTATATCAGCAATTGAGCTTTGGCATATGGCTACATTAGACTCCGTGAGACCCGCCAAAAAACATGTACTCATCAAAAGCCAGAGATACCTGATGTGAATTGAATAGGCTATTACGAGATAGAAAAAAATTGTAAAAATTAGGCTTATTAATAAGACACGTTTTCGCCCAAACTTGTCCGCAAGAGAGCCTATTACAGGAGCGCCTATAAATTGGCCCAATGGGTATAAAGCTAGAAGTATTCCTCCATAAATAGCCCTG